>NZ_JAAKTL010000005.1:0-227912 GCF_049174415.1 Aeromonas sp. 601039
TCTTGTCATTGAACACCTCAGGTCATGGTGGCGACTGTACCACCTAAAATGGTGTCCGGGATGATTAGACCACTACACTAGCTACCCTATTATTTGTGACGATGGTCAAATTATCCGCCAGGTTGGCCGTCGCAAAAAAAGAAACCCGCCATGGGCGGGTGGAAGGATTGCAACACTAACCAGGAGGAGGTGTTACCAAGTAGACCCCGCTTCTTCGGTAATAGTTCAATTTTATTGAAGTTTTTTCGTTTTCTTAGCGGGGTTTCCATCGGGATCTGCGGGGGAGGATGGGTTATCATTCTGCTCCCGTCATTCGGTTGTAGAGGTTCTATGCCCGCGTTCTCCTGGTTAGCGCTCTTTTTCGGCGCCTTCTATTTTGTCTACGGCGCTTACTTGCCGTTCTGGTCGCTCTGGCTGGAGGGGGTGGGCGTCAGCGCCGAGATGATTGGTCTCCTGCTGGGGGTGGGGATGGCGATCCGCTTTGCCGGCAACCTGATGGTGATGGGGCAGATCAAGGGGGCGGGTCATCTGCTGCCGGTTACCCGATTGTTATCTCTGCTCAGTCTGCTCGCCTTCCTTGGCTTCTATCTCAGCCATCACCTCTGGTGGTTGGTCGGTCTCACCCTGATTGCCAACTTTATCTACCCGACCCTGATGCCGGTGGGTGAGGCACTGGCAACCCGCATGGTGGTGCAGGCTCACATCGACTACGGCAAGGTGCGGCTGTGCGGTTCGTTTGCTTTTATCGTTGCCTCGACTCTGGTGGGGGCGCTGGTGGGCAACTTCGGCAGCGACTGGATTTTGCACACCATGGTGGCGGGGCTGGTGCTGATGCTGCTGCTCAGCTGGCTGCCACTTAGTCCCGCGCCACAGGATGTGCAGGGGGAGCGCGCCAAGGCATCCCTGCTGGCGACCCTGCGCAGCGCGCCGGTGCGCCGCTTCCTGTTGCTGACCGCGCTGCTGCAGGGAAGCCACGCTGCCTATTACGGTTTCAGTGCCATCTACTGGAAGGCGCAAGGGTATAGCGGCACCATCATCGGTTACCTCTGGGCGATCGGGGTGGTGGCCGAGATCTGCATGTTCGCCGCCGACAAGCGCTTCCTGCAGCGCCTCGGGGCGCAGAGCCTCTTTATCGCCGGAGCCATCGGTTGTGTGGTGCGCTGGGTATTGCTGGGGGCTTCGACCGAGCTGTGGGTACTGGTGCTGGGGCAGCTGCTCCACGCGGTGACGTTCGGGGTGAGCCATCTCGGGGCAGTGCGCTTCATGACCCGCCAGCTACCGGCCGAGCAGTTGATCCCGACCCAGTCCCTCTACGCTGCGTTGGGTCTTGGCATGACGGTAGCGGCTCTGATGGCACTTTGCGGCGTGCTGTTCGAGCCTCTCGGCGGCGGCATCTTCTTCCTGATGGTGCTGGTGGTCTTGCCGGTCTTCTTCCTGCGGCTGCGCCCCTTTGCGCCGTCTGCGCAGGAGAGGGCTCCGGCCTGAGAAATGCACATCTGAACAGGGAGAGCCACGGCTCTCCCTTTTTCGTTGTTGCAGTTTGCGGCGTTACTGCTGCTAGCCAAGATAGAGGCGGCTGAGACGGCGCCAGGTATCCGAGCCGATGGTGCCGGCAAGCAGCTCATTGGAGGCGGCATCAAAGCGACCATCCGGTAGCCAGCCCAGTTGGGGCAGCAGTTGCGCCAGCGTCACGTCATTGTGCTGCAGCTCCCGCTCTAGCGCTTCCCAGAAGGCGCTCCCCTTGACGTAAAAGAGCGGGTAGTAGGAGCGATCGCCCGCCAGCACCTCGCGAGCGGCCCGATAGAGGCCGCTCTCGCTATGGGGTAGCTGTTTGCCCCGCTCGGCCAGCTCGTTGACCGCCGTGACCTGATGCAGCCGAAAGCGGCGCAACGCCTTGATGGCGAGGTACTCGGCGAGGCTCTCGTTGACCCAGGTGGGTTGTGGCGCAGTATGGCGAGCGCTGAGGATATGCACCGCCTCGTGGGCTGAGGTGCGCAGCAGGCGCAAGGGGGTCTGTGGCGTCGGTTTGCCAGCCTCGGTGGGGTAGTTGGCGACAAACACCTGATCCCCGGCGGCGCCGCCAAGGGAGCGGGTCGCCACATCCCGCCCCAGCCACACCAGTTGCCATGGATGAGTGGGTGGATCCACATCGAGCTGGAAGGCCAGATAGTCGATGATCTCATTCAGTTGTTGCTGCAAGGCCGGCAGATCGAGCTGGTTGGCGGTCTCGTCATGGCTCAGCACCAGCCGCGGATCTGGCTTGGTGACGGGCACAGTTTGCAGACCAAATGGCAGGATCAGCGGTGGCTGGTTGACATCCGGCAACGGTTGGCAGCTGCCATCCGGCAGACAAACCTTTCCTTGGCGACTCCCCATCTGGCGCACAAAGTTACCCCACTCGGTCAATAGCCACTGATTGGGAGCAAACAGCAGCGACTGTTGGGCCGAGGCATCAGCACCCTCTGCCGGAGCCGGTGTGAGCGTGATCTGCCAGCCGATCTCCTTGCAGGAGAAGGGCTGGTTGAGGGCAACCGGCTGGTTGTTTGCAAGGCAGACCAGCGCGGGGGAAACCGGCGCGGCACTGCCCGGCAACTGGCGGGCGGGGAGCAGGGTAAAAGGGGGCTTGCCCTGCATGGTGAGGTGCACTTGCAGCACATTGGCGCTGGCGCCCTGCTCGATAAGGTAGCGGGGGCCGCTCGCGTCATTGCCAGCGCAGGCCCACAGCGGCAGCAGCCACAGAGCAAACAGGGTGATATGGCGACTCATAAGAGGGTTAGCGCTCCTGCTCGTAGCCCAGCAGATCGCCGGGCTGGCAATTGAGTTCACGGCAGATGGCCTCCAGAGTGGAGAAGCGCACCGCCTTGGCGTGGCCATTCTTGAGGATCGAGAGGTTGGCCTCGGTGATGTCGATGCGCTGGGCCAGCTCGCGGGCGGTCATTTTACGCTCGGCCAGCAGGGCATCGAGTCGGATGATAATGGGCATAGGATCCTCACACCGTCAGTTGCTGTTCATCGGCCAGCAGTTTGGCCTCGCGCATGACCAGTGCCAGCGCAAGTACGATCAGTCCCGCCAGCAGTACCCGGAAATCTGAGGTACTCAGCGCTATGGTACCGAGTACTTCCGGGCCTCTCATGGTGAGCACCGTATCCAGCAAGGGGGTCAGGATCAATTCGACCAGGAAGGTTGTACAGAGCAGCAGTCCGATCTGCCGATAGCGGCGGATCTGCTCGAAGGTGAAGAGCAGACCGGCGCGGTAGCCACGAAACAGCTGGCGCAGTTGCCAGAGCATCATCATAAAGACCAGATCCGGCAACAGCTGCACCAGGGTGCCGAACAGCCGGGTGGAGAAGTGAAGGGGATAGTCGGCAGGATTGATGCCGGGGCGGCTCAAGATGGTGTTGAGCTTCTCCTGCAGAAAATCGGCGCCACCGAAGGGGGTCCACACCTCCAGCAAGGTGATCAAAGGGGTCGCCAGCAGTGCCAGCAGTAGCAGCCATTCGATCAGCATGCTCGAGCGTTCGAGTTTGTTGGAGATCATCTCATTCCTCACTGTGATGGTTTTATCTGAAAGGTAAAGTTTATCGTTTATCAATATTCACACCGGCAATGTTTATTGTTTTGCGATATACAGTCAAGATAAAACTTATTGAAAAACGATAATTTCAATCTGTCCGAAGGGGATGACTTTTGGCTGCAGCCTCTCTAGACTGGCGAGGTTGTATACAAAAACTCAACATGGACAAGGAGTTATCGATGCACCAGGGATGGCTGCTGATCGGATTGTCGCTCACCTATCTGGGGCTGCTGTTTCTGATCGCCTTCGTGGCAGACAAGCACAAACGGCACCGTCTCAAGGGGCAACCGCTGCTCTACAGCCTGTCGCTGGCGGTCTACTGCACCTCCTGGACCTTCTTCGGCACCGTGGGGCAGGCGAGTGAATCCCCCTGGTCGCCGGTGCCCATCTACCTTGGCCCCATGCTGGTCTTTCTGTTTGGCTGGCGGCTGCTGGCCCGCCTTATTCTGGTGGCCAAGCGCGAGCACATCACCTCCATCGCCGACTTTATCGCCGCCCGTTACGGCAAATCCCAGCGGCTCGCCATGGTGATCGCCCTTATCGCCATCATGGGGATCCTCCCCTATCTGGTGTTGCAGCTTAAAGCCATCGTCACCGGGCTGGATCTGCTGATGGTTAACAGCGGCGGCATCAGCCCGACCAGCAATACCAGCGAGCTGGCGCTCGGGGTCACTCTGCTGCTGGCGCTGTTCAGCATCCTGTTCGGTACTCGCCATCTCGATGCCACCGAGCACCACAGGGGGATGGTGGTGGCCATCGCCTTCGAGTCGGTGGTCAAATTGCTGGCCTTTATCGCGGTGGGGGGCTTCGCCCTCTGGCTGATCCTGAGCAAACCGGGCGAGGCTCACGAACAGGTGACCCGCGACTTCTTTGCGCAGGTGATGGCGGTGAGCCCCGGCAACCTGCTGGAGCTTGCCATCTATACGGTGCTGGCGATGTGCGCCGTCATCTGCCTGCCGCGCCAGTTTCATGTGACTGTGGTGGAGAACAATCAGGGGCAGGATCTGCACTGGGCGCGCTGGATCTTCCCGCTCTACCTGTTCGTTATGGGGCTCTTTATCTGGCCGTTGGCGCTGGCGGGCAAGCAGTGGGTCGGGGCCGACATGGCCTCCGATACCTATGTGATCAGTCTGCCGATGGCCCTCGGGTTCGATGGCATGGCGATGCTGGCGTTTCTCGGCGGCACCTCGGCGGCAACCGGCATGGTGATCGTCTGCACCATCGCGCTGGCGATCATGGTGAGCAATGATCTGGTGCTGCCGGTGCTGCTGCGCCGCTTCTGGCGGCAGGGGCGCGACGAGCGGCTGGTGCGGCTGCTGTTGCAGGTGCGCCGTGGCGCCATCCTGCTGATCTTGCTGGCGGCCTGGGGGCTCTACCTGTGGCTCGGCGATCTCACCAGCTTGTCGCGCATCGGCTATCTCTCCTTTGGCGCGGTGGCACAGTTTGCGCCAGCCCTGCTGCTCGGTCTCTACTGGCGTCACGGCAATCGCAAGGGGGTCTATCTTGGGTTGAGCCTCGGGGTGAGCCTCTGGTTCGTGACTCTGCTGGTGGAGAGCGGGCTGCTGGCCGGTTCACCGCTGGCCGAGCTGCTGGCGCCGCCGGACTGGCCCGCGTTTCGCGAGCTGAGTCTCGGGGCCTGGTGCATCTTCCTGAGCCTGCTCTTCAACCTGCTCGGCTATGTGGCCGGTTCCCTGCTCTCCCGTCCGGCGGTGAGCGAGCGGCTGCAGGCCGCGAACTTTGTCGGCAAGCCGAGCCGCGATACCGCCGCCCTCTATCAGGCGCGGGTCTCGGTCAAGGAGCTGGAGATGCTGGCGGCCCGCTTCGTCGGCTCAAGCCGGGTCAAACGCGCCTTTGGTCGTTTCGCCGGTGAGCGGGGCGGCACCCTGGCGCCCCAGATGCAGGCTTCGGCCGAACTGATTGCCCACACCGAGCGGCTGCTGGCGGGGGTATTTGGCACTTCGTCGGCGCGGCTGGTGCTCGCCTCTGCCCTGCAGGGGCGCAACATGCAGCTCGAGGAGATCGCCACCATAGTCGATGAGGCCTCCGACGTGTTTCGCTTCAACCGCGGCCTGCTGCAGGGGGCGATCGAGCATATCGGGCAGGGGATATCGGTGGTGGACAGGGAACTTCGGCTGGTGGCCTGGAACCGCCGTTACATCGAGCTGTTCCACTATCCGCCGGGGCTTATTCAGGCAGGGCGTCCCATCGAGGAGATCATCCGCTACAACGCCCAGCAGGGGCTTTGTGGCCCCGGCGATATTGAGGAGCACGTGGCGCGGCGGGTCGCCTTTATGAAGCGCGGCAGCGCCCATATCTCGGCGCGGGAGCGCCCGGACGGGCGGGTGATTGAGATGCAGGGCAACCCCATGCCCGCCGGCGGTTTTGTCATGACCTTTACCGACATTACCCCGTTTCGCGATGCGGAGCGGGTGCTGCGTGAAGCCAACGAACATCTGGAGGCTCGGGTGGCCGAGCGTACCCGTGAGCTCTCCGAACTCAACCGCCAACTGCTGCTGGTGAACCAGCAGGTGGAGCGGGCCAATCAATCCAAGAGCCGTTTTCTGGCGGCGGTCAGCCACGATCTGACCCAGCCCCTCAACGCAGCCAAGCTGTTTACCTCCTCCCTGCTGGAGATGTTGCCCGATGCTGGCGAGCAGGCCCGCATCGCCCGCCATATCGACGATGCGCTGGGGGCGACCGAGGATCTCATCACCGATCTGCTCGATATCTCGCGGCTCGAAGCGGGCAAGTTCAAGGCCAAGAAGCTCGACTTTGCCCTGCGCGATCTGCTCGACAACCTCAAGGCTGAGTTTGGCGTGTTGGCGCAGGCGGGGGGGATCCACTTCTCGGTGGTGGAGAGCAAGCATGCGGTACACAGCGATGTGCGGCTGCTGCGTCGGGTGCTGCAGAACTTCCTCACCAATGCGTTTCGCTACAACCCGGGTGGCCGGGTGCTGCTCGGTTGTCGCCGGATGGGGGAGAAGATCCGCATCGAGGTATGGGACAACGGCCCCGGCATCCCGCAGGACAAGCAGGAGGCTATTTTTGACGAGTTCTCCCGCCTCGATCACTCCCGCACCGCCAAGGAGCAGGGGCTGGGTCTGGGGCTCGCCATCGCCCGTGGCATCTCGCAGGTGCTCGGTCATCAGCTCACATTGCAGAGCTGGCCGGGCAAGGGATCGGTCTTTGCGGTGACCCTCAATCTGGCGACCCGGCCGGTCACGGCCCATCAGCTGGCGGCGCCGGTGGCGCGCGACAGCCAGCTGGAGGGGGTGGCCGTGCTCTGCATCGACAACGAGCGGGACATTCTGACCGCCATGAGCACCCTACTTTGCCGTTGGGGCTGCGAGGTGCGCTGCGCCGTCGATCTGGCCGAAGCCGAGGCGCTGGTGGCGGAGGGGTTTGTACCGAGACTGGTGCTCTCTGACTACCACCTCGACGATGGCAAGACCGGGTTGGAGGCGCTCGCTGCGCTGCAACGAGTGTGTAGCGATGAACTGGGAGGGATCATCATCAGCGCCGATCGCAAGAGCGAGCTGCAGGCGCAGATCCGCGAGCGGGGGTATGGCTACATCAGCAAACCGGTCAAACCACTCAAACTGCGGGCCCTGATGAACAGCCTGCTGCTGAGTTAAACAGGGGGAGATGTTTCTTATGGCTCCATAAGGGGCTCAATAAAACCGGCTACCTTGTCGCGGATCTTGGGCTGGGCCGCAGGGGTGGGATGAATACCATCGTTCATCATAAGTTCAGGGCGCAGCGCAATATCATCCATGAAGAAGGGTAGCAGGGGCAGATCGTTAGCCTGGGCCAACTCGGGAAAGATCTGTTCGAACTGGCGCAGATAGCGGGCACCGTAGTTGCGGGGCAGCTGGATTTGGGTCAACACCACACGGGTCTGCTGCTCCTTGGCGAGCGCGATCATGCTGGCCAGATTCTGGCGGGTAATGGTCGGCGCGAAGCCGCGCAGGCCATCGTTGCCCCCCAGTTCGATCAGAAGCCAGTCCGGCTTGTGCTCCTTCAGCAGAGCGGGCAGACGGGCCAGCGCCCCTTGTGTCGTTTCACCGCTGATGCTGGCATTGAGCAGGGTGTGTTTGCCCCCCTCTTCCTGCCATTTCTGGTTGAGCAGGGCAGGCCAGCTCTGCTCAACCTGCATCTGATAGCCGGCGCTCAGGCTGTCTCCCAGCACCAGCAGGGTCTGGGCCTGAGCCGACGAGAGCAGGCTGCCGAGGCCAACCAAAAAGGCAAACAGAATACGCACCATCAATTCAACTCCCGCTATGGATTGTCATCAAGGGATTGGAACAAAGGATACAGAGCATGAGTTCAACCCCCATTATTGTCGTCAAGGGCCTCGGCAAATCGGTTCGCCTCGGCCAGGAAAGCCTCACCATCCTTGAAGGGATCGATTTGCAAGTCAATAGCGGCGAGACGGTGGCCCTGGTCGGCGCCTCAGGCTCCGGCAAGTCCACCCTGCTGGGATTGCTGGCAGGACTCGATCTGCCGAGTCAGGGGGAGATCGAGATCCTCGGCAAATCCCTTGGCGAGCTGGATGAAGAGGGGCGGGCCCGATTGCGCGCCGAACAGATCGGTTTTGTGTTCCAGTCGTTTCTGCTGCTCCCGACCATGACTGCGCTGGAGAATGTGATGCTGCCTGCCGAGCTGCGTGGCGAGCGCCACTGCGAGCCGAGAGCCCGCGAGCTGTTGGCGGCTGTCGGGCTTGGCGAGCGGTTGCACCATCTGCCGCCACGGCTCTCTGGCGGCGAGCAGCAGCGAGTGGCCATCGCTCGCGCCTTTATGACCCGTCCCAGCCTGCTGCTGGCAGACGAGCCGACCGGCAACCTCGACAGCAAGACCGGCGAGAAGGTGATCGAGCTGCTGTTTGAACTCAATCGCAAGCACGGCACCACGCTAGTGGTAGTGACCCATGATCATCAGCTGGCCGAGCGTTGCCAGCGGCAACTGGTCATGACGGCGGGCAGACTGGATCTCGAGGTGGCCCATGATGTGGTGTAACGGGGTGATCTGCGGGTCAGGCGGGAGATGCAAGGGATGATGCCGTGGCGATTGGGATGGCGACTGCTGCGTCGGGAAGGTTTCAGCGGCGAGCTGCGCTGGTTTGTGCTGGCGCTTGCGCTTAGCGTGGCGTGTGTCTTGAGTGTGGCATTGGTGGCGGATCGGCTCGATGCCGGACTCAAGGCGTCTGGCCGCGACTTTATCGGAGCGGATCGGGTGCTGCGCACCGCCGCCGCCCTGCCGGATGGTTGGCTGGAACGAGCGAAACAGGATGGCTTGGCGGTGCAGATCACCGTCAGCTTCAACAGCATGCTGTTTCATGGCGATGCGTTGCAGCTCGCCTCCATTCGGGCGGTGCCCGATGGTTTTCCCTTCTATGGCAAGCTCACTCTGGAACCTGCCCGCGCCCCGGCCCCCGGCGAGATCTGGCTCTCCGCCCGGGTGATGCAGCTGCTTAAGGCCAAAACGGGGGATGAGCTGGAGGTGGGCAATACGGTGCTCAAGGTGGCCGGTCTGCTTGGCGAGGAACCGGATCAGGGTTTCAGCCCCTTCTTGCTGGCGCCGCGTGCACTGATCCATAGCGCTGATATCGAGGCGACCGGCGCTCTGCTCCCCGGCAGCCGCCAGCAGTGGCGCTATCTGTTCAAGGGGCCGCGAGAGTCGCTTGCTCGTTACGAACAGTGGCTATTGCCGCAGTTGCAGGCCGGACAGAAGTGGATCAAACCGGATGACAGCGAATCCCGTGTCGGCCGCTCGCTGGCCAATGCCGAGCGTTTCTTCCGGCTTGCTTCCCTAAGCGGGGTATTGCTGGGGGCGTTGGCGATGGGGATCGCTGTGCGCCACTTTGCCGAGCGCCAGACCAATATGGTGGCGCTGCTCAAAACCCTGGGGGCATCCCGTCGCTCGCTCTGGCAACTGATGGGAACCCTGCTGCTGTCGTTGACGCTGATCGGCGCGTTGCTGGGTCTGGTGGCGGGCACTGCCATGCAGTGGATCACCTTGCAACTGCTGGGGGACCTGCTGCCGCCGGATCTGCCGCCCCCCTCTTGGCGCCCCTTTGTGCTGGGCGTGGCAGTGGCGCTCTTTATCACCCTGCTGCTCGCTTTTGTGCCCTTCTTGCGGCTGCTGAAGGTGCCGCCGCTACGGGTGTTGCGTCGCGAGCTGGAGGCGGGGATTCCCCCCTGGCTGGCCCTGCCGGTCGGTCTGCTCGGGCTGTTTGCGCTGGTCTGGGGCTTTACCGCCGATGTGCGGCTGGCGCTGGGTCTGGTCGGTGGTATGGGCTTGCTGATGGGGCTGCTGGCCCTGCTGGCGGCGCTGATGTTGCGGCTGGGAGCAAGAGTGAACGGGCCTCATGCCTTGCGGCTGGCTCTGGCCCACCTGTCGCGCGAGCGCAGCAGCGGCCTGTTTCAGTTGGCGGGCTTTGCGCTGGCATTGATGCTTTTTGGCTTGCTCTGGGCGGCCAGGGTCGATCTGCTGGATGAGTTTTCGGCCCGTCTCCCCGTTGATGCACCCAACCGTTTTCTGGTCAATGTGACCGAGAACGAACGGGAGGGGATCCTGAGCGAACTGGCGGCGGCCGGGGCCACCACCTCCGATTTCTATCCCATGGTGCGCGGCAGGCTGACCCATATTGCCGGTGAGGCGGTGGGCGAGGGGGCCAGCAGTGGCCGCGAGGGGGTAGATCGGGAGCTCAACTTCACCACCACGGCTACCCTGCCAACCGACAACAAGCTGGTGGCCGGGAAGTGGCTTGCCGGGTCCGGCGAGGTGTCGGTGGATAGCGAGTTGGCCAAGCGGCTCGATATCAAGCTGGGGGACATGCTCGCCTTTACCATCGAGGGGCGCAGCTTCGGCGCCAGGGTCACCAGTCTGCGCAGCATCAAGTGGGACAATATGCGCCCCAACTTCTACATGATCTTCTCCGAGGATCTGCTGGCACCCTTCTCCCGTACCTGGCTTGGCAGCTACCGGCTGCCCGAGGCGGGGCGCACTGCCGAGGTGGAGTTGATCCGCCGCCACCCCACGGTGAGTCTTATCGATGTGGATGACCTGATTGCGCGGCTCACTCAGGTATCGGAGCAGGTGAGCCGTGCACTGGCGCTGATGCTGGGGCTGGTGACAGTGGCCGCGCTGCTGGTGCTGCTGACCCAGACCCAAGCCAGCATGGCTCAGCGTCGGCGCGAACTGCTGCTGATGCGCACCCTGGGTGCCAGCAGCGAACTGCTGAAAAAGATGCTGCGTTGGGAGCTGGTGGCCAGTGGTGCGCTGGCGGGGCTCTGCGCCGCCATGGTGGTGGAGCTCTGCTCCTTTGGCCTGCAGTGGTGGTGGTTCGAGGGGGTGTGGCAGTTCCACTGGGCCATCTGGCTTGGCCTGCCGACTCTGGGGGCGCTGTTGGTGACGCTGGCGGGGCAGGGGATGCAGCGCCAGCTGCTGGCTGGCACCCTGAGCGATCGGCTGCGGGGGCTGGGTCAGGGACTGTTGTAATCCGGCCAGCGCGAGCCGATACACACAAGGTGCAATAGCGCAGCCGCAATAAGCAAGCAGCCCGGCCTTGGTCGGGCTGCTTGCTATGCGAGGTGCTGACGAGTGGACGCAGCGAACAGGTGTGAGTTAGCGGGGCTCGCGCAGCAGATTGGCGAGGGCACTCGGCAGCTCGGGATAGCTGAAGTGGAAACCGGCCTGTTGTAGCCGAACTGGTATCACCTTTTGTCCGGTCAGCAGCAGATCTGCCGCCTCCCCCATCACCAGTTGCAACAGCGGCGCCGGGACGAAGAAGAGGTGTGGACGGTGCAGCGTGGTGGCAAGGGTCTGGCTGAACTCCCGGTTGCTGACCGGATGGGGCGCAGTGCCGTTGAAGATGCCGCTGCACTCTTCGTGCTCCAGTATGAACAGGATGGCGCGCACCAGATCCTGCACATGGATCCAGCTCATCATCTGGCTGCCCGACCCCATGGGGCCGCCGAGTCCGAGTCGGTATGGGGGGAGCATTTTGGGTAGCGCTCCCCCATCCATGCCGAGCACCAGCCCGATCCGCACGATACAGACCCGGGTCTGCTTGCTTTGTGCTTCCAGTGCCAGGGTCTCCCACTGTTGGCAGAGTTGGTGGGTGAACTCGTCGTTGGGAGAGCGGCACTGCTCGTCGAGGGTTTCGGTGCCCTGTCTGCCATACCAGCCGATGGCGGAGGCGTTGATCAGCACCTTGGGCGGCGTTGTGGAGAGCTTGATGAGATCAACCAGCTGCTCGGTCAGCAGCCAGCGGCTGTCGCAGAGCAGCTGTTTACGCGATTCGCTCCAGCGTCCGGCGGCGATGGGTTCACCCGCCAGATTGATCACTGCGTCCACGTCATTGAGGTCATCGAGCCGGTCAAGGTTATCCAATACCTTGATATCGTGACCGAGCAGGGAGTAGGCGCGGCTCCCCTGCCTGCTCAATACCACGACCTCGTGATTGACCTTGAGATGGGCAACCAGCTTGCGGCCGATAAAGCCGGTTCCTCCGGTAATCAGAATCTTCATCGTTGCACGCTCCTGCTGCCGTTTGCTCTACTCTAATGGCGTCGTCCTCCTTCAACAAGTGGACGAGTTTGACACGTTTTGTTCATTCGACTGATGTTAACTCTATCCTCTTCTTGCGACATATTGTTGAACAATAGTTTGAATTGATTGATTTTTGTCGGGTGGACATTTGTTGTTCAATCGCTATTATGGCGACCCTTTCGCCTGTCCACCGGGGCTGTCACCCACCATCCGAGCATCAAAGAGGCCGCCATGCCATTTCGTCGTTTGAAACTTCGCCAGCTTTACTCGAGGATTCTGGTGGCACTACTGATGGGGGGCGGGATCCTGCTGCTGGGGGTTGTTGCCGTTATCTGGCAGACAGTGACCGAGATAGAGCATGATTCTGATTCACGCTTGCAGCATGCCCGGATGATGTTTGATCGCTCCATCGGCCATGCCCGGCAAGCGGCCATCAATGTGGAGGGGATGCTTGGTCACCCCTGCAAGGAGGCGGCACAACTGCTGCGCGAACAGGTGGCCACTGTGCCTGATGTCCGCTCTGCCAATCTGGCTATAGGAAATCGTATCTATTGCACCTCGCTCTATGGTGACTACGATGGCCCCTTCAACCCTGACAGTTATGTGGATGGCAGGCTGCAACTGCTGCCAGGCAATGAGGTCACACCGGATCGCCCCCTGATCGTGCTGCGCCACGAAACGGACAAGGGGAGTGTGCTGATCGGTGTGGATGGCTACTACCTGCGCAATACCCTGGAGATCTCCAGCAAGAACTCCCCGATGGCTCTGGTGGTGGGGCAGAGGGCACTGTTTGGCTCAGGTCAGTTCGGGGCGGCGCCCTCTCCGGCAGAAGAGGGTTATATTGCCCTCGCTTCGGCCGATTTCCCCTATCAGGTCGTCACCCGGATCACGGTGCATGATTACTTGAGCCACGCATGGCGCTACTCCAGAGATACCTTGATCCTCTCTCCACTGCTGGCGCTGCTGATTGGATTCGGCACCTTCAGGCTGATGGGGCGTAGCAGCTCACCAGCGGAGGAGCTCAAGCGGGCGTTGATCGAGGAGGAGTTTATCCCCTACCTGCAGCCGGTGGTCTCCGGTGAGGATGAGCAGTGGCGTGGCTGTGAGGTGCTGATGCGCTGGCAGCATCCCAAGCAGGGGATGATCTCGCCGGATCGCTTTATCCCGCTGGCGGAAGATAGCGGCCTGATCGTGCCCATGACCAGCCTGTTGATGGCCGAGGTGCGTGACCACTTCTCCCCTTATGCCCGCAAGCTGCCGGCAAAGTTTCATTTTTGCTTCAATATCAGCGCCAAGCACTTCCAGGATCTCGACCTGTTGGCTGACTGCAAGGCCTTTCTCGACGCGTTTAAGGACAATCCCGTTGATTTGGGGTTGGAGCTGACGGAGCGGGAGCTGCTGGTGGCTGATGAGACAACCGCCCGGATGTTTGCCGAGTTGCGCAAACTGGGCGTGTTGATCGCTATCGATGACTTTGGCACCGGTCACTCCAGTCTGACCTATCTGCAGCACTTTCAGGTCGATGCAATCAAGATTGACCGTAGCTTTGTAGAGATGATCGGTACGGATGCACTCTCCAGCCATATCGTTGAAAACGTGATTGATCTGGCGAAGCGACTTGAATTGATCCTGATCGCGGAGGGGGTCGAGAAGCAGTCGCAGGCGGACTACCTGCGGGCTCGCCACGTTGACTATCTGCAAGGATATCGCTACGGCCGCCCCATTCCGATGAAGCAGTTTTGCAAGACCCTGTTTGGCTGAACGGGTGAATGGGGAGCATAAAAAAAACCAGCGAGCGCTCGCTGGTTTTTTGTTAATACGGTTTGGCTTGGGCGTTCAGAGCATCCGCTGGAGGGCGCGGGCCAGCCGCTTGACCCCCTCCTCGATGGTCGCCTCATCGACGCAGGAGAAGCTCAGGCGCAGGGTGTTCTTGATTTCGGGGCGTACATAGAAGGGGGCGCCGGGCACGAAGGCTACCTTCTCCTTGATCGCCTCATCAAACAGGGCCATGGCGCTGATGTGGGCTGGCAGAGTCAGCCAGAGGAACATGCCCCCTTCCGGTCTGGTGTAGCTGACGCCGGGCGGGCAGTGACGGGCCAGTGCAGCCTCCATGGCAGCACGCTGGCGACCATAGACCTCCTTGATCTTCTCCAGATGGGCATCCAGTGAATTGTCGGTCAGGAAGCGGTGCAGCACCTGCTGGCTGAAGGCGTTGCTGTGCAGATCGGTGGCCTGCTTGGCGATGGTCACCTTCTTGCGCAGCCACTCCGGCACCAGCATCCAGCCCAGACGGAAGGCGGGCACCACGGTTTTGGAAAACGAGCCGAGCAGCACGGTATTGTTTGGCGCCAGCTTGGCAATGGGGGGCAGATGCTCCCCTTCGAAGCGCAGCTCGCCGTAGGGATCATCTTCCACCATCAACAGCTCGTGGCGCACCAGTCGCTCGGCCAGTGCCTCGCGGTTGGCACGGTTGTAGGAGACACCGCTCGGGTTCTGGAAGTTGGGCACGCCGTAGAGCAGCTTGGCATTGGATCCGCTTGCCAGCAGCGCATCCAGCGCCGCCAGATCCAGACCCTCTTCTTCAAGGGTGATCGGCTTGAAGGTGGGTTGATAGACAGAGAAAGCCTGAATGGCGCCAAGGTAACCCGGCTCTTCGATGATGAGATCCTGACCCTCGTCGATCAGCACCTTGCCCAGCAGATCCAGCGCCTGCTGGGAGCCGCTGGTGATGAGGATGTTGTCCGGATTGACCTGCATGCCGTGGCGGGTCAGATAGCGGTCGGCAATATATTGGCGCAGCGGGGCGAAGCCTTCGGTCGCCGCATATTGCAGGGCGGCAGCCCCTTGCTCGCGCAGCACATCCTGACAGGCCTGATCGATCGCCTTGACCGGAAACAGGTGGGGATTGGGCAGGCCACCAGCGAAGGAGATGATCTCCGGATTGGCGGCAACTTTGAGGATTTCACGGATAAAGGAAGGTTCAACCTTCTCGAAGCGCTGGGCAAAAAACGGCTGCATAGACAATTCTCTCGGCATGTGGGCGGTCGCTCCATTCGACCGCCAGGTTATCCGTTTGTATCAGATTTCAGAAATGAGGCAATGATTGTCACAAAAATCGCCAAAAAAGGCAGGTTTGGCACCTGCCCGAATTTTACCTGCCCGTGTGGCTCCCATGAATTGAAATGAGTTAGGGCGATCTTGTTTTGTGGACAAGCAACTGACCTTACAAACCCGGTTCCTTGAGGAAGCGGATCATCAGGTCGGTGTTGGCGCCAAGTTGGCTTTCTACTCTGCCTGGGAATAGTTCCGCCATCTTGTCGAGGCGGTCGTACTGGGTGTGCCAGATTTTTCCCCACTGGGTTTCGCTGTCACGATCGCAGGCGCTCTTGGTGGTGGCGTCATAGCAGTCCCACAGCGCTGGATTGGTGCTTTGGGAGTAGCCGTCATAGCCATCAGCGCCGTTGATGGTGAAGTTGGTCGCTTCAACGTAGGCGATCGGCACCCCCAGGCAGGCAAAGGGAGCGTGATCTGACCAGCTGCCAGTCTCCCCTTCCGGATAACCGCTGTAGCTGGGATGAATGGCAAACGGGGTCGCAGTCTGTTTGGAGAGGGTAAGCAGGCGATCCCGCACCTTGGGATCGAAGCTGTAGCGGCTCGGATCTGTGCAGTTGTATTCGGCGACGTCCGAGTGGGCTGAGTGGACGTAGACGATGTCGCCCCCGGCGATGGTGTCGTAGTTCACCATCGCCAGCAGCTTGGCGACGGCGGTGCTGTCGAGGCTGGCGGCATAGGCTTTGGAGCCGTTGAGACCGTTTTCCTCCGCCCCGAAGAATGCAAAGCGAACCGTGTAGGGCAAGGTTTGTCCTTTAAGCGCCTCAGCCACTGCCAGCAGGGCTGCGACGCCAGCGCCGTTGTCGGTAGCTCCTTCAGAACCTTTCTTGTCGCCCGTACTGTCGTAGTGGGCGCCGATCAGGATCACCTTGTCACTTGTGCCCTTGAGCTCAGCGATCAGGTTTTGGGAGTTTTTACTGGCGCCGCTTTTGGTGTAGGTGAAGGGTTGGCGTTGCACATCGTAGCCCCAACCGGTCAGATGGTCCTGGATCCATGCCGCGGCACGAGTTTCTGCCTCTGTCCCCGTGGGGCGCGCGCCAATCCCTTCTGCGGTTGAGCTCAACTGCACCAGATACTCATAGGCCTGCTCGGCGGCAGCAGGGGTTTGTGAGTCATTTGTTGATGTGTCGCATCCCGCAAGCAAAGTGGTGATGGCAAACGCCAATGCTCTGTATTTCATACTGCAATCCTTTGTTGTGTATGGTTTTATTTGCGCAGGCAGCATGTACTCGACGCGTGACCGATTCTGTGAACGGATCGGCATTTGTCAACTGTTGTCAATGAAATGGAGAGAGATGAGGGATTTGTTTCGCGAAACACTTGCGCCTTGGGCCTATCTTGGGATAATTCGCTCCCCTGTTTTCGCGGGTCGATGAAATGCCGAGCCGCGAGCGGTCCCGCTAGGGATCGGACACAAGATGTATTACCCGGATTGATGAAATAACGAGACCATTATGCCTGTGACCCAAGATGTATTTAACGAAGACGGCAAGTTCATGCGCAAGATCCGCAGCTTTGTCCGTCGCGAAGGCCGCCTGACCAAAGGGCAGGAGAAGGCCCTGGAAGAGCTCTGGCCGGTCATGGGCATCGATTTCGAGCCAAAGCAGCTCGATCTGGTCGCACTGTTTGGCCGTGAAGCACCTGTGGTGCTGGAGATCGGCTTTGGCATGGGCGCCTCTCTGGTGGAGATGGCCAAGAATGCCCCCGAGAAAAACTTCATCGGCATTGAAGTGCACTCCCCGGGCGTGGGCGCCTGTCTGGGTACCGCTCAGGAAGCGGGCGTCACCAATCTGAAGGTGATCTGCCACGATGCGGTCGAGGTGCTGGAGCACATGATCCCGAACGGCTCACTCTCCTGCCTGCAGCTCTTCTTCCCGGATCCCTGGCACAAGAGCCGTCACCACAAGCGTCGCATCGTACAGCCTGCGTTTGCCCAGGATATTCGCCAGAAGCTGGCCATCGGTGGCATGTTCCACATGGCGACCGACTGGGAAAACTATGCCGAGCACATGCTGGAAGTGATGAGCGCCGCCGAGGGTTACGAGAATACCTCTGCCACCGGCAACTGGGTGCCTCGTCCGGACTGGCGTCCGCTGACCAAATTTGAACAACGTGGCCACCGTCTCGGCCACGGGGTTTGGGATCTGATTTTCAAGCGTGTCAGCTAAGCTGGCACGTCTCAACACACCTAGCGTATCAACTAACTTGAGGAGCTATCATGGCCAATCGTAGCCGCCGCCTGCGCAAGAAACTGCGCGTCGATGAATTCCAGGAAATGGGTTTCGACATCAGTTTCAACTTCCCGGTCGGCACTGCCGAAGAGACCATCGATGCGGTAGTCGATGCGATGATCGATGAGGTTGTTGAACCCCGTAAACTGGCTTTTGCCGGCTCCGGTCACCTGGCCTGGGAAGGGATGATCTGCACCCAGCAACTGGGCAAGTGTACCGAAGAAGACCGCGCTGCCGTCAAATCCTGGCTGGAAGGCAAGGGGATGGAAGCCGTGGTCGTTACCGAGCTGTTCGACCTCTGGTACGGTGAACCGGCCTGATACAAGGCTGCCGCATCTGGCGCCTTGTTGTGGGTAACTGAAAAATCCCGCCGCTGGCGGGATTTTTGTCAGTGGGGATGGGATCTCCACCGCTGTTTTAGTCATGGAATCGCTTATTGCTTATGGTGTTGTCATCCGAATTACTGGCCAGCATCCTTGAAGAGGTGCGCCCGTTGCTGGGACAAGGCAAGGTGGCCGACTACATTCCGGCACTGGCTCAGGTACCGGCCGATCGGCTTGGTATCGCAGTCTGTACCGTCGAGGGGGAGCTGTTCACCGCCGGTGACGCTTTTGAACCCTTCTCCATCCAGAGTATCTCCAAGGCCCTGAGCCTGACCCTGGCACTCACCCTCTATCAGGAGGAGGAGATTTGGGCCCGGGTTGGCAAGGAGCCCTCCGGCCAGCCCTTCAACTCGCTGGTTCAGCTCGAGTTCGAGCAGGGGATCCCCCGCAACCCCTTTATCAATGCCGGGGCGCTGGTAGTGAGCGATCTGCTGGAGACCCGCCTCACTGCGCCCCGTCAGCGTACCCTCGAGCTGGTACGCCGTCTTTCCGGCAATCCGGCCATCATGGCGGATCAGGTGGTCGCCCGCTCCGAATATCAGCACTCTGCCCGCAACGCCGCCATCGCCTATCTGATGAAGGCCTATGGCAACTTCGAAAACGAAGTGGACAAGGTGCTGCAAAGCTACTTCAATGCCTGTGCCATTCGCATGAGCTGCGTCGATCTGGCGCGGGCATTCATCTATCTGGCCAACCGTGGTGTGCCACTGGGCGAGAGCGTGCCACTGTTGCCAGCCCGCACCACCAAGCAGGTCAACGCCCTGCTCGCCACCTGCGGCCTTTATGACGAGGCGGGCGATTTTGCCTATCGGGTCGGCATGCCGGGCAAATCGGGTGTCGGCGGCGGTATCATCGCCCTGATCCCGGGCGAGCTCTGCGTCTGTGTCTGGTCGCCCGAGCTCAACAAAGCCGGTAACTCGCTGGCGGGCACGGCGGCGCTGGAGCTGCTGGCCGAGCGGCTGGGTCGCTCCATTTTTTAACCTTGTTCACTATGAATCGAGAAATCACCATGAAACGACATCTTCGCTTCCTGCAGGCCGCGCTGGCGACCTTACTGCTCTGGTGTGCCCTGCCCGCCGTGGCTGGGGAGTTGCCACCGCTTTCGCTGGCCGATGCCAAGGCCAAACGGGCGGTCATCCTGGATACCCGCGCCAGCTACTTCTATCAGGGGTGGCCGATGGAAGGGGAGAAGCAGGGCGGCCATGTGGCGGGTGCCGAGAACCTCTCTGCCGAGTGGAAATACAGCGATGAAGAGTGGCCAAAGGCGCTCGAGATCAAGGGGCTGAAGGCCGATCGTCCGGTTGCCCTCTACGGTGCGTCCCGCGAAGTGGCCGAGGTGGCCCGTTTGCTGCGCAAGCAAGGGATCAAGCAGCTGTTCGAGCTGCAAGGGTGGCAAGCCGCACCGCGCGAGTCGCTGGCACGCTGGCAGCAGCTGGTCTATCCGCGCTGGTTGGCGGACCTGCAAGAGGGCAAGCCGGTTGCCGCGGCGCCCAAGGGGGACTGGAAGCTGTTTGAAGTGGATTGGGGTTCACCCAAAGCCTACCTCATCAGCCACATCCCGGGGGCCGGTTATATCGATACCAACAGCCTCGAAGAGGAGCCGCTGTGGAACAAGGTCTCTGACGAAGCACTCAAGAAGCTGCTGCTGGATAACGGCATCCGTCACGACACCACCGTCATCCTCTATGGTCGCAACACCATGGCGGCCGCCCGTGCCGCGCATCTGATGATGTATGCGGGGGTGGAAGATGTACGCCTGCTGGACGGTGGCCTGGATGCCTGGTTTATCCAGCACCTGCGCACCGAAACCGGCCTGCCCAACAAATATGAGCCGGTGAAGGAGTTTGGCGTGGCCATTCCCGCTCACCCCGAGTACTACACCACGCTAAGTCAGGCGAAAGAGCTGCTCAAGCAGCCCGATAGCGCACTGGTCAGTGTGCGTACCTGGGACGAGTTTGTCGGCAACACCTCAGGTTACAGCTACATCAAGCCGAAGGGCGATATTCCGGGGGCCAAGTGGGGTCACGGTGGGGTGGATGCCAACAGCATGAGCGACTTCCACAACCCGGACGGCACCATGAAGCCGGCCCGCGAGATCCTCGCCATGTGGGACCAGTGGAACATCGAGCCAACTCAGCAGGCCGCATTCTACTGCGGTACCGGCTGGCGCGCCTCCGAGGCCTTCTTCTACGCCTGGCTGATGGACTGGAAACGGATCAGCGTCTACGACGGCGGTTGGTATGAGTGGAGTTCCGATCCCAAGAACCCGACCGTGACCGGTGAGCGCCAGCCCGCCAAGTCATGATTGCGCTCTTGCGCTTGAAAGAAGAGGCCGGACAGATGTCCGGCCTTTTTGTATCCGCTCGGACCTGCGCCAGCCTGCCACTACACTTTGCTGGTGGCTATCAGGTCGATGGAAGGAGTGGCTGATGAGACGGATATGGACAGGCCTGCTGGTGGCAGGCGTACTGGCACAGGGGGTAATGGCTGCCGAACGGGCTCGTTATCTGGTGCAACTCAAGCCGGGGGCGGAGGCCGCTGTGCTGGCCCAAAGCAAAGGGATGGGGGGCGAGCTGGCCCTGCAACTGCCCGAGCAGCATGCGCTGGCGCTCTGGTTGCCAGCTGCTGCAGCGACAGCGCTGGCGCGCAACCCCAACGTGCTGTGGGTGGAGCCGGATGCCAAGCGTTATGCCAGTGCCGAGACCCTGCCTTATGGCATTCCCATGGTACAGGCGCCACAACTGAGCGATGGTATGGCCGGAGAGGTGCTGGTGTGCATCATTGACTCTGGCTATAGCGGCAATCACCCGGATCTGCCCCATGGGGCGCAGGTGCAGGGTAGTGACAACGCTGGTACTGGCAGCTGGAGCAGTGACGAAAACGGTCACGGCACCCACGTGGCAGGCACCATAGCCGCCATTGGGGGGAACGACATGGGCGTGGTCGGTGTCTTGCCGAATCAGAGTGTTCCGCTGCACATCATCAAGGTGTTTGGCGCCAACGGCTGGGCTTATACCTCCAACCTGGTGGGGGCCCTCAATGCCTGCAAGCAGGGGATGAGCAGTCGTGGCTTTACTCGCATGGTCATCAACATGAGCCTAGGGGGCAATGTGCCCAGCAAGACGGAAGAGCAGGCGTTCAATCAGGCTTACAGCCAGAATGTGTTGAGTGTGGCGGCGGCGGGCAATGCGGGCAACACCAGCAAGTCCTATCCCGCCTCTTACAGCAGTGTGGTGAGCGTGGCTGCTATCGATAGCAGCAAGCAGTTGGCTTATTTCTCGCAACGCAACGATCAGGTGGAGCTGGCGGCCCCCGGTGTTGCTGTGCTGTCGACCGTGCCGAGTGGTTACGCCAGCTACAGCGGTACCTCGATGGCGACCCCTCATGTGGTCGGGGTCGCCACCCTGGCCTGGTCACAGCGGCTGGAGTGCAGCAATGATCAACTGCGCCAGACCCTGCGCAGCAGTGCCCAGGATCTGGGGGCTGTCGGACGGGACAACAGCTATGGCTATGGTCTGGTGCAGGCCAGAGCCGCGGCAGATCGGCTGGCACTTGGCTGTGGTTCCGGTACCGGTAGCAGTGGCAAACCGGGTGGTCGCAAGTAACTGATTTTTGATGGTGATCTCACTTTATTGTGCAAGTTTCCGACTGCCTGCCGGATTGGAGTAGGCTGGATATGACACCCTCGTGGTGAGGGTGAAAGGAGAAGAGTGCGCCTATGAAAAAACTGATGATGATCCTGGTGTGCGCCCTGGGGCTGGTAGCATGCAGCTCCCAATACATCATGAGCACCAAGGATGGCAAGATGATCACCACAGAGAGCAAGCCCAAGCTGGACGAGAGTACCGGTATGTATCGCTATTACGATCATGAAGGGCGTGAGGTGATGATCAATAAAGAAGATGTGACCCAGATCATGGAGCGTTGAGCGCTCATATGCAGTCAGGGCCGCAATATGCGGCCCTTCACATTTTTACCGGCAAATTCCTCCATTTTCTCAGGCAATCGCCCCTCTTTCGCCGCAAATGCGCGTTCGGGTACAGCTTCCGTTATGGTTCGGCCCGTATTATTGCACTCCGTTTTTTATTGGAGGTGTTATGTCCCTGATGTCTATCTGGAATTCCCGTTTTTCCGCGCGCACCCTGCTGGGTGGTGTCTTGCTGGTGGTGGCGTCAGCCAGCCATGCTGGCGATGATCAGTTCACGCTGGGGCGGACTATTTTGCTGGGGGCCGGTGATCATGGTGCGACAATTCCTTTGGTGATTTGCCGTCAGACCAAATATATCAAGGTGAAGGCGGAACGTGATTTGACCCTGGATCGGGTGGTGGTGACCTATGGTGGTGATCGTACCAAAACCATTCGCTTCGATCGGGAGATGAGCAGTGATAAAGAGACCGAGTGGAAATCACTGGGTTCGCGTCGTTGTGTGAAAAAGATCGAAGTGTACGGTAATTCTGAGCGCAGCAAAGCGGGCGTAAAAGTATTCGGCCGTAAATAATCGATGCATTTTGTCTGCACGAACAGATGAGCTAAAAATAATGGCGAGCCGTGGCTCGCCATTATTTTTTATGGTCGGCTTTGCTATTTTTTCGGCCGAAATGGCTTGATGACAGTTTCATCGCACTCGAGATACGGCCCTTCCATCAAATCGATGCAGTAGGGGATGGCGGGGAATACTGCATCCAGACACTCGCGGATCGATTTGGGCTTGCCCGGCAGATTGACGATCAGGGTGTCGTCGCGCAGTCCGGCTGTCTGGCGCGACAGAATGGCGGTCGGCACAAACTTGAGGGATTCGGCCCGCATCAGCTCGCCAAAGCCCGGCATCATGCGATCACACACCGCTTCGGTCGCTTCCGGCGTGACATCCCGCTTGGCCGGGCCGGTGCCGCCTGTGGTGACGATGAGACAACACTGCTCTTCATCCGCCAGCCGGATCAGGGTCGCTTCAATCTGATCCTGTTCATCGGGGATCACCTGATAGACAGGTTCCCACTCCGATGTCAGATAGGCGTTCAGGGTGTCGATGATGGCCTTGCCGGAGAGGTCTTCATAGATACCCGCGCTGGCGCGATCGCTGACGGTGACGATACCGATTTTTGCCTTGCTCATGGTCTGCTCTTGAATGTCCGATAAAAGTGGCAATTAAAATAACATAATCAGTGAGATATGTTAAACCGTCGGAAGGAGCTACTGGTCATTTTATGGATGATAAAGAGTCGAATGAAGCAAAATTAATTTATCCCGGCTTTTATTGGAAATAAAAAACATAAAAAAGCAGCCTAAAATGTCTAAGTGTTTTGCATGCTCTTTCTTTTTTAAGCAAATGTTTGTTTCTGCATGTTATTTCAATGGATGATTTTCATCATGGTTGCCATTTTAATAACGATTACCTGAGTGGTGTGGTGAGCTCTTTGCCGCTCGGTCGTATATAAAGTTTTATATGGCTGATTCCTCAAGTTGTGGAGCCAGCAAGAGTCGCCGAGGAGGGCATATGGAGTTGCCTGATTTTGACACCCTGAAGGAGTTGGCCGCGAGAGAGCCTTCCCGGCTGGATGCGATCCTGGAGCAGCAGATCGACCAGTTGATGGCCCGTGCGAGCCCCGATCAGCAGCGCCGTCTGCGCGGATTGCAGTTCAAGATTGATGGTCAGCGTCGGCTGGCTAAAAACAATCTAGACAGCTGTATCCGGATTGCCAACATGATGCGGGAATCCTTTTATCTGATGCGCAGCGAAATGATCCAGTTCAGAGAAGAGGGAGAGCCTCCGCCTGAAAACGATGGCAGTGGTAAAATAATCCGTCTGGCGGACTATCGACGTCGTAAATAATCTGCAAGAAACTCCTTGGTTGATATTTCAGCCAAATCGGTGAGGTCATAATAAAGGGAATTGCTGACGACCTGATTGTTATGGTTTTTAATGTTAGTCGTAATGTATTTGTGATGTAATCTCTTTTCTCCTTCTTGTAATAAATTATTAGTCAGGTTGTGATTGAGGTGGATGAATAACGGTAAAAGTTAGGCTAATATGGCCGAAATTTTTATTGCTACGACTCGAAGGGATTATGAGAAGTATCACACCAAGACGGGTGTTGTCGCGGGAGCAACAGACAGAGATCACCCGCATTATCGTCAAGGTGGGTCAGTTGTTGGCCCAGTTCGGGGCGGAGAGCCGGATCATCGAACAGACCACGGTGCGACTGGGGATGGCGCTGGGGTTGGAGAGTGTCGAAATGGCTATCTCGTCGAGCGCCATTGTGCTCACCAGTCTCTATCAGGGCAGCTGTGTCACCACTACCCGGCGGGTGCGTGAACATGGCATCAACATGCAGGTGGTGTGCGAAATCCAGCGGATCTGCATCATGGCGGAGAAAGAGCTGATCGGCGCACGGGAAGTGCGCCAGCGCCTCGAGGCCATTGTCCCCTTCCATTATCACCCCTGGCTGGTGGTGCCCATGGTAGGGCTCTCCTGTGGAGCCTTTAGTCTGCTGTTTGGTGGTGATTGGCCCATCTTCCTGGTGACCTGCTTCTCGTCTGCCGTCGCGATGCGGGTGCGCCAGCTGATGGCCCGCCATCACCACAGCCCGCTCATCAACTTTGCCGCCACTGGCTTTATTGCCACCTTGCTCTCCTCCAGCGCCACCTTCTTCAACTGGGGTGACCAGCCCTATCTCGCCATGGCGGCCAGCGTGCTGCTGCTGGTGCCGGGCTTTCCGCTGATCAATGCGGTCTCCGACATGGTGAAGGGCTACTTCAACATGGGGCTGGCCCGCTGGGGAACCGCGACCCTGCTGACCATCAGCGCCGCCATAGGTATCATTTTGGCCATGTCGGTCACCGGTATCTGGGGGTGGAAAGTATGATGGATTTGCTCTGGCTACTGGCCAAGGATGCCTTCTGGTCCTCCATTCCGGCGGTGGGGTTTGCCATGCTGTTCAACGTGCCACCACGGATGCTGAAATATTGCGCCATGGGCGGCGCGCTGGCCCACAGCCTGCGTACCCTGCTGATCCACTACGGCATGCCCATCGAGTGGGCGACGTTGGCGGCGGCGACCACGGTCGGCTTTGTCTGCGTCTACTGGTCGCGCCGTCTGCTGGCACCGCGTCCGGTGTTCAGCGTTGCCTCCATCATTCCGATGATCCCGGGCAGTTATGCGTTCAAGACCATGATTGCGGTGGTGGAGCTCAACATCAATGGCGTGACCATGGAGTTGATCCAGAGTGCGGTGGAGAACGGCCTCAAGGCGCTCTTTATCGTCGGTGCCCTCAGTTTCGGTTTGGCGATCCCCTCTCTGGTCGTGTACCGTAACCGCCCCATAATCTGACAGACGGTGAGAGGCCCCATGAAGATTTCCATGATTGCCGCCATGGCCCACGATAGGGTGATCGGCAAGGACAACCAGATGCCCTGGCATCTGCCTGCCGATCTGGCTCACTTCAAGCGTGTCACCCTCGGTAAACCGGTATTGATGGGGCGCAAAACCTTCGAATCCATCGGTCGACCGCTACCCGGACGGCGCAATCTGGTGATCAGCCGCAATCCCGATTATCAGGCTGAGGGCATTGAGGTGGTGGGCTCCGTCGAGGCGGCGCTGGCGCTGTTGGCAGGCAGCTCGGTGGAGGAGTTGATGGTGATCGGTGGTGGTCATCTCTATGCCGAGATGTTGCCGAGCGCGGATTGCCTCTATCTGACGCAAATCGATCTGGCGGTGGAGGGAGATACCCGTTTCCCCGCTTTTGACGATGCCCACTGGCAACGCGTTGATTGCGAGAGCCACCCTGCCGATGAAAAGAACCCGCACCCTTATAGCTTCGAGACCTGGCTGCGCCGCTGACGGGCAAATGCTAATTTGCAAATAACAACAAGGGCATCTTCGGATGCCCTTGTTGTTCTGTTGGGTTTTCAAGATGGAATTAGATGCCTGAGCCGTCGTTCTCGCCATTTTCCTCGTGCAAACCGCACTCGCGCTTGAGGCCGAAGAAGCGGGTCTGCTCCTCGCTCATGCCCGGCTCCCACTTGGCGGTGGTGTGGATATCGCCCACCGAGAGATAACCCTGCTCCCACAGCGGGTGGTAGGGGAGGTCGAACTCCTTGAAGTAGTAGAAGACATCCTTGTTGCTCCAGTCGATCACCGGCAGGAACTTGAAGCGGCCGCGCTGGATGCCCAGCACCGGCAGCTTGCCACGGCTGCCGGACTGCTCCCGGCGCAGGCCGGAGAACCAGGTCTGGGCCCCCAGCTCACGCAGGGCACGGTCCATCGGCTCCACCTTGTTGAGCTGGTTGTAGCGGGTGATCCCCTCTACCCCCTGCTCCCACAGGAGGCCAAATCGCGCCTCCTGCCAGGCCGGTGACAACTCGGCCCGATAGATATTCAGGTTGAGTGCGAGGCGCTCGGTCAGCTCGTCGATAAAGCGGTAGGTCTCGGGGAAGAGATAACCGGTATCGGTCAGCACCACCGGCACGTCGGCCCGCTCGTGGCTCACCAGATGGAGCATCAGTGCCGCCTGAATGCCGAAGCTGGATGAGAGCACATGCTCCCCCGGCAGATTGGCCAGTGCCCAGCGCACCCGCTCGGGGGCACTCATGGTATCCAGCTCCCGGTTGAGGGGGGCCAGTGCCTCGGCCTGCTCTTCACGGCCGAGGGTCAGCAGTGCCTGCAGGTCAAGGCGGCCATCTTCAGTGACATTAAGCGGCTGATTAAGCGGCATAGAAGTCCCTCGCGGAGTCGATGACCGGGGCTATGATGCCGGCGCGAATGACGAAGTCACCGAAGCACTCGCCAGCGTGGCGATCTTTGGCCCAGCGGCCGATAAGCACGTCGAGTTCGGCCAAAATCTGCGGCTCGGTGATGTTCTCCTGATAGAGGCGCGGAATGCGGGTCCCCTCCAGATTGCCCCCCAGATGGAGGTTGTAGCGGCCGGGCGCCTTGCCCACCAGACCCACTTCCGCCAGCATGGCGCGGCCGCAGCCGTTGGGGCAGCCGGTGACCCGGAAGATGATGGCGTCATCCGCCAGGCCGTGCTTGGTGAGCAAGCCCTCGATGTCGGTGACAAACGCTGGCAGCATGCGCTCCGCCTCGGCCATCGCCAGCGGGCAGGTGGGCAGGGCCACACAAGCCATGGACTGCTTGCGCTGCTCGCTCACGCCGTCATCCAGCAGGCCGTACTGGCGCGCCAGCCCCTCGATGCGGGCCTTCTCGCTGGCAGGTACCCCGGCGATGATCAGGTTCTGGTTAGCGGTCAGGCGAAAATCCCCCTGATGCACCTTGGCGATCTCCAGCATGCCGGTTTTGAGCGGCTTGCCCGGGAAGTCCAGCAGGCGGCCATTCTCGATAAACAGGGTGAGGTGGTGCTTGCCGTCGATCCCCTCGACCCAACCGAAGCGATCGCCCCGGCTGGTGAACTCATAGGGGCGAACCGGTCCGAACTGGATGCCAGCTCGGCTCTCCACCTCGGCCTTGAACGCTTCGACGCCGACACGCTCTAGGGTGTACTTGGTCTTGGCGTTCTTGCGGTTAACCCGGTTACCCCAGTCGCGCTGGGTGCTGACGACGGCGGCGGCCACCTCCAGCACGTGAGAGAGCGGAATAAAGCCAAAATCGCTCGCCTTGCGCGGGTAGGTGCTGGTGTCGCCGTGGGTCATGGCCAGGCCGCCGCCCACCAGCACGTTGAAGCCTACCAGCTTGCCGTGTTCGGCAATCGCCACGAAGTTGAGATCGTTGGCGTGGATATCCACGTCGTTGTGGGGCGGGATCACCACGGTCGTCTTGAATTTGCGCGGCAGGTAGTTGGAACCCAGGATCGGCTCCTCATCCTGCCCCAGTTTTTCACCGTCCAGCCAGATTTCCACGTAGGCGCGGGTCTTGGGCAGCAGATGCTCGGAGATCTTCTTGGCCCACTCGTAGGCTTCCTGATGCAGCTCGGACTCCACCGGGTTGCTGGTGCATAGCACGTTGCGGTTCACGTCGCCGGCGGTGGCGATGGAGTCGATGCCGGTGCTGTGAAGGGTCTGGTGCATCAGCTTGATGTCGCGCTTCAATACCCCGTGGAACTGGAAGGTCTGACGGGTGGTCAGGCGGATGCTGCCGTAGAGGCTGTGCTCTTCGGCGAACTTGTCGATGATCTGCCACTGGGCCGGGGTGATGATCCCACCCGGCAGGCGGGCACGCAACATGACGTTGTGCTGCGGCTCCAGCTTCTGGGCGGCGCGCTCCGGGCGGATGTCACGGTCATCCTGCTGATACATGCCGTGAAAGCGGATAAGCTGGAAGTTGTCGCCGTTGAAGCCGCCGGTGAGCGGGTCCTGCAGATCCTGCTCAATGGTGCCGCGCAGGAAGTTGCTCTCGCGCTTGAGGCGCTCGTTGTCGGCCAGCGGCCCTTCGACCGGTCCCGCTTTTGGGTGAGAAAGAGGTTGTTTGCTCATCAATAGACATCCCTTTGATAACGTTTGGCACGACGCAATTCGCTCAAATACTCTTCTGCTTCCTCACGGCTCTTGTGGCCGTGTTCGGCAATCACTTCCAGCAGGGCCTCCTGCACATCCTTGGCCATCTTGTTGGCGTCGCCACACACATAGAAGTGAGCACCTGCTTCCAGCCACAGGTAGAGCTCCTGGCCCGCTTCACGCAGGCGATCCTGCACATAAATCTTGTTGGCCTGATCCCGGCTGAAGGCTAGGGAGATCTTCGACAGCAGCCCCGATTTCACATAACGCTGCCACTCCACCTGATAGAGGAAATCCTGGGTAAAGTGGGGGTTGCCGAAGAAGAGCCAGTTCTTGCCCTCGGCACCTTGGGCTTCCCGCTCCTGCATAAAGGCGCGGAACGGGGCGATGCCGGTGCCCGGGCCCACCATGATGACGGGGGTGTCGGGGTTTTGCGGCAGGCGGAAGTTGTCGTTGTGCTCGACGAATACCCGTACCTCGCCATCCTCAATCAGCCGATCCGCCAGATAGGAGGAGGCGGCGCCAGAGCGCACTGTGCCATCTTCCTGCGGGTAGCGCACCACGCCGACGGTCAGGTGCACCTCCTCTTCCACTTCGCTCTGGGCGGAGGCGATGGAGTAGAGGCGCGGGGTGAGGGGTCGCAGCAGGCCAACCAGCTGCTCGGCCGTGAGCGCGGTCGGGAAGCGTTTCAGCACATCCACCACTTGGGCAGAGGCGACCAGTGCATTGACCTGGGCCTGGTCACCGGCCAAGTCTTTCAGCGCCGCGTTGTCCGATATGTCAGCGAGCCCTGTGATAAAGCCGCCGTGCAGCCGGGTCAGTTCGAAGTGACCGGTCAGTGCGGCGTGCAAGGTGCCGTGAGCCGTGGCTTCATCGCCAGAGAGGCCGGTCAGGGCCAGCACTTCGCCCACCAGTTCGGCGTCATTGTCGAACCAGACACCGAGGGCATCCCCCGGCTGATAGGTGAGGCCGGAGTCGGCCAGATTGATTTCGATATGGCGGATATCCTTGGTGGAATCCCGGCCTGTGATCTTCTGATTGACCGACAGGCGGGCAGGGAAGGGGTTCTCCTTGCTGTACTGGCTGTGGCCAACCGCCTGCTGCACCGCGCTGGCTACGCTGTTGCTGGCAGCACCGGTAGAGAGGGTCGTGGCAATGGCGTTGAGCGCTTGTTCGCCCCACGACTTGGCTGCATCCTGATAATCCACATCGAGGCTCGCGAGCTCATAAATGCGCTCGGCTCCAGCGGTGGCGAGGAAGTTGTCAAAATCTTTGCCGGTCTGGCAGAAAAATTCGTAGGAGCTGTCACCCAGCCCCAGCACCGCGAACTTGAGGCCGTCCAGCTTGCCGATCTTGCCTTTTTTAAGCTGCTCGAACAGATCGACTGCGCTCTCCGGCGGTTCACCCTCCCCGTAAGTGCTCACTACCACCAGCAGATGGCTTTCTTTCTTGAGCTGCTTGGGTTTGTAGTCGGCCATCGACGCTAGGGTGGCCGGTAGACCACGGGCTTCGGCCTGCGCCTTGATGGCAGTAGCGACGCCTTTGGCGTTGCCGGTCTGGGAGCCGTAGAGAATGGTCAGGCTGCCGCTGGGCGCAGCCACGGCGGCGCTGGCAGCAACGTTCTGGTGACCACTCTGGGAGAGGCCGTAGAGATATCCGCTCACCCAGGCCAGTTGCTGGGTATTGAGGGTCGAGAGTACCTGGCCCAGCTGACGTTGCTGCTCGTCAGAGAGGGGGGAGAGGTTGAATGGGGAATCCTTCAATTGCATCACACGCGTCTTCCATGGTCTGATTTTTGGCCAGATTAAAGGGCGTGTTGGATAACAACAAAGAATAAAAATGTCTTCTTTATTCTATTAATGCATTAAAGGGGCAGAGGTACGCCTGTTCCCGCAGCAAAAGAGGGGCGTGGTATAAAGAGCGTTAAATGAGAGCCACTTGATAACACAGGAAGTGCCATGTCGAATATCCGATTGTTTCATGTCAATGCGTTCAGTCAGCAGCCCCTTGGTGGCAATCCCGCGGTGGTCGTATTGGGAGCAGCCCTGCCTGATGCCAGCCAGTTGGCGATGGCGGCCGAGTTCAATCTCTCCGAGACGGCCTTTCTGGTGCAACTTGGCAGGGCCCATTACCAGTTACGCTGGTTCACGCCGAAAGTCGAGGTTGATCTCTGCGGTCATGGCACCTTGGCGGCTGCTCATGTGTTGTGGCAGACAGGAGCGGTCGCTGCACACGAGACTATCCGCTTCGAGACCCGTAGTGGTGAGCTGCTGGCCCGGCGCGAAGGGGAGTGGATTTGGCTCGATTTTCCACGTATCGCGTTGACGCCACTGACGCTGGATCCCGCCTATGCTGCCGCGCTTGGTTGCCAGCCACGACAGACCTTGGCGGTCGGGGCCAAGTTCTTGCTGGAGCTGGCAAGTGAAGAGGAGATCCGCGCTATTTCGCCTGATTTCCATGCCCTGCGCGCCCTGCCGGGACGGGGGGTGATAGTGACGGCGCCCTCAAACGACTCGAACCATGACTTTGTCTCCCGATATTTCGCCCCTTGGGTGGGCGTCGATGAGGATCCGGTTACTGGTTCCAACCACTGCGCTCTGGTGTCCTTTTGGGCTGAACGGTTTGGTAAACGGCAACTGCGGGCCCGTCAGATTTCGGCCCGTGGTGGTGAGTTGCGGCTTGAACTGCAGGAGGATCGGGTACTGATTGCCGGTCAGGCCGTCACATTGTGGCAGGGGGAGTGGCTGCTGCCACCGGCCTGACAAGTGGCAAGTCGGCGGCGTATTAAAGGTTCGCCACTGGTTTGTGTCCGCCATAAAAAACGCCCCGTGGTTGCGGGGCGTTTTGACTGTCATGGACGGCAGCTGTGCTGCTGTGGCCCTGTTTCTGCGGCTCTTACTTTTGCGGACGCAGGGCCGGGAACAGAATGACGTCGCGGATGGTGTGGCTGTTGGTGAACAGCATGACCAGACGGTCGATACCGATACCCTGACCGGCAGTCGGCGGCAGGCCGTGTTCCAGTGCGGTGACGAAGTCGGCGTCGTAGAACATGGCTTCGTCGTCGCCTGCTTCTTTCTGATCAACCTGATCCTGGAAGCGCTTGGCCTGGTCTTCTGCATCGTTAAGCTCGGAGAAGCCGTTGGCCAGCTCGCGGCCACCGATGAAGAATTCGAAGCGGTCGGTTACGTCCGGGTTCACGTCGTTGCGGCGGGCAAGCGGAGAAACGGCTGCCGGGTACTCGGTGATGAAGGTCGGTTGCAGCAGCATGTGCTCCACGGTCTCTTCGAAGATCGCGGTGATCACGTGGCCCAGCTCCCAGCCCTTCATCAGCTCGATATGCAGACGCTTGGCAACGGCCTTGGCGCTCTCGAGGGTAGCCAGATCGTCCAGAGTTACATCCGGGTTGAACTTCAGGATGGACTCGACCATGGTGAGGCGCTGGAACGGCTGACCGAAATCGATGGTCAGACCCTCTTCGCCCTCTTTGGCGTAACGGATCTTGGTGTCGCCCAGAATGTCCTGCGCCAGGGTACGCAGCAGCTCTTCGGTCAGGTCCATCAGATCGATGTAGTCGGCGTAGGCCATGTAGAACTCGATCATGGTGAACTCGGGGTTGTGACGAACCGAGATACCTTCGTTACGGAAGTTGCGGTTGATCTCGTAGACACGCTCGAAACCACCGACCACCAGACGCTTCAGGTAGAGCTCCGGAGCGATACGCAGGTACATATCGATGTCCAGCGCATTGTGGTGAGTGACGAACGGACGCGCGGAGGCACCACCCGGGATGACTTGCATCATCGGGGTTTCCACTTCCATGAAGCGCTTTTCATTGAAGAATTTACGGATACCGGCAACCACCTGGGTGCGGATCATGAAGGTCTTGCGGGACTCTTCGTTGGCGATCAGATCCAGGTAGCGCTGGCGGCAGCGAGCTTCCTGGTCGGTCAGGCCTTTGTGCTTCTCGGGCAGCGGACGCAGTGCCTTGGTCAGCAGGCGGATATCGGAAACGTGAACGGAGAGCTCACCGGTCTGGGTCTTGAACAGGGTACCTTCGACACCCACGATGTCGCCCAGATCCCACTTCTTGAACTGCTCGTTGTAGAAACCTTCCGGCAGGTCGTCACGGGTGACGTAGACCTGGATCTTGCCGGCCATGTCCTGCAGGGTGGCGAAAGAAGCCTTGCCCATGATCCGGCGGGTCATGATGCGACCGGCAATCTTCACCCGTTTACCCAGGCTCGTCAGCTCCTCGGCGCTTTTGTCGTCGAACTCTGCGTGCAGATCGCCAGAGAGGCTGTCGCGACGGAAGTCGTTGGGGAAAGGATTACCCTGGGCGCGCAGGGCGGCCAGCTTGGAACGACGCTCGGTCATCTCGTTGTTGAGTTCGAGAGTTTGGTCGACTTCCGGAGTGATGGTTTGTTCAGACATGGTGATTCCTGCTTGTTTACAGACCTGATTTCAGGCTGGCTTCGATAAACTTGTCCAAGTCACCGTCGAGCACCGATTGGGTATTACGGGTTTCGACGCCGGTGCGCAGATCCTTGATACGGGAGTCATCCAGCACATAGGAACGGATCTGGCTGCCCCAACCGATATCAGACTTGGTCTCTTCCAGGGCTTGTTTCTCAGCGTTCTGCTTCTGAATTTCCAGCTCGTAGAGCTTGGCTTTCAGCTGCTTCATACACTGGTCTTTGTTTTTGTGCTGGGAACGGTCGTTCTGGCACTGTACCACGACACCGGTCGGAACGTGGGTAATACGTACCGCGGATTCGGTTCGGTTAACGTGCTGACCACCGGCACCGGAGGCACGGTAGACGTCGATCCGCAGATCCGCCGGGTTGATCTCGATATCGATATCGTCGTCGATCTCGGGGTAGACGAACACAGAACAGAAGGAGGTGTGACGGCGGCCACCGGAATCGAACGGAGACTTGCGAACCAGACGGTGTACGCCGGTTTCGGTACGCAGCCAGCCGAATGCATATTCGCCGGTGAACTTGATGGTGGCGGATTTGATGCCGGCCACGTCGCCTTCGGAGCATTCAATCAGCTCGGGCTTGTAGCCGTGGGCATCGCCCCAGCGCAGGTACATGCGCAGCACCATGTTGGCCCAATCCTGCGCTTCGGTACCACCGGAGCCGGATTGAATATCGATATAGCAGTCGGAGCCGTCGTGCTGACCGGAGAACATGCGGCGGAACTCGAGGTCCACCAGCTTGGCTTCCAGTTGCTCGGATTCGGCGATAGCTTCGTTGAAGGTCTCTTCGTCTTCTCCTTCCACGGCCAGGCTCACCAGCATCTCGACGTCATCCACGCCCTGGGTCAGGGTGTCGATGGTGCCGACCACGTTTTCCAGCGCGACGCGCTCTTTGCCCAGCGCCTGTGCGCGCTCGGGTTCATTCCATACGTCCGGCTGTTCCAGCTCGGCGTTGACCTCTTCTAGACGCTCTTTCTTGGCGTCATAGTCAAAGGTACCCCCTAAGAAGCTCGGTCCGCTCAGACAGCTCCTTAAGTTTATTTAATACGGGATTAACTTCGAACATCGTGAAAACTCTCAGGGTCGATGTGATTTAAAAACGGGATATTCTAGCCAATTGTGGAAGGAATAAACAGGGTTGCCTTGGCTTGTGCGGCTCATGCCGTCAATTTCTGGTGCACTTTTCTCCACCTCGGTAGAAAATATCGCCCGCCGACCCATTTTCAGGTTCAGTTTTGGCCATTCGGGTCGCTAATGACTACGTGTAGTGTTGTGCAATTTAGGGAAAAACCCGCTCCTCACCTCAATAAGAAGAACACATGATGAAAAACCTGTCACTCAAGCAGAAGATACTGTTGTCAGTGGTGATCGCCCTTTCGCTGGTGATCTCGTTGCTCTCCTGGCAGAGCTATAGCAGCCAGAAGAGTCTATTGCTGCAAGGCAGCCAGGAGCAGTTGCAGCGGTTGGGCACCCAGCAGGCCGAGCGTGTCAGCGACTGGCTCGCCGCCCGTCGCGACGTCATTCAGGCGCTTGGCAACAAGGCCGGTGTCGACCCCCTCAATGCCTTGCAACAGGCACAAGTTTCCGGCCGTTTCCAGCTCACCTATTTCGGTGAGAGCAGCGGCAAGATGAATGACTCCGATCCCTCCATCAACCGCGATGGCTACGACCCGCGCTCCCGTGGCTGGTATCAGGAAGCAATGGGCAAGGGCGGCCTGATTGTCACCAAGCCCTATCTCGACGTGGCTTACAACATCATGGTGGTGACCCTGGCCCAGCCGGTTTCTGGCGGGGTAGTCGGTGGTGACCTCTCCATCGCCTCGCTGGTGGAGGACGTCACCAAGATGAAGCTGCCGGCCGATGGTTTTGCCATCATGATGCACAAAGACGGCACCATCATCGCCTACAAGGATGCCGCCAAGGCGATGAAACCGGCCACCGAGATCGACAACGATCTGACCAATGCGCTGATCGAGCAGAGCAAGGCCAGCAACGGTCTGGTGGCGGCCTACTTCGACAACGAAGGACGTGACAAGCTGCTGTGGGCGGTCGATATCCCCGACACCGACTGGGAACTCGTGTTGGTGCTGGACAAGGCCGCGCTGGAAGCGCCGCTCTCCTCCCTGCTGATGACCCAGCTGGGCATGGCGCTGCTGGTGCTGGTGGGCAGTATCCTCGCTATCTCCTGGCTGGTCAGCATGCTGCTGGGCCCGCTCAGCAAGGTCTCCCAGGCACTGGCACGCATTGCCGATGGTAACGGCGATCTGACCCAGCGCATCAAGATCGATGCCAACGATGAAGTGGGTCAGCTGGCGAACAGCTTCAACCGCTTCGTCGGCAGCCAGCACCAGCTGATCGGTAATATCCGCCAGCTGGCCAACGAGCTGAACGCCGATGCCGAGCGCAGTCTGGTGACCAACCAGGCCGCGGTGGACGAGCTGCAGCGTCAGCAGCAGGAGGTGACCATGGTCGCCACTGCGGTCACCGAGATGGCGAGCGCCACCATGGAGATCGCCGGCAACGCCGAGAACACCGCCGCCGCTGCCCAGCAATCTGCCCAGAGCAGTGAGCAGGGCAAGATGCTGGTGAACAAGACCCGCCAGTCCATCAATGGTCTGGCTGAAGAGGTGGGGCAGGCGACCGAGGTGATCGGCGAGCTGAGCCGTCACGCGCAGGCCATCACCAGCATCCTCTCCACCATTCAGGGGATTGCCGAGCAGACCAACCTGCTGGCGTTGAACGCGGCCATTGAAGCGGCCCGCGCCGGTGAGCAGGGTCGTGGTTTTGCGGTGGTGGCTGACGAGGTGCGGGTACTGTCTCGCCGTACTCAGGACTCCACCCAGCAGATCCAGTCCACCATCGAGACCCTGCAACAGACCACCGCCCGCGCGGTGAGCCTGATGCAGACCAGTCAGGGGCTGGCGGACAACAGCGTGCAGGATGCGGATCAGGCGGTGCGCGCACTGGAAGAGATCACCAGTGCCATCTCCCTCATCTCCGACATGGCGGGCCAGATCGCCACTGCCGCTGAGGAGCAGACCCAGGTGACCGGCGAGATCACCCAGAACACCACCGCCATCAAGGATGTGAGTGACGAGATCACCGCCGCCGCCATGCGCGATCTGGATCAGGCCCAGAGTCTCAAGGGACGGGCAGCTGACCTTAACCAGCAGGTGTCGACCTTTATCCTGTAAGGTGCAACTCTCGGCCTGTTCCGGCTGAGATAAAAAAGCCCCGCCCTCTGTCGAGTGCGGGGCTTTTTGTTGTTCGGGGAAGTGCGGGATATAGGGATTCCGGGTTGCTCGCGGGTCACCCTGGTGGCGGATACGAGCCCCGGCTCTGCCTGCGTCACCTGGCGAGTCGATAACAAACAAAGAGCCCACCGAAAGGTGGGCTCTGATCATATACGTCTGACGGAAAGGGAATTACAGGAATGGCATCGCCATAAACAGCTTGATCACCATGGCGTTGATGATGTCGATAAAGAAGGCGCCCACCATGGGCACCACCAGAAACGCCAGGTGGGAGGGTCCGAAGCGCTGGGTGATGGCCTGCATGTTGGCGATGGCGGTCGGGGTGGCCCCGAGGCCAAAGCCGCAGTGACCTGCCGCCAGCACGGCTGCATCATAGTTGCTGCCCATGACCCGGAAGGTGACGAAGATGGCGTAGAGCGCCATTGCCACGGTCTGGGCGGCCAGCAGAATGAAGATGGGCAGGGCCAGGCTGGCCAGATCCCACAATTTCAGGCTCATCAGTGCCATGGCGAGGAACAGCGACAGGCTGACGTTGCCCAGCAGGGAGACCTCGCGATCGCTCACCTCATGCCAGTTCAGCAGGGTCAGGACGTTGCGCAGCAGCACGCCGACAAACAGCACGCAGACAAAGATCGGCAGCTCGAAGGCGCCCCCTTTGAGAGAGGCCGAGAGCAGCTCGCCACCCTTGAGGCTGATGGCTATCAATGCCAGCGTTTCGATAACGCTGAAAGTGGTGAGGGGGCGCTCCATATCTGGCATTTCGAAGCCCTGGGGGGCCTCATCCTGATTGTGCTCCTCACCGGGCACCTGCACTTTCTTCACCAGATAGCGAGCCACCGGGCCACCGATCAGGCCGCCCAGCACCAGACCGAAGGTGGCGCAGGCGATGGCGAGTTCGGCAGCGGATTGCACGCCGTACTTCTCGGAGAAGGTGGCACTCCAGGCCGCCCCGGTGCCGTGGCCGCCGGAGAGAGTGATGGAGCCGGCCAGCAGCCCCATATGGGGATCTAGACCGAGCAGGGTCGCCAGACCGACACCCAGACTGTTCTGCACCAGCAGCAGGCCGGTGACCACCATCAGGAAGGTAACCACCGCCTTGCCGCCGCGTTTCAGGCTGGCGAGATCGGCGGAGAGACCGATGGAGGCGAAGAAGGCCAGCATCAGCGGGGTTTGCAGGCTGGTATCAAATTGCAGCTCCATCTGCAGGGTGGAGCGCAGCAGCAGCAGTACCAGCGCGACCACCAGGCCGCCGGCTACCGGTTTGGGGATGTTGAAGGTACGCAGCAGCCCGACTCGGGTAACCAACACCCGGCCAAGCAGCAATACCAGAGTGGCAGCGACCAGCGTTGCGTAGGAATCAAGTTGTAACATTCAGTACTCCCATGTTGATTGGCTGTGTCTTTCATAGCAAAAGACTTACAGATTCAGCCGGGATGAAAACAGTGTGGCTCATGCGCCAACAAAGAAGGGGAAACATCTCCCCGCCCCAGGAAAGATGGGGCTTGTGCGGGCCTGAAATGCTCAGGCATCCAGATGAGATTTTAGTAAAATCCGGCGGATTGTAGCAAAAAGCATCGTTTAATTCCATCTTTGTCGTATTAATGCTCGTTTTAGTGGTTTATTGTGACATTTAGCACTATGTAGGTAGAGGGCAGAAAAGCCGAAAAGGGTGCATGGAACGGCTGTCATTTGGGGCGCCAGTCTCTATAATTCGCCGGTTTCCGCTGCACGCAGAGGCGCTGGCGGGCGTTGACATTGTGGTTCACCCCGACATGGTTCATGTTCCGGCGGTGTTCACTTCATCAAGAGGAGAGGGTGTGAAGAAGTCTATCTACATTGCCTACACAGGCGGCACCATTGGGATGCAGCGTTCCGATCACGGCTACGTGCCGATGGCGGGCTTTATGGAAGACTGTCTGGCGCGGATGCCCGAGTTCCACCGCCCCGAGATGCCGGATTACCATATCCACGAATATGCGCCCCTCATCGACTCCTCCGACATGACCCCGGCGGATTGGCAGCGCATCGCCGAGGATATTCGCGACAACTACGAGAAATACGATGGTTTCGTGATCCTGCACGGCACCGACACCATGTCGTTCACCGCCTCGGCGCTCTCCTTCATGCTGGAAGATCTGCACAAGCCGGTCATCATCACCGGCTCCCAGATCCCGTTGGCCGAGTTGCGCTCCGACGGTCAGCAGAATCTGCTCAACGCCCTCTATATCGCGGCCAACTACCCGATCCACGAGGTGACGCTGTTCTTCAACAACCAGCTCTATCGCGGCAACCGCAGCAAGAAGGTGCATGCAGACGGCTTCCACGCCTTCGACTCCCCCAACTATCCGCCGCTGCTCAATGCCGGGATCGCCATCTCGCTGGAGGCGGGCGAGCTGGGCTTGCCCTCCGCGCGGCCGCTGGTGCTGCACGACATCACCCCCCAGCCGATCGGCGTGGTGACCCTCTATCCGGGGATCTCCAGCGAGGTGATCGCCAACATCCTGCAACAGCCGGTGAAGGCGCTGATCCTGCTGTCATTCGGGGTCGGCAATGCGCCGCAAAACCCGGCCATGCTGGCGCTGCTCTCCGAGGCTTCGGCCCGCGGCGTCATCATCGTCAACCTGAGCCAGTGCCTGCACGGCAAGGTCAATATGGGGGGCTATGCCACCGGCAATGCCCTGTCGCGGGCCGGGGTGATCTCGGGCTTTGACATGACCGCCGAAGCGGCGCTCACCAAGCTGCACTTCCTGCTGAGCCAGGATTTACCATCCCACCGCATTCGCGAGCTGATGCAGCAGTCCCTGCGTGGGGAGCTGACTCCCTAAGCGATACGGCCCTCACCCTAACCCTCTCCCGGCGGGAGAGGGGATAGAGCGAGATGCTGTTGGCCACGAGGCTTGCCATGAAGAGCGTTGGCAGGTGGCCCGTTCACTGTTCGCAGGTGCGAGCCTGCTCCCTTCTCCCCCTGGCGGGAGAAGGGTTGGGGATGAGGGGGATGAGTCACCCGGCATCGATAGGAAAAAAGAGGGGAGCCATCATGGCTCCCCTCTCTGTTGTGGCCGCCGCGAGCGGCCTGCCGGGTAAGACTCAGTGGTTGAGGTCGACCCGCACTATCTCTTCCTCATCGCGATACTGACGCTTGAGTTCGCTCTTGCTCTTCATCACGATTTCGCCGTCACGACCTATGTTCATATGTTCGGGATTGTCGAGATGCATCGCCTGCCAGGCCATCACGGCTTGCAGGGAGGTGGCTTTCTGCTCGTCGGTGAGGGGCTTGCCATCGGGCCACTTGCCCAGCTCGACTGCGGTCTTGAGCCGCTCGTACACCTCTTGTGGCATCTGCCTGATTGCTTGCAAAAACTCACCCTGTTGAAACGACATCCGGCCTTCTCCTTGAACTATTGAGCCATAAACTTCGGGGTCAGCCCGGCAGATCCTGGCGGGCTATGCAGGCAGATCCTGGCGGACTACGCCAGCCATCTGCTCCATCACCCGCACTACCTGACAACTGTACCCGAACTCGTTGTCATACCATACGTAGAGCACACAGTGATCCCCCTCGGCGATGGTCGCCTGGGAGTCGACGATGCCCGCATAACGGGAACCTACCATGTCGGAGGAGACCAGCTCGGTACTGGCGCTGAAGTCGATCTGGCGGTGCAGGGCCGAGCTTAGCGCCATCTGCTGCAGATAGGCGTTGAGGCTCTCCCGATCGGTGGCCTGCTCCAGCGACAGGTTGATAATTGCCAGCGAGACATTGGGGGTCGGCACCCGGATGGCGTTGCCGGTCAGCTTGCCCTTGAGTTCCGGCAGCGCCTTGGCCACCGCCTTGGCGGCGCCGGTGCTGGTCATCACCATATTGAGGGCCGCGCTGCGACCGCGGCGCTCGCCTTTGTGGTAGTTGTCGATGAGGTTCTGATCGTTGGTGTAGGAGTGGACCGTCTCCACGTGGCCGTGGCGGATGCCGAACCGCTCCTGCATTACCTTGAGCACCGGGGTGATGGCGTTGGTGGTACAGGAGGCGGCGGAGATGATCCTGTCATCCGGGCCTATCACCTCATGGTTAACCCCGAACACCACGTTCTTCATCTCCCCCTTGCCGGGGGCGGTCAGCAGCACCTTGCCAGCACCGCGCGCTTTCAGGTGCTCGGAGAGGCCAGCCTCATCGCGCCAGACCCCGGTGTTGTCGACGATCAGCGCATCGTGAATGCCGTAAGCTGTGTAGTCGATGTCAGCCGGGCTATTGGCGTAGATCACCTGAATGAAGGTGCCGTTGGCGATGATGGCGCTGCGCTCCACATCCACCTCGATGGAGCCATTGAAGGGACCGTGTACCGAGTCGCGGCGCAGCAGGCTGGCGCGTTTTTCCAGATCCCCGTCGCGACCACCGCGTACCACGATGGCGCGCAGGCGCAGCGGATTGGCAGCGCCGGTGCGCTCGATCAGCAGGCGGGCCAGCAGGCGGCCGATACGGCCAAAGCCGTAGAGCACCACGTCGGTCGGTTGCGGCATCTGGTTGCGGCCAAGGGCCGGTGCCAGTCGCGCTTGCAGATAGTCCTCGATCCCCGCTTCATCCTGATGATCCTGCCAGTAGCCGACTGCCAGCTTGCCAAGGTCAACCTCGGCTGCGGTGGGTTTGAGGGTCACGATGGCCTGAAGCAGGGGGAAGCTTTGCTGGATGGGGAGGGGCGCGCCCTGGTGGCGGCGGACGACCCGGTGGGCCTTGAGGATATCGATGGTGGAGGCGTTTTGCAGCGGGCGGCCGTAGAGGGTGATCTCGACCCCTTGTTGTCGGTAGAGGCGACCAATCAAGGGCTGCATGGCTTCGGCGAGCTCCTGGCTCTCCTGCCACGCTTGCAAGTAGTGCTCGTGGGTCATTGACCAGATCCTTTATTTCACGTTGTTGGTGTAAATAGAAAATTCGTCGAATGCAGATCAGTGTAGGGGTCTATATTTCGTTATATTATTCTGCAATCGCGGCCTTATATGGCGCGCGCATTGTAATGGATATGTAACCGGTTTGCTAGCCGGTGGTGGCCGACAGAGGCTTCAGTTGTTACCAACCCGCGTTACCAACAAGATGTGAATCATGGCCAATTTCCCCCTGCGACAGACCTTCATCATGCTTTCAGTCGGCCTTGCCGTAGCTGGCTGCAATGACGATCGGATCCACAACATCTGTGGCAATCATCCCGAGCTCTGCCAGGATCTGGTGGACGATGGCTGGTGTCGCTACGAGCGTACCGATGTGATCCGCAGTCGCTTCTATCTCAAGGAGGAGGGGACGGATCGGCGCAAGTACGAGCTGATGCGCAACCTTGAGCGCTATCTTAAGTGTGCCGAGCGCTCTACCAACATCGAGTATAAGAATGCCCGCGAGCAGAAGAGCCCACGGGTGGAGGGGATGCTGGCGGCTGGCGAACAGTTGGCCCAGCTCGATGTGGCCACCCGCAACTCGCAGGATCCCTACTTGCTGCTCTGGCACTGGACCAACAACACCAACGAGCTGGCCCGTCAGCAGTTTATGGCGCTGGAAGGTAACAAGGTGCTCGACGAACCGGAACTTCAGCTGGCCCTTGGCGGAGCCTACGCCAAGAGCGACCCCGAGAAAGCTATTTCCATCATGCATCACGGCCTCTCCCTCTATCGGGAAGGTGACAAGATAAACAGCCGCCTGCTCACCTCCCTCAGCACCCTCTATATGGGCCAGAAGCAGTACGGGCTGGCCTATCTGTGGGGCAAGGTGAGTGAGTCTTTTCAGGATGCGCCAGAGGTCTCTGCCAGGCGTTTTGGTATTTATCACACCCTGAGCAAAACAGATCAGGATGCCTACGACGTGCGAGCGGCTGAAATAGTCGATCAACTGAAACATGGCAGCTATCGGCACTGAGGCTCTGATGATTGCACTATCCCCGGCCAGCTGCTGGCCCGCACCTTTTTCCCTCTCGTTTGTCCATGGCGAGGTGATCACCGATGGCCATACCCTGGAACGCCTTACGGTACGTGCCGTAGTACTCCGTGGCGACGAGTTGCTGCTGGTCCACTCCCGGGTCAACGGTGATCTGATGTTTCCTGGCGGCGGCGTTGAAGCGGGGGAAAACCACCATGTGGCGCTGGCCCGCGAGCTGAAGGAGGAGTGCGGTGCCGAGTTGCTGGAAGTAGGGACCCTGCTTGGCGAGACCCGGGAATACCGCGCCGCCCGCGAGCCGGGGTTCGATGCCTACTGCATCCGCTCGCTGTACTACTTGTGCCGGATTGGTGATCAACTGGTGGAGCCACAGCCACAGCCCTACGAGATCCGCCTTGGCTTCGTGCCCGGCTGGTTTGGCCTCGACGAAGCGCTGCAGACCAACAAGACCCAGCTGGCGGGGCCCTGTCCCCAGTGGACGGCGCGAGAGACCCGGGTGCTGGCCCAGTTGCAACGCTGGCATCAGCAGGGGGTCTTCGACCACGGCTGATGAGTAGATCAAGCTGCAACGGTCAGTGACACCAACAGAAAGAGCGCCAATAGGCGCTCTTTCTCATTGCGAGGGTGGCGGTTACTGGCCGCTCTATCGTGCGAGGTTACTTGACCTCTTCGCCCTTGGCTTGCAGATCCGCGTGATAGGAGGAGCGCACGAAAGGACCGCAGGCGGCGTGGGTAAAGCCCAGCTCCATGGCGACATCTTTCAGCTCGTCAAACTCTGCTGGCGGCACGTAGCGCTTGACCGGCAGGTGGTGGCGGCTTGGCTGCAGATACTGACCCAGGGTCAGCATGTTGACGCCGTGAGCGCGTAGATCCTTGAGCACCTCGACGATCTCTTCGTTGGTCTCGCCAAGGCCCATCATCAGACCGGACTTGGTCGGTACATGGGGGTGCATCTCCTTGATACGGCGCAGCAGCTCCAGCGACCACTTGTAGTCGGCACCCGGGCGAGCGACGCGATACATGCGCGGCGCAGTTTCCAGGTTGTGGTTGAAGACGTCCGGCGGCGTTTCGCGGAACACCTCAAGGGCCTGCTCCATCCGGCCACGGAAGTCCGGGGTCAGGATCTCGATGCGGGTCTGCGGGCTGTGCTCGCGGATCTCGCGGATGCAGTCGGCGAAGTGCTGGGCACCGCCGTCGCGCAGATCGTCGCGGTCCACCGAGGTGATCACCACATACTTGAGGTTCATCTCCTTGATGGTCAGCGCCAGCTTCTTCGGTTCTTCCGGATCGAGTGCCAGCGGGCGGCCGTGGGCCACGTCGCAGAAGGGGCAGCGACGGGTGCAGATCGCGCCCATGATCATGAAGGTGGCCGTGCCGTGGTTGAAACACTCCGCCAGGTTGGGGCAGGAAGCCTCTTCACAGACCGAGTGCAGCTTGTTCTTGCGCAAGGTGCTCTTGATGTGTTCGATCTTCTGGCTGGAAGGGGGGAGTTTGATCCGCATCCAGTCCGGCTTGCGAAGGATTTCTTCGTTGGGATCCGGCATGAATTTCACCGGGATCAGGGCCATCTTGTCGCCATCGCGCAGCTTGACGCCCGGCTCCATACGAACGGGTTTGCTCATGATTCACTCTCGGTGTTTGTTATTGTCTGATAGCCAATCAGGCTGGCCAGTTCGGCCACCAGAATGGATTGCGCCTCGGCCACGCTCTGCGGGCCGCCCAGGGCGCTGGTCTGGGTCATGGCCATGCCCGCATAGCCGCACGGATTGATGTGCAGGAAGGGGGTCATGTCCATGTTGATGTTGAGGGCCAGCCCGTGGAACGAGCACCCCTTGCGGATGCGCAGTCCCAGCGAGGCCAGTTTGGCCTCCATGCCAAGGTCATTTTTCACATAGACCCCGGGGGCATCTGCCTTGGCATAGGCCTGGATATTGCTTTTGGCCAGGGTGTTGATGATGGCTGTTTCCAGCGCGGTCACCAGCTCGCGCACCGAGAATTTGCAGCGGCGGACATCCACCAGGACGTAGAGCACCAGCTGGCCCGGGCCGTGATAGGTCACCTGACCGCCGCGATCGCTCTGCACCACCGGGATATTGCCCGGATTGAGCAGGTGTTCGGCCTTGCCGGCCTGGCCCTGGGTGTAGACGGGGTCATGTTCGACCACCCAGAACTCGTCCGGGGTGTCGCTGGTGCGGTTGTCGGTGAAGGCTTTCATGGCGTCCCATACCGGCTGGTAGGGGCGGCGACCCAGCTGCCTGACTATCAGGCTGTGCTGAGCGGGGATCTGGGATGACATGGTGTCCTCGTGGCGTGCTGCGGCCAAAAACAGTCGCCCCGCAGAACGGGGCGAGAGAGAAATTACAGTACGTATTTCACCAGCTCGATCTTGCCAAGCGCAGTGTACATCGCTTCGATGTGCTCTTTGCTCTGGGCAGTCACGGTCACGCGAACCGAGTGATAGTTGCCCTTGGAGCTGGGCTGGACGGTCGGGCTGTAGGTGCCCGGAGCATGCTGCTGCAGCACTTCAACCACCATATCCGGCAACGCAGGATCCGCGATGCCGAGTACCTTGAACGGGAATTTGCAGGGAAACTCCAGCAGTTCATCAAACTTGGTATTCATTTACTCACCTTTTTCGTCATCAGCATGATGACTTCATCTTGGATGGCTAGTGGCCGATGGCCCGTGGAGGCCGCCATTTCAAGTCTGTATGGGGGCGGCTAAACCCTATATGGGCGCCGCACACTCCGGGATCAAGGCCGGGAGCGGTCAGACAAGGATGGAAGTGCTGCTTTTTACCACAAATCAGGGTAAGGCGGAACCTGCAGTTTACAGGGTTATTCACTGCCATTGTCCGGCGCAGACAGCAGCGGCGCCTGTTGGCGCCGCTGTTTGGTGAGGATTGTGCGTCGGATTACTTGAACCAGCTGGTGACCAGCAGTACCAGGTAGTCCCACAGACGGCTCATTAAGCCACCTTCCTGCACCTCTTCCAGAGCGACCAGCGGTACCTGCTTGATCTCTTTGTCACCCTGCTTCAGGAACACGGTACCAACGCGTTGACCCTTGGCCAACGGGGCTTTCAGCTCGCTGTCGAGCTGGAAGTCTGCCTTGAGGTTGTTGCCCTGACCGCGGGTGACCAGCACGGAGACATCCTTGTCGACGCCCAGTTTCACTTCAGATTTGTCGCCCATCCAGATCTTCTGGGTGACCAGCTCGGTGCCTGCCTTGTACGGAGTCAGGCTCTGGAAGAAGCGGAAGCCGTAGGTGAGCAGTTTCTTGCTCTCGGCGGCGCGGGAGGCTTCGCTGCTGGCGCCCAGTACCACGGCGATCAGGCGCATGCCTTCGTTGTTGGTGGCAGAGGAGACCAGGTTATAGCCGACCTGGCTGACGTGGCCGGTCTTGATGCCATCCACTTGCAGGGATTGATCCCACAGCAGGCGGTTGCGGTTGTGCTGGGTGATACCGTTGAAGACGAAGGATTTCTGGGAGTAGATCTTGTACTCCTCCGGCTGATCATGGATCAGTGCCTGACCCAGGCGGGCCATATCACGGGCTGTACTGTAGTGACCCTCTTCATCCAGACCGTGGGGGTTCTTGAACTGGGTGTCCTTCATGCCGAGCTTGGCGGCCCAGGCATTCATCAGGCTGGCGAAGGAGTCGGTACTGCCGGCCAGATGTTCGGCCATGGCGACGCAGGCATCGTTGCCGGACTGGATGATGATGCCCTTGTTCAGGTCATCGACAGAGACCTGCTTGCCCACCTCGATAAACATCTTGGAGGAGTCTGAGTAGTTCTTGGACCAGGCGTTCTGGCTGATGGTCACCATGTCGGTGCCCTTGATGTTCCCCTTGTGCAGCTCGTCGCCAACGATGTAGGAGGTCATCATCTTGGTCAGGCTAGCAGGGGGCAGACGCTCGTCGGCGTTCTGCTCGGCCAGCACCTGACCGGAGTAGTAGTCGATCAGGATATGGGCCTTGGCGGAGATCTCCGGCGCGGCGGGAACCACCACTGGGTTGGCGTTCGGCGTGGGTGTCGGCACCGGCGTATTGGCCTGAGCGGTTACGCTGATCAGTGAGGCCAGAAGAACTGAACGGGCAAATTTGGACATCTTGAAATTCCTGCGAGCCAGATGGGGATAAAATGCGGGCCTAACTATACCAGATGCGCCCGCAGGTTATAGTCCGACATGGCGATCATGACTGGTTTTTTATCCATCAATCCCTGCCATCACGCCATAAAGCGACGTGATGGCGGGGCCGGGAGATTGGTCACCGCCGCTGTCAGAGGAGGGATCAGGGCACGATAAAGGCCTGTTCCAGTCCCCCTTGCCGTACTTTTTCCAGCAGTGCGGCTTGTTTATCCGCCTCCACCGGGCCAATCAGCACCCGGAAAATGGCGCCATGAGCATCGATCCGGTAGGGCACGCCGTAACGCTGGGTCATCACCTTGCCCATCGCCTCGGCCCGATCCCGGGAGCCGCTGGCCAGTACCTGGATCATCTTGCCATCACCACTGCTGGCAGGAGCTGCGGTCTTGGCGGGAGCTGGCTTGACAGGTGCCGCTTTGGCGGGCGTGGTCGCGGGCGCCTTGACGGGAGCGGGTTCGGCAGCGGGAGTGGCCATCGCCAGTGCGGTTGGTTCACCCAGGAAGCCATCTTGCGACAGCGTGTTGGAGGCCGCAGCCGGAGTGGTCGGAGTCATTTCGATGGGCTTCATCGGCTCCATGATCACCATCTGATCCGGGGTGTCGCTAATCAGCTCCAGCCGTACTCGGGCCTCACCGCTGTCGACCATCTCCAGCTGCTTGGCCGCTGCGTAGGAGAGGTCGATCAGGCGCGGGCTGTTGAATGGACCGCGATCGTTGACCCGCACTATGGTCTCCAGCCCGTTGTCCAGATTGGTGACCCTCACATAGCTCGGGATGGGCAGGTTGCGATGGGCGGCGCTGAACAGCTTGCTGTCCAGCACATCGCCGTTGGCGGTCTTCTGGCCGTCCAGATCCGGCGACAGCCAGCTGGCGGTGCCCTCTTCGCTGTAGTGTTTGATGTCGCGCCACACCTCGTGCTTCTGCTTGCCGATCCAGTAGTCCCGGTTGCCGCTGGCACTCAGGGGCTCGGGGCGCGGAATGGCGCCGGTGGCTTGCGGGATCTCGATAACGGGTGGCTTGCTGACCGGTGCTTGCGGCTCTACGGGGGCGCTCTGTTCCGGCTGGCTGCTACAGGCGGCCAGCAACAAGCTCAGGCTGAGCGGGAGGAGTTTGTGACGAAGATGCATACGCTTCCTGAATGGCTTGGCTAAGTTGATACACCGCCATCGCATAGAGTGGGCTGCGATTGTAACGGGTGATCACATAAAAGTTATGCCGTGCGACCCAGTATTCCGGTCCATCGGCTTGGGCAAACGCCAGCAACTTGACCGGCGTCTGTGGGGCCAGCGGCGTGGCGAGCTCAATCCCTGCCGCCGCCAGTTCTGACCACTGTTGTGTTAACTCGGGCTCAGGCCTGAGTAGAGGTTCGACTGCCATCAACCCGATCTGGGCCGGTTCCACCACGGATTCGCCCCAGCGCCACTGGTGGCTGGCAAAATAGTTGGCCACGCTGCCGATGGCATCGACCGGGTTGGCAAACAGATCCCGCTTGCCATCCCCGTCAAAGTCGACGGCGTAGTGGCGGTAGCTGGAGGGCATGAACTGCCCCATCCCCATGGCGCCGGCATAGGAGCCCTTGAGGGCATCGAGTTGCCACCCTTCCTCTTTGGCCAGCACCACCAGCTGGGCAAACTCCTTGGCAAAGAAGTCGCTGCGCTCCGGGTAGTGGAACCCCAGGGTGTAGAGGCTATCGAGCACCGGATGACGGCCCATCTGGCGACCGTAGAAGGTCTCGACCCCTATGATGGCCACGATGAGCGAGGCGGGCACCCGATAGGTCTGCTCCGCGCGGGTCAGTGTCTCGGCATGTTGCTGCCAGAACTGCTGGCCGTCACGGATGCGATCTGGGGTAACAAACAGCGGCCGGTAGCGATGCCAGGGTTTGGCCTCCCACGGCTTGCTGATGGTGTCGAGCACCTCCTGCCGTAACTGGGCGCGGGCGACGGCAGCTTGCAGCTCCGCCAGCGGCACCTGCTGCTGGTCGGCGAGCAGGGCCAACCGATCCGGCGCCACGGCGGCGGTCGCCATGATGGTGGCTAGCGAGAGCAGCAATCCAACCCGTCTCATCAGGCCAGCAGCCTTCTATGAGTCTGGATGGACATCAGTATGCCAAAGCCGGCCATCAGGGTCACCATGGAGGTGCCGCCATAGCTCACCAGCGGCAGGGGCACCCCTACCACCGGCAGGATGCCGCTCACCATGCCCATGTTGACGAACACATAGACGAAGAAGGTGAGGGTGATGGCGCCGCCCAGCAGTCGCTCGAAGCTGTTCTGGGCCTGCATCGAGATAAACAGACAGCGGCTGATGACATAGAGATAGAGCACCAGCAGCAGGGCAACCCCCACCAGACCGAACTCCTCGCTAAATACCGCGAAGATGAAGTCGGTGTGGCGCTCGGGCAAGAACTCCAGCTGGGACTGGGTCCCTTGCAGCCACCCCTTGCCGAAGACGCCACCGGAGCCGATGGCAATCTTGGACTGGATGATGTGATAGCCGCGGCCGAGCGGATCCTTCTCTGGGTCGAGCAGCATCAGCACCCGCTGACGCTGGTAGTCGTGCATCAGGAAGAACCAGAGCACCGGCATAAAGGCAAGCAGCAGCAGTACCGCCAGACCGATCAGCCACCAGCTGAGCCCCGCCAGAAAGATCACGAAGAAGCCGGAGGCGGCCACCAGAATGGAGGTGCCAAGGTCCGGCTGGGCGGCGATCAGCAGGGTGGGCAGCAGCACCATGATGAGAGCGATCACCACATGGCTGAACTTGGGGGGCAGCGAGTGGCGGCTGAGCCAGGCCGCCACCATGATGGGCATGGAGAGCTTCATCACCTCGGAGGGCTGGAACTTCATAAAGCCCAGATCGAGCCAGCGCTGGGCCCCCTTGCCGATGTGGCCGAACACGTCCACAGCAATCAGCATCAGCACCACCACGGCGAACAGCGGCACCGACCAGCGGGCGTAGAGGGAGGGGGGCAGCTGGGCCAGGCCGATCATCAGGGCAAAGGCGAGGCCGCCGCGCACCAGCTGGCGCACGATGGAGTCCATATCCTGACCGGAGGCGGAGTAGAGCACCACCATGGAGAGGGTCATCACGGCCAGCAGACCGAGCAGCAGGGGCAAGTCGATATGCAGCTTGTACCAGATGCTCTGCTGGCGGGCAGAATTACTCATTGGGAGCGACCTCACTCGGTTGGGACGGCTTTTCCGGTGCCGGTGGCAGTTGCGGATCAGGGGGCAGCAGATAGGCATCCAGCATCTGGCGTGCAATGGGCGATGCAGCCCGGCCACCGCCACCACCAATGGAGTTTTCCAGTACCAGAGCTACCACCGCTTTGGGTGCCTCGAAGGGGGCATAAGCAACGAACAAAGCGTTATCGCGATGCTCCGCCTTGACAGTCTTGATGTTGTAAACCTGATTTTCCTTCAAACCGACTACCTGGGCTGTGCCCGATTTACCGCCTGAGGAGTAAGGCGCCTTGGCAAACGAGTGACGGCCACTGCCTTCACTGCCATGGTTGACTCGCCACATCCCATCCTGCGCCACTTTCCAGAAGCTGTCGTTCTTGAGCTTGAGGGCGATATTGGGGTTGATAGGGGCATCGACCACCCCCGCCTGCGAAGCGGTGCTCTTGAGCAGGTGCGGGGTGACGTCGTGACCATTCTGGGTCAGGATACTGATCGCCTTGGCCAGCTGGAGCGGTGTCGCGCTCCAGTAGCCCTGACCGATACCGACAGAGATGGTGTCACCCTGATACCAGGGCTGGCGCCAGCGGGCCATCTTCCAGTCACGGGACGGCATGACACCCTTGGTCTCTTCATAGAGATCGACCCCGGTGTACTGACCGAAGCCAAACTTGGTCATATAGCTGTGGATCTTGTCGATGCCGACCCGATAGGCGAGATCGTAGAAGTAGGTATCTGCCGAGACCTCGATGGCGCGATAGACATCGAGCCAGCCATGACCCCAGCGGCGCCAGTCGCGAAACTTCTTGGTGGTACCGGGAATGGAGAAGCTCGGGCCGCCGAAATAGCGGTAGCCCGGGGTGATGGCCCCCTCGTTGAGACCCATGATGGACATCATGGGCTTGACGGTGGAGGCAGGGGCATAGATGCCCTGAGTGGTGCGATTCACCAGTGGCCGCGCCGGATCGTTGAGCAGCGCCGAGTAGTTGGCGCTGGAGATACCGGTCACGAACAGGTTGGGGTCGTAGCTGGGGCTCGACTCCAGGGCCAGGATGGCGCCGGTTTTCGGGTCCATCATCACGATGGCACCGCGCTGGCCAGCCAGCAGTTGCTGGGCCTTGAGCTGCATCCGGACGTCGATATTGAGGTAGATATCCTTGCCCGGAACCGGAGGCTGGAACTTGAGGGTGCGGACAATCCGGCCGCGGTTGTTGACCTCGACCTCCTGATAACCCGCCACCCCGTGCAGCTCATCCTCGTAATACTTCTCCACCCCCTGCTTGCCGATATCCTTGGTGGCGGCATAGTTGGCGAGTTTGTCCTCTTTTTCGAGACGCTCCACGTCGCGGGTGTTGATCTTGGCCACATAACCCAGCGCATGGGTCAGGGTGTCGCCAAACGGGTAGTAGCGCTTGAGGTAAGCCTCGATACTGGCTCCCGGATAGTTGTGCTGGTTGACCGAGAAGAGTGCCACCTGATATTCGGTCAGCTTTTCGTAGAGAGGGACCGGCTTGAAGCGACGTTGGCGTTTCACCTCGGTCAGAAACTTCTCTTTGGTGCCCTCCGGCAGCCCCAGCAGGGCGATCAGCTGGTCAGCGGTTTTTTCAAGATCCCTAGTCTCTTCCGGGACGATTTCCAGACTGTAGACAGGGCGGTTCTCCGCCAGCAGCACGCCGTTGGTGTCGTAGATGAGACCCCGGGGTGGCGCCACCGGCACTACCCGGATGCGGTTGGAGTTGGAACGCGTCTGGTAGGTGTCGTAGGACTCGACCTGCAGATAATAGAGATTGCCCAGCAGCACCAGCATCAGCACGACGATGCCGATGTAGGCTACCAGGGTGCGCCGGAAGAACAGATTGCCCTCGGCACTGTGATCGCGCATCTCGATGCGTTGTTTCAGCATGCCTTTACCTCAAGACCCTTGGGGGCAATAAGAGCAGGAACTGCATTGTTCACTCTCTGTGATAGGGGTGATTGGTCGTTATGCTCCAGGCACGGTAGAGGCTCTCGGCCACCAGTACCCGTACCAGCGGATGGGGCAGGGTGAGCGGTGACAGGGACCAGCTCTGTTCGGCAGCAGCCTTGCACTCGGGGGACAAGCCTTCCGGTCCGCCGACCAGCAGGGCCACATCGCGGCCATCGAGTTTCCACGCCTCCAGCTGGGTGGCCAGCTGCTCCGTGGTCCAGGGCTTGCCCGGAATGTCGAGGGTAACGATGCGCGAGCGCCCCGCAGCCGCCAGCATGGCTTCCCCTTCCTTCTGCAGGATGCGGGGAATGTCGGCATTTTTGCCCCGTTTGCCTGCGCCAATCTCGACGAGTTCAAACGGCATGTCTTTGGGGAAGCGGCGACGATACTCTTCGAAGCCATGCTCTACCCAGGCGGGCATCTTGGTGCCCACCGCAATCAACTGGATCTTCATGGTCGTTACACTTGTGCTCTTATTGCGTATTCATTTGAGCGGCACCGCTCCACAGCTTTTCCAGTTGGTAGAAGTCACGGTGTTCATCCTGCATCACATGCACGATCACCGAGCCCATATCTACCAGCACCCATTCACCGCTCAGTTGCCCTTCCACGCTCAGCAGATCCAGACCCGCGTGGCGGGCCTCGCTGGCCAGATGGTGGGCAATGGCGCTGACGTGACGACTGGAGTTGCCGGAACAGATGATCATGGTGTCAGTAATGCTGGATTTGCCGCGTACATCGAGGGTGATGATGTCGCGGCCTTTCATGTCATCGATCTTGTCGATGATAAAGGCATGCAATTCTTGGCCTTGCAATGAGTCTCTCCTGTATTCCGGCGCGCAGCGTTTGCGTCAGGGCGGCGGATTATATCATGGTCACTCCCGTTTCCCATCGGGTGGGGCGGGATAACGACAGGGGCTAGCGGCGGTTGGCGCGGTAGAGCCCCTGTTGATCAATATAGTGCGCAACCGACTCGGGCAAGAGGTAGCGGGTGTCTTGTCCCGCATCCAGCAAGGCTCGCAGTCGGGTGGCTGACAGTTCGATGGGCTGGTTGTCCGCCAGCCAGATATGACCGGCCAGACGCTGATGCAGCGCGTTGGCATCCGCGGTGTGATGGCGCGCCAGCAGCTGTGCCACCCCGGCCGGATAATCCGGTTGCCAGCCCGGCCGCACGCTCACCACCAGATGGGCATAGTCGAGCAGCTCCTGCCAGCGGTGCCAGCTTGGCAGGCTCAGCAGGGAATCCATCCCCATCAGAAAACAGAGCGGCGTATCGGGCAGTTCATGACGCAGCTCGATCAGGGTATCGATGGTGTAAGAGGGCTTGTCCCGTCTCAGCTCCCGCTCATCCACCACAAAGTGGTGGTTCTCTGCCGCCGCCAGTTTGACCATGGCGAGACGCTGTTCGCTGGAGCAGAACGGATTGGCGCGGTGGGGCGGGATATGGTTCGGGATCAGCCGCATTTCGGCCAGCCCGAGAGCATCGCGCGCCTCGATGGCCGGGCGAAGATGACCGATATGGATGGGGTCGAAGGTGCCGCCAAGCAAACCGACAGGCGCCTTCAGCACGGGCTGCTCTCCATCACCAGCGGCAGCGGGGTGCCATCACGAAAGCCGAGGGCAATGGTCTGCAGCATCAGCCACGCCTGTTCGGTATCAAAGCGGCGCTGGGCGCCATCCAGTTGCGCCATCAGCTGCCATAGTTGTTGCAACTTGGCGAAGGGGAGACGAGTCAGCGCCTGTTGAATGAGCTGCTGGCGGCTCTGCCAGATGCGCAGGCGGCTGAAGTGCTCACCCAGCGGCTGGCCGTTGCGCATCGCCAGCGACAGTTCGGTCAGCTGCTCCAGCTCGCGGCAGAGGGTCCAGGCCAGCATCCCCGGCTCGGTGCCTTCGGCCCGCAGGGCGGCCAGAATGCGCTGGGCCCGGTTCACCTTGCCCTCCAGCAGGGTATCGACCAGCTGGAACGGGGTGAAGTGGGCGTGGCGGATAATGGTCTCTTGCAGATAGGTGACGCTGATGGGCTGGGGCGGCGAGAGCAGGGTCAGCTTCTCGATCTCCTGACTGGCGGCCAGCAGGTTGCCCTCGTAGGAGTGGCACATGAAGTTGATGGCATCCGGCAGCGCCTTGAGGCCGAAACGCGCAAAACGGGCGCTCATCCAGCGCGGGAAGAACTTGGGCTCCGGATGGTTGACCGGCACATAGGTGCCAATCTGATAGAGCTTGTCGAACCAGGCTGCCTTCATCTGGGTCTGGTTGAGGCGACCGCCACTCAGCACCAGCAGCAGGTCGGGATGAAGCTGCTTGCCAATTTCGCTGATGCGGGCAGCGAGATCCTTGTCCACCTTGGCGGGCAGCTCCAGCTCGATGATCTGGCGGGCGGAGAAGAGGCTCATCGCCTGACAGGCATCGTAGACCTGATTCCAGTCCAGCCCCTGCTCCACCACGAAGGTGTGGCGCTCATCGAAACCCTGCTTGCGGGCGATCTGACGAATGGCATCGATGGCCTCCAGTCGCAGCAAGGGCTCGTCGCCAAAAACGAGATAGCAGGGCCGAAGCCCTGCTTTGAGGTGGTCACCAAATTGTTCCGGGTAGATCCGCATCAGAAGCTGACCTGACTCAACTGCCGGATCACCTGATTGGCCGCCTGCTCCTGCATTTCGCGGTTGAGCTGCTCCTGCTCACGGGAGGAGGCGAGCGCTGCATCCGGCTTGTTGAGGAAGCTGCGGTTGAAGTTGATCGGGAAGACCTGAGTCGGCTTGCCCGGTACCGAGATGGTGAACTGGGTACCAAAGCCCAGCACATATTCGGTGTCCGTCCCCAGCGCGTTGACCGAGGCGACCTGACTGGTGCTGCCTACGCCGCCCAGAGTGAGCACCGGAATGCCCTCCTTGTCGGCCAGGGTCACGCCAGAGGCCTTCAGACGGGTGGTAACCATCCGGTAGAAGTCGCTCTTGTTGTCGCCCACGACCTTCATGGTCATCAGCTCGGCCGGGATGCCGTTGCCGCGCATGTGAAAGCCGCAGCCTTGCAGCAGCAGACCAGCCAGCACGATGGCCATCCAGCGGGTGAAGATGGTGCCCATAGAAAATCCTCTTTGCATTAAGGGAAAGCGGCGGGCGCAGGGCCCGCCGTTATCATCCGTTTGCTGTTACAGATTGGCAATGATCAGTTGGCAGCCAATTAGTTAGCGACAATGTTGAGCTGTCATGGGCCGGTAAGTCGTTACCCATGAGTGGCCACACAGTCAGCCAAGGTCGCCAAATGGTATGACATCAGTTGGCAACCGATCAGTTAGCGACAATATTGAGCAGCTTGCCAGGTACATAGATCACCTTGCGCACGGTCAGCCCGTCGGTGAACTTCTGCACGGAGGCATCGGCCATCGCCAGCTTCTCGACATCGGCCTGGCTGATCTCGGCCGGCACGGTCAGTTTGCCGCGCATCTTGCCGTTGATCTGCACCACCACCAGCTTCTCGGTCTCGACCATGGCCGCTTCATCGGCCACCGGCCAGGCTGCGTGATCGATGTCGTCGCCCTTGCCCAGCATCTTCCACAGCTCGAAGCCGATGTGAGGGGTGATGGGGTAGAGCATGACTACCACGGCTTCCAGCGCTTCCTGCATCAGGGCGCGGTCCTGCTCGTCGTTGCCGAGCTTGGCCAGATTGTTCATCAGCTCCATGATAGCGGCGATGGCGGTGTTGAAGGTCTGACGGCGACCCACGTCATCGCTTACCTTGGCGATGGTCTTGTGCAGTTCACGGCGTACCGCTTTCTGCTCGTTGGTGAGAGCAGCTACATCCAGTGCGGCAACGGCGCCACCGGAAACGTGTTCGAAGGTGACGCGCCACAGGCGACGCAGGAAGCGCTGGGCGCCCTCTACGCCGGAGTCGGACCACTCCAGGGTCATCTCGGCCGGAGAGGCGAACATCATGAACAGACGGACGGTATCGGCGCCGTAACGCTCGACCATCAGCTGCGGGTCGATGCCGTTGTTCTTGGACTTGGACATCTTGGTCATGCCGGAGTGCATTACCTCACGACCTTCGTTGTCGATGGCCTTGGTGATGCGACCCTTCTCGTCACGCTCTACCTTGACGTCGGTCGGGCTGACCCAGACGTTGCCGCCTTTCTCGTCTTTGTAGTAGAAGGCGTCGGCCAGCACCATGCCCTGGCAGAGCAGGCGCTTGAACGGCTCGTCGCTGTTGACCAGACCCGCGTCACGCAGCAGCTTGTGGAAGAAGCGGGCATAGAGCAGGTGCATACAGGCGTGTTCGATACCGCCGATGTACTGATCCACCGGCAGCCAGTGGTTGGCAGCCGCCGGATCCAGCATGCCCTTGTCGTAGTCCGGGGAGCAGTAGCGCGCGTAGTACCAGGAGGACTCCATAAAGGTGTCGAAGGTATCGGTCTCGCGGAACGCTTCCTGACCGTTGTAGGTGGTCTTGGCCCACTCGGCGTCGGCCTTGATCGGGCTCTGGATACCGTCCATCACCACATCTTCCGGCAGCAGCACCGGCAGCTGGTCTTCCGGCGTCGGCACCACGGAGCCGTCAGCCAGGGTCAGCATCGGGATGGGGGCACCCCAGTAGCGCTGACGGGAGACACCCCAGTCACGCAGGCGGTAATTGACGGTGCGCTTGCCCTTGCCGAGCCCTTCCAGCTTGCTGGCGATGGCATCGAAGGCGCCCTGGAAGTCGAGACCGTCAAACTCGCCGGAGTTGAACAGCACGCCCTTCTCGGTATAAGCCGCTTCGCTCACGTCGACGTCGCCATCAACCGGTTTGATGACAGCCTTGATGTCGAGGCCATATTTGGTGGCGAATTCGAAGTCACGCTGATCGTGGGCCGGAACTGCCATCACGGCGCCGGTGCCGTAGTTCATCAGCACGAAGTTGGCGACCCAGACCGGTACCTTGCGGCCATCCAGCGGGTGAATGGCATAGAGGCCGGTGGCCATGCCCTTCTTCTCCATGGTGGCCAGCTCGGCTTCGGCTACCTTGGTGTTCTTGCACTCTTCGATAAAGGCGGCCAGCTCCGGATTGTTCTGGGCTGCTTGCAGCGCCAGCGGGTGACCGGCGGCGATACCGACATAGGTGACGCCCATGAAGGTGTCCGGACGGGTGGTGTAGACCTCCAGCTGCTCAGCCTGACCCTCGATGGCGAAGCTGATGTTGACCCCTTCGGAGCGGCCAATCCAGTTGCGCTGCATGGTCTTGACCATTTCCGGCCAGCCTTCCAGATTGTCGATGTCGTTGAGCAGCTCTTCGGCGTAGTCGGTGATCTTGATGAACCACTGGGGGATCTCTTTCTGTTCCACCGGGGTATCACAGCGCCAGCAGCAGTTGTCGACCACCTGTTCGTTGGCCAGTACGGTCATGTCGTTCGGGCACCAGTTGACGGAGGAGGTCTTCTTGTAGACCAGACCCTTTTCGTAGAGCTTGGTGAAGAACCACTGTTCCCAGCGGTAGTAATCCGGTTTGCAGGTGGCGACTTCACGATCCCAGTCATAACCCAGACCCAGCATCTTCAGCTGGTTCTTCATGTACTCGATGTTTTCGTAGGTCCAGGGTGCCGGCGCGGTATTGTTTTTGATCGCGGCGTTCTCGGCCGGCAGACCGAATGCATCCCAACCTATGGGTTGCAGCACGTTCTTGCCATTGAGGCGTTGATAACGGGAGATCACATCACCTATGGTGTAGTTACGAACGTGCCCCATGTGTAGTCGACCAGACGGATAGGGGAACATGGACAGGCAGTAGAACTTCTCCTTGTCTACCTTCTCCACGGCCTTGAAGGTTTTCTTGGCATCCCAGTGCTTTTGCACTGCTGGTTCGATTGATTGGGGAACGTATTGCTCTTGCATTGGTGACATCCGGATCTGTGAAATGAATAGATAAATCAGCTGGGAAATCGCAATAGAATACCCATATCCTGCGGCGGCAACAACCGCCAGCGTCCCTTGGGCCTTAAGCCGGGCCAGATCAGGGTTTAGTAGAGGAGTTAGAGCCATGGACAAACGTCAAAAAGGGTACGAAGCCTTCATTGCCGAGCTGCAAAAACAGTGGCAAGAGACTGAAGAGTTCCAGGGGGAGCGCCTCAACCGGATGATTGCCAAGGTGCAGGCCTATCTGGAGGCTGCCAGCGACCTGACCCAGGACGAACTGGCGCTCATCGCCGAGTACGTGAAGCGAGATCTGGGCAACTATGACGAGGGGCGCCATGACGATAGTGCGCAGGTGGAAGAGTCTGCCTTTATGCTGGCCCTCAAAGACACCGTGTGGTCCTGGCTGGCGGATGTGACCGACCGCGCCCAGGTGGAGTGGCGCGAGCTGGCCGACGAGCTGGAGCATAAGGGTGTTTACGAAGCGGGTGACTGGGTAGGGCTCGGGGTCATGGTGTGCGACCAGTGTGGCTGGCGCCATACCGTGCTGCACCCCGAGCAGCTCGATACCTGCCCCGAGTGCGGTTGCGCCGAGTATCATCGTGAGCCGCTCTCGCCCTGAGTCATGCCATCAAGGCGGACGAGATAACGAGCAAAAAGGCGCCATCAGGCGCCTTTATCTTGCTTGCAGGTTTCGTCGGGGCGTTTACTTGCCGGCGACGGAGAGGCCGCCAAAACGGATCTGCGGGGCGTAGAAGCCCTTGCCGTCGTTGTGGTGCAGGGTATCGCCGACCGCTTCCAGCTCGCCCAGCAGGCGGTAGAAGTTGCCCGCCACCGTGATGCCGCGCACCGGCTGCAGGCGAACGCCATCGCGGCAGAGGAATCCTGATGCGCCAAAGGAGAAGTCGCCGCTCACCGCATCGGCACCCGAATGCAGGCCATCCAGCTTGACCAGCTCCAGATAGTCGCCGCTCTGCACTTCCGCTTCGCAGTGGGGGCCCGCTCCAAACACCAGATGGCGAGCGGTCACATCGAGGGCGCTGCGGGCACCGCGAGCGGCCGAGCCGTTGCTGGCGACGCCAAAGTGGCGGGCGGTGGCGCTGTTGTGGAGCAGGGTTTTCAGCTCCCCTTCGCCAATCAGCAGCAGATCCGAGCTGGCCGCCCCCTCGCCATCAAACGCCTTGATGTTCATGCCGCCCGGCATATAGACCCGGCTTTCCAGAGTAAGCCAGCGTGACGCTACGCTCTGGCCGACCTTGCTGCGCCAGGGGTTGATCCCTTGTTGGGCCCACTTGCCCGACAGCACACCCTGAAAGCAGCCAAACAGGCTGGCGAAGCAGTTGGTGCTAAAGATGACGCTGTAGCGACCGCTCGGCACCGCTTCACCGGGCAGCAGACCATCGGCGATGGCGTAGATCTGCTCGATCAGGGCCTGGCTATCCAGCTCGTCGAAGCGACGGCCATACTGCCCCTGCGAGTGCATCGACTGGCGGCTATCCCGTTCCACCAGCGCCGAGGTGTAGCAGCCGACGCTGAACTCGCCGTGCTGGCAGAGGGTGCCCTGACTGTTGGCGAGCCAGAGCTGGCTCTCCCCTTCGAAGAAGCTGTTGTAGGGGGCGCCGCTCACATCGGGCATGGCCAGCATGTCAGATTCGAGGCGCAGGGCCAGAGCGATCTTCTCCTCAACCGGCGTGGTATCGGGCTGGTTGATCTCGGCGCAATCTGTGGTGATCCGGCTATTGGCCACCGAGATGCGCTGATCCGGGTCAACCTTGGCAAAGCGGCTGGCATCGAGCGCATCTTGCAGCATGGCATCGAGCGCTGACTCATCGAGCGCTTCCGAGTAGGCGATGCCGACCCGGCCCTCTTTGATCAGGCGAATACCGAGTTGCTGGCTGCTGGTGACCTTGTATTCCCCCAGCTCGCCCTTGTCTGCCTTGAGGGAGAAGGCCTTCTCCTGATTGGCGATGATGTCTGCCTCGGCGTTGAGGTCGGCCACTTTATCCAGCAGGCGGGTGAGCAGTTGATTCATGTCGATGGTGCTCATCAGGCGTTCCCTCCCACCAGAATATTGTCCACTTTCAGCGCTGGCTGGCCCACCGAGGTGGGGACCGAGCCCGAGACCGAGCCGCACATGCCTGCGGCCAGCGCCAGATTGCGGCCCACCATGGAGATCTCTTTCAGCACCTGCGGGCCGGTGCCGATCAGGGTGGCCGACTTGAGCGGCTCGGTGATTTTGCCGTGCTCGATGAGATAGGCCTCCTGCACATTGAAGTTGAACTCGCCGGTGCCGGGCTGTACCGAGCCGCCCCCCATCTTCTTGGCGTAGATGCCGTGCTCTACCGTGGCCAGCATATCGTCGAGGCTGTGGTGGCCCGGTTCGATATAGGTGTTGCGCATGCGCGAGGTGGGGGCGTACTTGTAGGATTCGCGCCGCCCGGAGCCGGTGCGGGCGTAGCCCGTCTTGAGGGCGCCCATTCTGTCCACCAGAAAGCCGGTCAGAACGCCGTCCTTGATGAGCTGGGTGTGCTGGGTCGCCATCCCCTCGTCATCGACGTTGATGGAGCCCCAGGCGTTGCTCTGCAAGCCTTCATCCACCGCATTGACCACCGGATTGGCGATGAGCTGGCCCATCTTGTCGTGGAATACCGAGGCCTTTTTGGCCACCGAGGTGGTCTCCAGCAGATGACCGCACGCCTCGTGGAAGATGACGCCGCCAAAGCCATTCTCCATGATGACCGGCAGGGTGCCGCTCGGGCAGGGAGCCGCCCCCAGTTTCACCAGTGCCTGACGGGTGGCGGTGAGGGCCAGCTCGCGCGGATCGATGCGATCGGCATGCTCCCACCCCATCAGGGCGCCGGGGGCCTCGTAACCAACGCTCTGCTCGCTCCCTTCCATGGCGATGGTCTGGGCCATGATGCGGTTGTAGTGGCGGCGATCGGCCACTTGCACGCCTTCGCTGTTGAAGATCTCCACCTCCTGCTCCCAGCCCAGCACGTTGCCGGAGAACTGGCTCACCTTACTACTCTCGGCACGGGCCACCGCATCCATGGCGTGCAGATAGGCGATCTTCTGCTCCAGCAGCTTGTCTGCCGACAAGGGCAGGGCCACCGGGTTGCGATCGCTCAGGCGGGTGAAATCGAAGGCGGTGGCGGTCACCACGGGGTCGCGGCGGTCTTTGGCCGCCAGCAGGGTGACGATGCGCAGCAGCTCGTCGCGGCTGGCTTGGTTGGTGTAGCCGTAGAGCACCTTGTGGCCGTAACAGAGGCGCACACCGATGCCGAAATCGAGGCCACCGCTGATGTTCTCTATCTGGCTGGAGAGCAGGCTGAGCTGGCTGCGGCGCTTGCGCTCGACAAACAGCTCGGCAAAATCGGCACCCAGCACCAGCGCGTGATCGAGCACGTCACGGGCGATGGCGGGTGCCAACAGGGAGAATGGGGTCATAGAATATCCTTTTCTGGTCTGTCCGTTTGCTTCCGACATCCGGCTCTGATTGTTATGGGATGTCGAGTCCATTGTTGCAGACCAGCACAAAAAAGTCGCTATAGCGTCATGCGATGATACCGATTGAGAAAATCGGTGCGATAACTGCGCCTGGGCGGCCACATCCACAGGGAGTGGCCGCCTTGAGATGAGTGAAAAAGATCAGAGCAGGGCGTGGATTTCGCTCAGGATCTGTTCGACCCACTGCTCGATGCGCGGATCGGTCTGGTCATATTGATTGGCATCGTCCAGCGCCAGCCCGACGAAGTGACGGCCATCGTCGATCAGTGCCTTGGAGGCATCGAATTCGTACCCTTCGTTGGGCCAGTAGCCCACCAGCTTGACCCCTTTTGGCACCAGCTGATCGTGCAGCATGCCGAGGGCGTCCTGGAACCATTCGCCATAACCGAGCTGATCGCCGAGGCCAAACAGGGCCACGATGCGTCCCTCCAGATGGAGATCGGCGATATCTTCCCAGCGGGACTCCCAGTCCTCCTGCAGTTCGCCGAAATCCCAAGTGGAGATGCCGAGGATCAGGATCTCGTAATCCTCCATCCGGCGCAGGGAGACATCCTTGATATTGTGAATATCCACCAGCTCGGGGCCGATGAGGGCGCGGATCTTCTCGGCTGCCATCTCGGTGTAGCAGGTGGTGGAACCGTAAAACAGACCAATCTTCATCGCTCTTCTCTCTGTTGGCGCTTTCTCGCTTGCTTTGGCGCGTTCTCGCATGCTCGTGTGGGCTGCGCCATGTTGGCAATACGATGGGTAACGTAAGGGGAGGGCGCCAGTCTAGCAGATTGCCATTCGACCTTCACCGCCCGGCAAGGGGCGTGGCAAACAAGCCTTATCTTTCCAATGAAAGTGCCTTGTCTTTCCAAGGAGTTGGCGCGTTACAATGGGACATCTTTCCCCTGATTGCAGCGCACCATGAGCAAGCCTGACCCCCATCCCCTGATTGAACCTTTCCTCGATGCCCTCTGGCTGGAGCGGGGATTGTCTGACAACACGGTCAGCTCCTATCGCAGCGATCTGGAGAAGTTCTCCCTCTGGCTCGACGAGCAGGGGAGCTCGCTGCTGCTGGCGGGGATGGACGAGATCCAGCACTACCTCGCCTGGCGGGTCGATCATCAGTTTGCGGCTAGCAGTACGGCCCGCTTCCTGTCGGCCCTGCGCCGCTTTTACCAGTATCTCAACCGCGAGAAGCTGCGCCGCGACGATCCGACCGTGCTGCTGGAGGGGCCCAAGCTGCCGAAAAAACTCCCCTCCGATTTAAGCGAAACGGAGGTGGAGGCACTCTTGAGTGCGCCGCTGGTGGATGACCCGCTGGAGTTGCGGGACAAGGCAATGCTGGAGCTGCTCTACGCCACCGGCTTGCGGGTTTCCGAGCTGGTGGGGCTCACTGCCGAGCATGTCAGTTTGCGTCAGGGCTTGGTGCGCGTAGTGGGCAAGGGCAACAAGGAGCGGTTGGTGCCGATGGGCGAGGAGGCGATGCACTGGCTGGAGCGTTACTACCGGGAGGCCCGCACCCTGCTGCTGGGGGGCACCAGCTCGGATGTGGTGTTTCCCTCCAAGCAGGCCCGTATGATGACCCGCCAGACCTTCTGGCACCGCATCAAGCTTTACGCGCAGCGGGCCGGGATTAACGGCGAGCTCTCCCCTCACACCTTGCGCCACGCCTTTGCCACCCATCTGCTCAACCACGGCGCCGACCTGCGAGTGGTACAGATGCTGCTGGGCCATGCGGATCTCTCTACCACCCAAATCTACACCCATGTGGCCAACGAGCGACTCAAGGTGCTGCACGGGGAGCACCACCCCAGAGCCTGAGTGGCTGACCTCCCAAAAACAAAAAACCGCCAGCAGGCGGTTTTTTTATCTCTACACGACAGGAGATGGCGCTTATTTCCCTTGCTGGGATTTCAGCAGATCACGGATCTCGGTCAGCAGCTCCTGATCCTTGGTCGGGCCTGCCGGGGCGGCGGCTTCCTCTTCCTGCTTTTTCTTGAGGGTGTTGATGGCCTTCAGTCCCATGAAGATGGCGAAAGATATGATCAGAAAGTCGATGATGGTCTGGATGAACTTGCCATAGGCGATGACCACGGCGGGTGTTGTCCCTTCTGCAGCCTTCAGGGTGACCGCCAGGTCGCTGAAGTCCACGCCGCCCAGGATCAGGCCGATGGGCGGCATGATCACGTCACCGACAAAAGAGGAGACAATTTTGCCGAAGGCGGCACCGATGATGATACCGACGGCCATGTCGATGACGTTGCCGCGGGCGGCAAAGGCTTTGAACTCTTGAATCAGACTCATTATTTCCTCCGAAATTAAACAAGATAGCGCGTTGACTACCCTGGCCAAAGGGCGAACTCTTGTCAGGAAAAACAGAGGCTAAGCTGCGTTATTCCTGTCGTCCTGACTAGCTTGCGGGCGTTATGAGTCCTTGGCAATCGGGGGGAACCATTTTTTTGGTACAAAGTGATATTAATTTTTTGATAAGTAGCTGGTTGAATGATGAGCTGTGCTGCTGTAGTTTGCTGGGTCGATTCATTCATACCGCGTGAGTAAACAAGTGAAGTATTTACTACTGGGAATGATGCTTTTGTGCACATTTGCTGCCAGAGCGGGGATGGATACCCAAACCTTGAAACAGACCATTACCGCCCGGTTAGGGGTCTCTGTTTATCTGGTGGAACAGACCCCCATTCCCGGGCTCTATATGCTGGGCACTTCACAAGGGGTGCTCTACAGCGATGCCAAGGGGAACTATGTGGTGCAGGGGGTCATGCTGGATATGACTCATAACATGAAGAACCTCACCATCTCGGGCATGCGCGAGCAGCGTCGACTGGGCTTGTCCCAGGTGACCCATACACCGGTCGTGCTCCAGGCCAGTAATGAGCGTCATCGGGTTGCGCTCTTTTTCGGTGAGCAGGATGCCGCTCGTCGCCAGCTGTCCGGCACGCTGCAACATCTGCAGGCGTCCGGGGTCAGTGTCGAGCTCTACCCCGTGATTGAACATGCAGGACAGGCTTCCCACTGGTGCCAGGATCCCCTGCTACAGAATGATCCCTTCAAAGCCTATTTGCCTCAAAAGGAATGTAGTGAGACCCTTATCGAGAATATTGGCCTGAGCCAGTGGTTGGGGGTCAAGGTACTGCCTGCCTGGGTCTCCTCTGATGGAGATCTGGTAAGGGGCTACCAGAGCCCGGAACAACTGCTCAAGATACTGGATCACATTGATGCCCCTGCAAATCCGTCGTCGTCCGCGAGTTGATGATTCCCATCTCCCCGCCACCCTGCACCCCCTGCTTCGCCAAATCTTCGCCAGCCGTGGCGTAGAGGATCCCGCTCTGCTCGAGCGCAGCGCCAGCCAGTTGCTGCCTCCCCAGCGCCTCTATGGGATGGAGCGTGCGGTGCCTCTGCTGGCGGATGCCCTGACTACCCAGAAACGGATCCTTATCGTCGGCGACTTCGACTGCGACGGCGCCACCAGCTCGGCGCTGTGTGTGCTGGCCCTGCGCGCCATGGGGGGGCGCCATATCGATTTTCTGGTGCCCAACCGCTTCGAGTTCGGTTATGGCCTCACCCCCGAGATCGTCGAGCTGGCGGTGGCCCGCGGCGCCGAGTTCCTGATCACGGTGGATAACGGCATCTCCAGCATCGCCGGGGTGGCGGCGGCCAAGGTGGCCGGGATGCAGGTACTGGTTACCGATCACCATTTGCCGGGTCAGGAGCTGCCTGACGCCGATGCCATCGTCAACCCGAACCAGCGCGGTTGCGATTTTCCCTCCAAGTCCCTGGCCGGGGTGGGGGTAGCCTTCTACCTGATGGCGGCCCTCAACACCCATCTGCGTCAGCTCGGCTGGTACGAACGGCAAGGGGTGCGCGCCCCCAATGTGGCGGATTACCTCGATCTGGTGGCCCTCGGCACGGTCGCCGACGTGGTGGCCCTCGATGGCAACAACCGCATTCTGGTCCATCAGGGGTTGCAGCGGATCCGGGCCGGGCGCTGTCGCCCCGGCATTCAGGCGCTGGTGGATGTGTCGGGCCGCGATGGTCGTCGCCTCACTGCCTCCGACCTCGGTTTTGCACTGGGGCCACGCCTCAATGCGGTAGGGCGCCTCGATGACATGTCCCTCGGGGTCGCCTGTCTGCTTTGCGATGATCTCAATCTGGCGCGCCAGCTTGCGGCCGAGATGGACAGCCTCAATCAGGAGCGCAAGGAGATCGAGCAGGGGATGCAGCAGGAGGCGCTTGCCACCCTGGAGCAGATCCGGTTTCGCGATGGCGAGGTGCCATCGGGCATAGTGCTGCACCGCAACGAGTGGCATCAGGGGGTGGTGGGGCTGGTGGCCTCCAAGGTGAAGGAGAAGTACTACCGCCCGGTCATCGCGTTTGCCGAGAGCAGCGAGAGCGAGCTCAAGGGCTCCGGCCGCTCCATTCCCGGCGTGCACCTGCGCGATGCACTGGAACTGCTCGATACCCGCCATCCGGGCCTGATGGGCAAGTTTGGCGGCCACGCCATGGCGGCGGGGCTGACCATGCCCAAGGCCAATATCGAGGCCTTCAGCCGCGCCTTTGAGGCGGTCATCAGCGAGCTGGTGACCCCCGAGCTGCTGACCGGAGTGCTGCTCACCGACGGCGAGTTGTTGCCGGATGAGCTCAACCTCGAGCTGGCGGAGCTGATTCGCGCCTCCGGCCCCTGGGGTCAGGCCTTCCCCGAGCCACTGTTTGACGGCGAGTTCGTGCTGGTGCAGCAGCGGCTGGTGGGGGAGAAGCACCTCAAGATGATGCTGACAACCGATTCTGGTCACGCGGTGGATGCCATCGCCTTTGGCGTCGATCTCAAGCGCTGGCCCGATGCCTCGGTCAAACGGGTGCGGCTTGTCTACCGGCTCGATGTCAACGAGTGGCGCGGCAACCGCAGCGTGCAGCTGCTGGTGGAACATCTGGAGGCAGCCGGTCTCTGAGCCGGGAGCATTGCTGCTTTGTCGCTGACATCGCTGACAACGGCCACCCTCGGGTGGCCGTTTTACTGTGGGCCAGGGGGACTCTACCGCTTTGTTATGTTGGTATTTAATTGCTGGCTTTCTGAGTGAGATGGTTTTTTTGTATCGCTTTACGTCATTCAATGCGGTTAAAAATTCAAGAAAAAGAGGTGTTGTGATACATTCATCCCTGCATCATTTTGTTGTTTGAACGGGACTGACTCTTTGCTGCCTTCTGGTCGACTGTCGACCTGGACGATTGCCCTCGCTATCGCCAGCCTGCTGTGGTTTGCCGCTTTCGCTGCGGTAGGGGTCACTGCAACACCTCATCAGGCGTCGGTCAGGCAGAAGGTCTCGATGCAGTTGCATGAGCAATCCGATCCGGGATTGGTCAACAGTGTCGGCCTCCCCCCAACCTCCCAATGGCGACTCGGCTTCGAGCTGGGGCGGCGGCTCGAAGGGGCCACTCATCCCGAGCGCTATCAGATGGTGCTGGCCTGGTTCCAGCACGATATCCTCGGCCTGCTCTGCGGTCTGCTACTGGTTCTCCCTCTTCTCTATGTCAGGCAGCTCCCCGGCTACTTCGGTTATCTGCACCGACGGCTACTGCGCTGTCGCCACCTGCAATATCGTTTCTGTCACGGCGACTAGCTCACCCTGCTGGCGGGCGCCCATCCACCTTTTCACTCGGTTTGTAACGCTCCTGATTGACTGACGGGCAGGCTTGCACCTGTTGCCTGCGCTATATCGTCCGGTGCTGCGTCCGCGCTTTCTGTTGTTTCGTCCATGCTGCTGGCCATCGGCCAGAGGCAGACTTTCTCTTTGCGCAAACACCTGGTGAGCACACCCTATGGACTACTACCTCAACCTGTTTATTCACTCAATCTTTGTCGAGAACCTCGCCCTGGCATTCTTTCTGGGGATGTGTACCTTTCTGGCCGTCTCGAAGAACATCAACACCGCCTTTGGCCTTGGTATGACGATCTTGGTGGTGATGGTGATCGCCATTCCCCTCAACAACTTGATTTACCGCCATATCTTGCGGGCAGGCAGCACCTTTTTCGGCGAATTCGATCTGGGATTTCTCGATTACATCATCTACATCGGGGTGTTGGCGGCGCTGGTGCAGGTGATGGAGATGGTGCTCGACAAGTACGTTCCGGCGCTCTATCAGGCACTCGGCATCTATCTGCCGCTGTTGACGGTGCACTGCGCCATCTTTGGCGGGGTGATGTTTATGGCGCAGCGGGATTACGATTTCATCGAGTCGCTGGTCTACAGCGCTGGCTCGGGGCTTGGCTGGCTGCTGGCCATTGTCGCCATGGCCGGACTGCGCCAGAAGCTGAAGTACGCCGATGTCCCCGAGGGGCTGCGGGGCATCGGCATCACCTTTATCGTGGCGGGGCTGATGTCCCTCGGCTTTATGTCCTTCTCAGGCATATCGCTTTGATTGGAGATGAAAAAACGAGGCGCCTGCGGGCGCCTCGTTTTTTATCAGGGATTGCGGATGGCCATTACAGCTCGCGGGCCCAGGGGTGAGCCTTGGGGCGCAGCGCCAGCGCCAGACCCAGCAACAGCACGGTCAGGCCGTAGAGAGGCCAGCTGCCAAAGCGCATGTAGGGGGTCTCGCCGTGGGCGGGACGTACCTCGCTGCGCAGCACGCCCGCTTCAAACTGCGGGATCTGGCCGATGATGCTGCCGTCGATCTCGGTGACGATAGTGATGCCGGTGTTGGTGTCGCGCAGCAGCGGACGAGCCAGCTCCAGTGCGCGCATCCGGGCGATCTCCATATGTTGCCAGGGGCCTATGCTGGTGCCGAACCAGGCATCGTTGGAGACGGTCAGCAGGAAGTCGGTATCGGCATTGACGTTGCGGCGCACCTCCTCCGGGAAGATGATCTCGTAGCAGATGGCGGCGGCAAACTTGAGCCCCTTGGCGATCAGGTTGGGCTGCACTTCGTCACCCCGGCTGAAGGAGGACATCGGCAGGTTGAAGAAGGGGGCGATGGGGCGCAGCAGATCTTCAAACGGCACGAACTCGCCGATGGGCAGCAGGTGGTACTTGTTGTAGCGGTTGGGGTGGTTGTAGAAGTAGGACTCCTTGCCATCCGCATCCTGCACCCCCATGCCGAGCACGGTATTGTAGAAACGCTGTTGCTGCTCGTCGTAGTGAATGATCCCCGCCAGCAGGCCGGTATCGTTCACCTTCATCGCCTTGTCCAGATTCTCCAGATAGGGGCCCATCGCCTTCTCGATGGCCGGGATCGCCGACTCCGGCCAGATGATGATGTCGGCATCCTGATTCTCGCGGCTCAAGTCCTGATAGGTGCGCACCGTGGGGGCCAGCGCCTCCGGATCCCACTTGAGGGACTGGGCGATATTGCCCTGCACCAGTGCCACTTTGACCGGCTCGTCACGGGTCACCCAGTTGAGCTGCATCAGACCGTGAGCACCGGCTACCAGCAGGGCAGGCACCGCCAGCCAGAGCGGGGAGCGGGATTTCCACACCAGCCAAATGGCGGAGGCGGAGAATAGCAGTGCTAGGGTGATGCCTTGCACCCCGAGAATGGGAGCAAATCCCTTGAGCGGGCCGTCGATCTGGCTGTAGCCAAACCAGAGCCAGGGGAAGCCGGTCATCACCCAGCCGCGCAGCCAGTCAGCGACCAACCAGAGGGCCGGGAAGGCGAGCAGCCAGCGGCTCCAGTGACGGCCGCCAAAGAAGCGGGCAAAGACCAAGCAGGCGAGCGTCGGGTAGAGGGCCAGATAGGCGGAGAGCCCGGCCAGCAGGACGAAGGCGACCGGCAGCGGGATGCCGCCAAACTCGGTCATGCTGACATGGATCCACCACAGGCCTGGCAAAAAGAGTCCCATGGCGTAGCCAAAACCGCGCCAGGCAGCCTGTTTTGGCGTGGCTTTGTCCAGCAGGGCGTAGAGGCCGAGCAGGGAGGGGATCACCAGCGGCCAGTAGCCGAAGGGGGAGAAGGCCAGCACGGCGATGGCACCAGAGGCCAATGCACTGAGGCTTAACAGAATTTTGGAAGTAACAGGGGATAATCTCACGGGCGATGGTGCTCGTCTTGGTGTGCAACTGGGGTCGAATGGCCGGTATCTTAACCTGTAAGCGGGGCAACGGCGAGCCTCGATGCCGGTGGCAGAGAGCACAACGCCCCGAGGTCGGGGCGTTGTTTCACACATCGAGCGGATCTGCTTATTGCGGTTCGGATTGCGCCGCCGCGTGGTGCTCGGGGATCTTCACCTGCAGCTGCTGCAGACGACGCCGGTCGGCATGCATCACCTTGAACAGGTAGCCATCCAGCTCGATCTCCTCGCCTTTCTTGGGCAGGTGGCTGAAGGCGTGCATCACCAGACCGCCTACCGTATCCACCTCTTCATCGCTGAATTTGGTGCCGAAGAAGTCGTTGAAATCCTCGATCTCGGTTAGGGCGCTGATGGAGAAGACCCGCTTGCTGAGGCGGCGGATCTCGTCCGGTTCATCCTCGATGTCGTCAAACTCGTCGTCGATCTCGCCAACGATAAGTTCCAGTATGTCTTCGATGGTCACCAGACCGGAGACGCCACCAAATTCGTCGACCACGATGGCCATGTGGTAGCGCTCTTCACGGAACTCCTTGAGCAGACGGTCAACCCGTTTGCTTTCAGGGACGATCACCGTGGGGCGCAAGATTTTCTCGAGCTGCAGCGGCTCGCTGGCGTGATGGCCGCCAAAGCCGAAGGGGAGCAGATCCTTGGCGAGCAGAATGCCCTCCACATGATCCTTGTCCTCGTTGATCACCGGGAAGCGGGAGTGACCGGACTCGATGATCACCGGCAGGATTGCATCCACCGGTTGGGACTTCTCGATGGTCACCATCTGGGAGCGGGGGATCATGATATCGCGCACGCGAAGATCGGCGATCTCCAGCACCCCCTCGATCATATCCTTGGTGTCCTGATCGATGAGGTCGCGCTCTTCGGCATCGGCTATCACGTCTACCAAATCATTGCGGTCTTTTGGCTCGCCCTGGAAGAGTTGGCTGAGTTTGTCGAGCCAGGTTTTCTTCGGCGAGCCGGTACTAGGGTGATCGTCGGTCATTTTCTCTCTTGGTTACTCGTATGAACACACTTGAAATAGTTCGGGTTATATAAGGATGGCCATCTGCTGTTTCAAGACGATGACCATCCGGTTCTTTACTCTTCGTCGTTCAGATAAGGATCGGCAAAACCTAGCTCCTGCATGATGTCGCGCTCAAGCGCTTCCATCTCTTCGGCTTCCTCATCCTCGATATGGTCATAACCTAGCAGATGCAGACTGCCGTGCACAACCATGTGGGCCCAGTGGGCCATGAGGGGCTTGCCCTGCTCCTCGGCCTCGCGCTCTACCACCTGACGGCAGATCACCAGATCGCCGAGCAGCGGCAGCTCCAGACCGGGTGGCGCCTCGAACGGGAAGGAGAGCACGTTGGTGGGCTTGTCCTTTCCGCGATATGTAAGGTTGAGCTCGTTGCTCTCCGCCTCGTCGACGATGCGCACCGTCACTTCTGCCTCCTGCTGGAAGCCGAGAATGGTGCCATCGAGCCAGCCTTGCAGCTGGGCTTCGGTGGGCAGGCCGTCAGTGCTGGCGCTGGCCAGCTGCAGATCCAGGGTTACGCTCATTGCTCGCTCTCTTTGCTGGCGTTTGTTTGGCCGGCCACCTTCTCGGCGGCCTGTTTGGCGTCGAACGCCTCATAGGCCTGCACGATGCGGGCCACCACCGGGTGGCGCACCACGTCTTTGGATTCGAAGAAGTTGAACGACAGACCATCGACCCCTGGCAGCACTTCCAGCGCGTGGCGCAGGCCGGATTTGGCGTTGCGCGGCAGATCTACCTGGGTGATGTCACCGGTGACCACAGCCTTGGAGTTGAAGCCGATCCGGGTCAGGAACATCTTCATCTGCTCGGTGGTGGTGTTCTGGGCCTCATCGAGAATGATAAAGGCGTCATTGAGGGTTCTTCCGCGCATATAGGCGAGCGGCGCCACTTCGATGATGTTGCGCTCCATCAGCTTCTCGACCCGCTCAAAGCCCAGCATCTCGAACAGGGCGTCGTAGAGCGGGCGCAGGTAAGGATCCACCTTCTGGGAGAGATCTCCGGGCAGGAAGCCCAGTTTCTCACCCGCTTCCACCGCCGGACGGGTCAGCAGAATGCGGCGGATCTCCTGACGCTCCAGCGCATCCACGGCTGCCGCGACCGCCAGATAGGTCTTGCCGGTACCGGCCGGGCCGATGCCGAAGCAGATGTCGTGGCGCACGATATTGGCGATGTACTGGGCCTGATTTGGGCTGCGTGGTTTGATGAGACCGCGCTTGGTCTTGACCGTCACCTCCTTGCCATAGGGGATGCTAGGCGCCGGTTCGTCATCCTGCTCCAGCACCCGCGACTCCTGAATGGCCAGATGGACCATATCGGGAGTGATATCGGTCACCTTGCCACCCTTGAGGGGCTGGGTTTCCACATAGAGGTGCTTGAGGATGACGGCGGCGGCATCCAGCTGGGCCGGTTTGCCCACCAACTGGAAGTGGCTGTCACGGTAGCTGATCTCGACGCCGAGGCGGCGCTCCAGCTGCTTGATGTTGTCATCGAAGGGGCCGCACAGGCTGGCAAGGCGCTGGTTGTCGGCGGGCTCCAGATGCAGATTCAGGGTCGAGATGTGTCGGCTCAAAATATCCTCGTCTCAAGGCGCTCCCCATCCGCCGGGCGAATGGGGAGGAGGGGATTAATGGGGAGTGAAGGCGGCCACGCCCAGCTCGTCCGGTACGTTATCCGGGCGACGGGCCAGGATTTCGCTCGGTGCGGTGGCGATCCGCAGGTTCATCTCGCTCTCGCCGCGGATGAACTTGCCGCGCAGGGAGTTGGGACGCACCTCGGTGATCTCCACGTCGGCAAAGCCGCCGATCAGGGTGTGCTGGCCTTCGAAGTTGACCACCCGGTTGTTCTCGGTGCGACCGCACAGCTGCATCGGATCGAGCTTGGAGGGCCCTTCCACCAGGATGCGCTGGGTGGTGCCCAGCATGGCGCGGCCAATCTGCATCGCCTGGTTGTTGATGACGTGCTGCAGGCGGGCCAGACGGGCTTTCTTCACTTCCATGTCGACATCGTCGGGCATGTCGGCGGCCGGGGTGCCCGGGCGCGGACTGAAGATGAAGCTGAAGCTCATGTCGAAACCCACATCCTCGATCAGCTTCATGGTGGCCTCGAAATCCTCATCGGTTTCGTTCGGGAAGCCAACGATGAAATCGGAGCTGATGGTGATGTCGGGACGGGCGGCACGCAGGCGACGGATCTTGGATTTGTACTCCAGGATGGTGTGCGGGCGCTTCATCATGGTCAGAATACGGTCGGAGCCGCTCTGCACCGGCAGGTGCAGGAAGCTGACCACTTCCGGGGTGTCTTTGTAGACTTCGATGATGTCGTCGGTGAACTCGATCGGATGGCTGGTGGTGTAGCGAATGCGATCGATACCGTCGATGGCGGCCACCAGACGCAGCAACTCGGCGAAGGTACAGATGCCGCCATCAAAGGTCGGGCCGCGGTAGGCGTTGACGTTCTGGCCGAGCAGGTTCACTTCGCGCACGCCCTGCTGGGCGAGCTGGGCGATTTCGTAGAGCACGTCGTCCAGTGGGCGGCTCACCTCTTCACCGCGGGTGTAGGGCACCACGCAGTAAGTACAGTATTTGGAGCAGCCTTCCATGATGGAGACGAACGCGGTGGCCCCTTCGGCGCGCGGTTCGGGCAGACTGTCGAATTTTTCGATCTCGGGGAAGGCGATATCAACCTGGGCACCACGGCCCTCTTGCACTTCCTTGATCATGGCGGGCAGGCGATGCAGGGTCTGCGGGCCGAACACGATATCCACATAGGGAGCGCGCTGGCGGATGGCATCGCCCTCCTGAGAGGCAACGCAGCCACCCACGCCGATCACCAGACCGGGCTTGTTGGCCTTGAGCTTTTTCCAGCGTCCCAGCTGGTGGAACACCTTCTCCTGCGCCTTTTCGCGGATGGAGCAGGTATTCAGCAGCAAGACATCTGCCTCTTCGGGCTCTTCGGTAAGGGTGTAGCCATTACTGGCATCCAACAGGTCGGCCATTTTGGACGAGTCATACTCGTTCATCTGGCAACCCCAGGTTTTAATGTGAAGTTTCTTGCTCATTGCTTCTCTTGACTTGTTTTGAAATCGGCATGGTCAAAGGACCGCGCATTTTACTCCGCAATCTGGATACTGCCTAGCTAATATCCAGCTGGCAATGGTGCTCACCCGATACCTGTTGCCAGCAAGCTCAATAAGCTTTCTCCTTGATTTGACGCAGCAATTCCCCGTTTGTCTCACTGTTTATCAGTCGCCCTTGCGCTATCATGCAGCCATCCGGTTCACGTCCGGGCGCTGTCGCCGGACGCACCCTTTCAGGAATAAATGTATGGAACAGTGTGATATCGCCATCGTCGGCGCCGGCATGGTGGGCGCCGCCACCGCCTGTCTGCTGGCGGCTCAGGGCCTCTCGGTGCGGGTCATCGAGACCCAACTGCCGGAGCATTACGCACCGGAGCAGCCGCTGGATCTGCGGGTCTCCGCCATCAGTCAGGCCTCGGTGGCGCTGCTGGAGCTGGCCGGTGCCTGGCACCATCTGCAGCAGATGCGGCTCTGCCCCTATCGCCGGCTGGAGACCTGGGAGCTGGACGGCTTTGCCACCCGCTTCAATGCCGCCGATCTCGGTCTGCCCCAGCTCGGCTACATCATCGAAAACCGGCTGGTGCAGCTCGCCCTGCTCAAACGGATGGAGGATTTTCCCACCATCCAGACCCACACCCCGGCGGCGGTGACCAGCCTGCGCCAGAGTGCGGATGAAGCTGTGCTGACTCTGGATGATGGCTCCGAGCTGGCGGCCCGCTGGGTGCTGGCCTGCGATGGTGCTGAATCCCACACCCGCAAGCTGGCGGGTATCGGTGTATCGCGCTTCGAGTACCGCCAGCACTGCATGCTGATCAATATCGACACCGACTTTGCGCAGGAAGATATCACCTGGCAGCAGTTCACCCCGAGCGGTCCGCGCGCCTTCCTGCCGCTGCCCGGTCAGCACGGCTCTCTGGTGTGGTATGACAGCCCGGCCCGGATCCGGGCGCTCACTGCGATGAGCAACGAAGGGCTTGCCGCCGAGGTGCGTCGCCACTTCCCAAGCCGGCTCGGCGGGTTCACCGTCACCGGCAAGGGGAGCTTCCCGCTGGTGCGCCGCCACGCCAACGACTATCACTTCGGTCGGGTGGTGCTGCTTGGCGATGCTGCCCACACCATCAACCCGCTGGCGGGGCAGGGGGTCAACCTTGGCTTCAAGGATGTGGCCTGCTGGACTGATCTGCTGCAAGGAGCTGGCGCCGACTGGCATCAGCTGGCGTTGGCCGAGCGTTACGAGCGACGCCGTCGCCCCGACAACCTGCTGATGCAGTCGGGAATGGATCTCTTCTACGGGGTGTTCAGCAACGAGATTGGCCCCCTCAAGCTGGCCCGCAATCTGGCCCTCAATCTGGCGGACAAGGCGGGCCCGCTCAAGGAGATGGCGCTGCGCTATGCACTGGGGCTGGTTTGACAGGTAGAAACCAGATAACACGGGCTGAATGCGCGAAGGAGCAAAGGTGATGAGCAAGGCACTGCTGGTGATCGATTTTATCAACGATATCGCCCACCCCGACGGGCGCATTGCTGCCTCCGCAGCCCATGTGCTGGAGCAGGATGCCATCGCGCATGCCAATCAGGCGCTGGCCCATGCCCGCGCCAACGGCTGGCTGGTAGTGCTGATCAAGGTGGGCTTTGACGGCGGCTATCAGCTGCAACCCAAGGGGTCTCCCATGTTTGGTCGCGCTCACCAGTTGGGGGCGCTCTCTTTGGCTGACAGCGGCACCGACTTTCATCCTGATCTGGATGTGCAGCCCGGCGATCTGGTGCTGGCCAAGCCCAGAGTGAGTCCATTCTATGGTACTGCGCTGGAACCTGCCCTGCGGGCCAACCACATCGACCACCTCTATCTGTGCGGGGTGAGCACCAGCTGGGCCATTCAGGCGGCAGCGCGGGATGGTCACGATCGCGACTACGCCATCACCATTCTGGAGGATGCCTGCGCCGCCGCAGATGCCACCGAGCATCACACCTCGCTGCGGATGCTGGGTCGCATCGCCGAGATCATCAAGGTGTCCCAGCTGGCTTGATCCTTAACGCAGGCTGCACCCGATCACCGTGTTGAGATTGACTCTGCGGCCCCCTGTCGGGCCGCAGCACTTTTGGGCAACATGATTGTCGGGCAATATAGTGCTCACATGGATAACAACAAGGATGGACAGATGCGTTATCAGGGACGGATCGCGAGCTGGAACGAGGCGCGCGGCTTTGGATTTATTACGCCGGAGCAAGATGGCGCCGAGCAGGCAATCAATGGAGCACGCAGTGCAGGGCTGTTTGTGCACGTTACGGCGCTGCAATCAGATGGCCGCGTGCCCGAGCCGGGGGAGCGTGTCACCTATCTGATCGGCAGTGGCCAGGATGGCAAACCGAGGGCGTTACAGGTCTTTTTCCCCGATCGCCCGCTCACGTTGGCGGATGCCGTGCCCTCGGCCGAATCATCAGCAGCAAGATCGGCCGCATCATCAGCGGCGCCATCATTTCGGGCGGCAAGTCAGCCGCCACGACCCACTTCTACCAGAGAGCGGAGTAACCCCTATCGACGTCGCAAGAGCAGCTGGAGTGGTAAATTGCTCCCCCTGTTGCTGCTCGTCGGCCTCTTTTCCATCTATTCCCGCTTCTTTGCCAATTTGCCGCCCGCATCGCCAGTTAATCAAGAGGAGGTTAGTTCCATCTTCAGTACGCCACAGGCAGCGACCTTTACTCGCCAGTGTGATGGTCGGCAGCATTGCTCCCAGATGACCTCCTGCGAGGAGGCAACTTGGTTTTTACAAAACTGCCCTGGTACCAAGATGGATGGGGAAGGAGATGGCATCCCCTGTGAAGATCAGTGGTGTGTTAATTGAAATGCTTTGATTCACAAAGGCCCGATTAATTCATCTCGATTGCTGAGCGCTATCTTCTCCTGGTTCCGTCTGCGGGAGTTTTTGGCTGGGTCAGCGATCGATTGTGGCTGGGTGCGGTGCGGGATGGGGATCGAGGACCAGCTGCACGAAGCGATCGCGGATCGGGTCGGCAAAGGCGGGGTTCCACACCAGACTTATCTCCCACTCGGAACAGGGGCCAAAGAGGGGATAGAGGGTGACGTCCGGGCCCGCGATAAAGCTGACGCTGTGCGGCAGGATGGCATTACCTATGCCTGCCGCAACCAATGCCACCAGAGTCTGAATATCCTCTGCCTCTTGAACCATGCCGGTCAGCCGGTTGGCGCCGAGAAACCCGGCGATCTGCCGGGTTAGGCCGGGACAACGGTAGCCCACCATCTGCAACAGGGGTTGACTAGTCAGTACCTGCTGGACGTCAAACGATGACGGATCTGGCTGGGTCATCCGGGTTGGCACCGCCAGTACCAGCCGGTCGGTCAGCAGCCGATGCTCCTGCAACAGCGGAGTCTCTGGCCGACGCATAAAACCAAGTTGCAACTGGCCGGAGAGCAGCTGCTCCTGCTGGATCGCGGAGGGCATATCCTGCAGATGGACCATCACGTCCGTGACCTGCTGTTTGAAGCGGGCCACCAGCGCAGGGGCCAGCGCGAAACTCGACAGGCCAAACCCAATCTTGAGCCGACCGGCCACGCCACTCGCCACTGCCAGCGCGTGACGTTCAAACTCCCTGCCGTGTTTGACCAGTGCGCTTGCCTGAGTGAGCAGCTGGGCGCCGAGCGCCGTCAGCTCGGCACCATGGCGGCCCCGCTTGAACAGGGTGCAGCCCAGCGTCTGCTCCAGCCCCTGGATCTGCTTGGTGAGGGCCGGTTGGGTAATGAAGAGGCGATTGGCCGCTTCCCGGTAGTTGGCGGTCTCGGCCAGCGTCACAAACGCCTGCAGTTGCCTCAAGTCGAATTTCATTCCAATTGGTTATCCAAAGTGGCGATTTATTGATTATAAATTATCTAATCGCCTTGTTCTAATGGCTCGGCAAGGGGGGAATCGCCCTCCTCTGAACCGGAATAAGGAGCCATATCATGTCTACCCAACGTTATCTGTTTTTGATCAAGGGCAAGCTGGTGCTGGCTCAGCCGTTGGCGGCCCCGGAGACTGGGGAGCTGCTCGCCAGCCTGTTGCAACAGGGGTTTGTGGTCGGCCCCTTGCAAGTGTGGGCTGGCAGTACCGAGCAGGCGCTCGCCTGTTATGAGCGTGCCGCCCAGCAGCAGGCCTTTGCCGATGCGCTCTCTGGCTCTCTGCCCGAGCTGGCCGGGGTGCCTGTATGAGTGTCTGTATGAGTGCTGGCATGAACACGATCACCCTGTCGGTATCCGCCCTGCTGCTCGATATGGATGGCACCCTGGTCTGCTCGACAGGCGATGTGGAGCAGGTATGGCAGCTCTGGTGTCGTGAACATCTGCTCGATCCCGAGCCAGTGTTGGCGATGTGCCACGGTATACGTTCGCGCGAGGTGATCCGGGAGCTGGCCCCGCAGCTGGATGTGGAGCGGGAAGCGGCGCGGCTCGACGAGCTGGAGATGCTGCATACCGGCGGCGACGCCATCGCAGGAGCTGGCGAGTTGCTGCGCCATTTGCCGCCAGAGCTTTGGGCCATCGTGACCTCCGCCAGCGAGCAGGTTGCCCGTCACCGCCTGAATTGTGCCGGTTTGCCGCTGCCGGCCGTGCTGGTGGGGGCCGAAGCTGTGATCAATGGCAAACCCGATCCCGAGCCCTATCTGCTGGGCGCTGTACGGCTTGGCGTGTCGCCCGCTCGTTGCTTGGTGTTCGAGGATGCCCCGGCCGGTATCGAGAGCGCCCTGCGTGCAGGTTGCACCGTGGTGCAGGTAGGGGGCGATGCGCCGCTCAATCCGGCGGTGGTGGCGGTGATCCGCGACTGGCGCGAGGTGAGAGTGGTGTCAGGGAAAGGCGAGTCCTTGCTGGTGATGCTGTCGATGCAGGGCGCCAACCAAGAATGACGGCACGAGAGCTCTGGGAGTTGAATTAGGGGGGCTGAGCCTGATGGCTGGCGGTCAGTTACTCAGGCGTATGTGGCTCTTGGTCGCAAAAGTTATAGACGATCCCCACCGATTATCTTCCGGGCGTTTACATGCAGTGGGTTCACTTTCAACCGGAGGTAAAAAACCGTCTGCAGGCGACCGGATTGATCGCCTGCAGATGGAGCTGGTTTAGCTGAACAGCAGGTAGGAGAGGGTCATGCAGCAGATGATGCCCGAGATGATGGGCACCGAGGTGCGCTTGATGATCTCGATGGGATTGCTGCCGGTGATCGAGGCGATGACGATGATCACCGCGGCGACCGGCGACATGGATCGGATCAGGTTGGCAGTGAGCTGCATCGGCAGGGCCACCGCGACACTGTTGACGCCGACCTTCTCAGTGATCTCGGGAATGATGTTGATAAAGGAGTAGAAGACTGCCAGCCCACTGCCGCTGATAAAGCCGATCAGCGCCGCCGTACCGGAGAAGAAGAACATCAAGATGGAGCCGACGCCGTCGATGTGTTTCACGCTATCGACCAGGGTATCGATGATGCCGATGGCTTTCAGTCCCTCCACCAGCATGCTGGCCGCTACTATGAGCGAGACCACCTGAGCCAGACCCGTCCCCATGCCGGTGAAGAAGATGGCGAACTCCTTGCTGGTCTCCTTGATATTGCCTTTGCGCAAGAGTTCTACCCCTATGGTGAGCAGCAGGCAGACGAAGGTGATCTCCACCAGCCCGAGGGAGATATGGGTGAAGCAGATGCCGAACAGCAGTACCAGCACCAGCGGCAGTACAGGGAAGAGGCCGTAGTAGGCGGGTGGCAAGCCGGTGGGCACGGCGAGCGATTCCTCTTTTTCCTCCAGTCCGCTGCGCGACTGCTGCCGCTTGTCCATCGCCTTCTGCCAGAAGTAGTGCACCACTGCCATCAACGCCAGTGTCGGCAGCGAGATGGGGGCGTGGTAGGAGACGATGTACTCCACCAGCGGGATGCCCAGCTTCTGGGCGGCCAGCACGTTATCGGCCCCCAGCGGGCTGGGCATGATGGTGGCAGTGGTGGCAATGACGGCCCCCGCGGTGAGGGAGGACATGTTCGATGCCTTCAGTACCGGATAGAGGGTCGCCATCAGCAACACTGCCAGACTGGCAGCGCTTGGCACCACCAGCGAGAGCAGATTGCCCAAGAGGAAAATCACCGGCACCAGCAGGTAGGGGGAGCGGATGCGACTCAAGGGGCGGGTCAGCAGCATCACGGTGACGTCGTTGGCGCCGATGTGGCTCATGTAGCTGGAGAAGCCGAACAGCACCATGATGGTGAGGCCGACATTGCCCATCTGGCTGATGAAGATCTGCTTGATCTGGACGAAGGGATCAAGCCAGCTGAGGCCGCTGCTCTGCGCCGCAGGCAGCAGGGGGTGGCCCAGTCCGACGGCGGCAAACATCAGCAGCAGCCCGGCGCCAAACAGCACTATCTTGGCATCGTAGTTTTTGGCGATGAGATAGCCGCAGATGACCAGGATCAGGGTGCTGACAATTATTTCCAGCATGTTTCCAACACTCTCTTCTTGATGTGAATGGGCCAGCGGGCTGGCGGTTCGGGATCAGATGGCGCGGGCAAGGGTCTCCATGCACCAGGCCCTGAATCCGGGCACGTCGATATCGAGACACACCTCGGCGTTGGGCGGGCGTTTGAGCCGGTTGTTGATATCCACCGAGGTGGTGCCGAGGGTGTGCTCACCCCGGGTCTCGATGGCCACATGGCAGGCCCGGGTGATAAAGAGATCGGGGCGCACCAGATAGGCAATGGCGCAGAGATCGTGCATCTTGAGCCCGGTCTGCATACTGCCGCCGCGATAGTGGCCGAACAGGGCGTGGAGCATGGCGCCGGTGCGGTTGATGGCGGGCAGCGCCGCAATCATCTCGCCGGTCAGGGTGGCCCGGCTGGTGACATCGAGTCCGCACATCACGATGGGCAGACCGCTGCTGAAGACGATGTGAGCCGCCTCCGGATCCACGTAGATATTGAACTCGGCATTGGGGGTGTGGTTGCCCCGACCGGCCGAGCCGCCCATCAACACGATCCGCGCGATCTTCTCCCGACACTCGGGGTGCAGGGTGAGCAGCAGGGCGATATTGGTCAGCGGCCCGATGGGCACCAGCGTCATGGATTGTTCGCTGGCGAGCAGGGTGGCCTTCATGGCTTCGACGGCATGCTCCGGTATCGGCTGTTGCCCGGGTTCGGCAAACTCGTAACCATCGAGGCCGGAGTGGCCGTGGATATGGCTGGCATTGTCGAGGGGGCGCACGAGGGGCTGGCTGGCCCCCTGTGCCACCGGCACCTCTTGGCCGAAAAAGTGCAGCAGGCGCAGGGCGTTGCGGGTGGTCTTGCTGACATCGACGTTGCCGGCGACCGTGGTGATGAGCGCCAGCTCGATCCCGGGGTGAAACAGGGCGGCGGCGATGGCAACGGCATCGTCGATGCCGGGGTCGGTATCCAGAATAATGGCGACAGGGTTCACGCTGTTCTCCTCGAGGTTAATCGGCTTGGCTGGCATCGTGGGGCCAGCAGCAGATAAAGGGGTCGACAATCTCGCGGGTCAGGCCATCGGTGAGGCCGAGATCGGTCAGATGGGGCCCCGCATTGCAGGCAAGGCAGGTTCCCTCGATGGCCTTGAAGACACGGTAGGGGGGCTCCCACTCCACCACCTTGCCGCTCACTTCGCGCAGAGCGTGGAAGCTGGCGGCCAGCTCGCTGGCCGGCAGGTCGGAGAGCATGCCGGCGATGGGCATGGCAACGTGGGCCAGCACCTCACCCTGCTGGACGACCGCCATGCCGCCCCCGCTGGTGATCAGAGTGTTGGCGGCCAGCATCATCTCTTGCGGGTCGCGCCCCAGCACCACCAGATTGTGGGAGTCGTGGGAGTAGCTGGTGGCGATGGCCCCTTGCAGCTCGCCCCACCCCTCCAGCAGCGCCAGCCGGGTGCCCGCCTGATGGCGGCCATGGCGGTGTTGCACCGAGATGAGGCTAAATCCCGCAGGCACGATGACCTGACCATCCCGAACCTCAACCTCGGTTTCACTCCACTGGGTGAAGCGAGCCCCCTTGATGGTCTTGAAGCGGGCCCGACCCGCAGTCAGCCCGGGTACCCGGATGATGAACTCCTCCTGCGTGCGCAGGGGGATCTGCATGGTATCGCGCGGCGCCTGACAACCGGCGACAGGCTCGGAGGGTTTGAGAATGGCGCCATGGCGGGCGACCCGCTGACCACCGCTGTAGACCCAGAGCGGGTTGAGATCGGTGAGGTTGTCGAACACCACCAGGTCGGCGCAGCGGCCGGCAGCAACCAGCCCCAGATCGTTGCGCTGCAGCCGGATGGCGGCATTGAGGGTGGCCATCCGCAGCACGTCGGGCACCGCCAGCCCCAGCTCTGCCAGCAGCTTGACCAGCGCAATCATGCCCCCTTTCTCCAGCAGCATGTCGGGCGGCACATCGTCGGTACAGAGGGTGATTTGGGAGGAGAGGTGGGGCAGCTGTTTCAGCGCAGCGACGATCTCCGGCAGCAGGTAGGGGTGGGAGCCGCGCAGCTGGAGGGTGAGCCCGGCCCGCAGCTTCTCCAGCGCATCGGCAGCCGAGGTGAGTTCGTGATCCGAGCTGACCCCGGCGGCGAGATAGGCTTGCAGCCGGTGACCAGTGAGGCCCCGGGCGTGTCCCTCAATCAGGGCATTGCGTTGCAAACCGGCGTGCAGAATGCCGGTCATCCGCTCGCTGCCGCCCAGCACCCCCTGCATGTCCATCACCTCGGCGATCCCCGCCACCTCTGGCCACTCCAGCATGGTGGCCATCTCAGGGCCGTGGAAGTCGGCGCCCGACATCTCGAGACCCGGCGTCGAGGGAACGCTGGAGGGGGCGGCGCAGATGACCCGCAGCGGCAGATTGCGGCTGGCGTCGATGGCATAGCGCACCCCCGCCAGCCCGAGCACATTGGCCAGTTCGTGGGGATCCCAGAAGATGGTGGTGGTGCCCTGCGCGACCACCACATCGGCGTAGCGCTCCGGCGTCAGGTGGGAGCTCTCCACATGGACATGGCTGTCGATAAGACCGGGCGAGAGATAGGCGCCGGCCAGATCGTGGGTCTCGCGTGCCTGCTGGAAGGTGCCGACCGGATGGACGCTGGCGATCAGCGGGCCGACCAACCCCACGTCGACGGGGCGGATCTCGCCGGTCACCATGTCGATCAGGTTGGCGTTGGTCAGCAGCAGATCGAAGGGGGCTTCGCCGAGGGCTGCCTGCACGGCGCGGCGGCGCAAGTTGAGGGATGCATCTTGTTCACACATGAAGGAGATGGCCTGACAAGGGGAATAATGGGCCCACTTTAAGGAGGGGATTGGCCCGTGCATAGCGCAAAGAATTTATAACTGGATAAGAAAGGGTTATGCTGCTGCAAACGTTTTTCTCCGGTTGTCGATTTCATGTCCGAACCCTGGCGCCGTCTGCCTGCGCTCTCTCTCAAGCAGATCCAGTATTTTGTCACGCTGGCCCAGCTGCGCCACTTCACCGAAACGGCCAATCAGATGGCCATCAGCCAGCCCGCCCTGAGCAGTGCCCTGCGCCAGATTGAATCTGTGCTTGGCGGTAAACTGTTCCACCGTACCGCGCAGGCGGTTACCCTGACCGAACAGGGGGAGGCGATCCTGCCCCACGCCAAGGGGCTGCTCAATGTAGCCCACGCCGCTTTTTCTGATATGCAGCAGGTGATGGTCGAAGGGGGCGATGGCACCCTGCGCATCGGTCTGATCCCGTCGGCCTGCACCCTGATGTTTCCGCTGGCGGCCGCCCGTCTGCAGCAGCAATTTCCGGGCTTGCGGGTCGAGTTTCAGGATCACACCAACGACGGTCTGTTGCAGGCGCTGGCCGAGGGGGCTCTGGATGCGGGAATTGGCGTGCTGGATGGCGAGTTGCCCGACTCGCTGGAGGTGACGCCGCTGCTGGACGATGCGCTGGTGGCGGTGATCAACCAGCAGGATCCGCTGGCAGGGGAAGAGGCCATCAGCTGGCATGAGCTGACCCGCCGCGACATCGCCCTTTTTGCCAGAGGCAACGTCAGCCGGCAGGTCAACGGACTGGCCGAGAGCCAGTTGCCCGGGCTCAAGCCCAGATACACCACAGATTATGTCGAGACGCTTTACGGCTTGGTGCGCTCAGGGTTGGCAGTTGCTATCCTGCCCGGACTCTATGCCGCGAACCTGCGCGATCCCCAGCTGAAAGTCGTGGCGCTGCACGAGCCAGTGCTGAGTCGAACCCTGGCGCTGATGTGGGCGAAAGGACTCTCCCGATCAACTCGCATCGACGAAGGGCGAGCCCTGCTGCGCGCCACCATTATCGAACAGCTAAGTAGTCAGCACGGCTGAGGCTGGCACGAGGTGAAGGTGGAACCTGGAGAGACATCCCTGCTGGTGACGCTGCCCGCCTGAGCTGTGGTGCGAGTGCGTGACGACCGCAGATTGCGGTATGAACCATCGCTATCCGAACTCTTGATGTCGCAATAAAAACGCCCCCGAGATGCGGGGGCGTTTTGCTATCTGGCCGTTATTTGAAAACGCGGAAACGGGTGGCATCGTCGATGAAGGTCTTGTCGCCGGCCGGTTGCTGGATGCTGCCAAAGGGCATCTGGGCACGCAGCAGCCAGCTGGCTGGCAGGTTCCACTCCTTGCGTACCGCCTCGTCGATGAGGGGGTTGTAGTGTTGCAGGGAGGCGCCGATCTTCTCCTGGGCCAGGGTGGTCCAGACCGCAAACTGGGCGATGCCGGTGGCATGTTCCGACCAGATGGGGAAGTTGTCTGCATAGAGGGCAAACTTTTGCTGCAGATCCTTGATGACGTCGGTGTCTTCGAAGAACAGCACAGTGCCGAAACCTGCGCGGAAGCTGCCATCCACCTTGGCCTCACTCTGGGCGTAGGCCTCCGGCGGCACGATCTTTTTCAGCTCGGCTTTGACGATATCCCACAGCTTATGGTGCTGGGCGCCAAACAGGATGACGGCGCGGGAGCTCTGGGAATTGAAGGAGGAGGGGCTGTGCCTGATGGCATCCTGGATCAGGGCCGTCAGTTGTTCCGGTGTATGGGACACCTGGCTGCCCAGGGCATAGATGGTACGACGTGCTTTGATCTGTTCGATAAACGGACTGCTCATAACATCTCCTTGTTCTGCTTGGCGTTGCAGCCGGTGATGGACGGTGTGTCCAGCGCCGGCCGCGTCAGGTATAGACTATAACACCCGCAATGCAGAGCGGGGTTAACCCGGGGTAACTAGCGTTTTTCCTGTCAGTTGATATTCGTTTGCGAACCTTGATGTTTTGTTAGTATTGGAAATGTCATTAAAGGGGCGTTGAAGTGATATTAATCAATGATTCACTCTCCTTTCTCTCGCACAATCCCGCTATGTTTTCCCCTGTTCGGATGTCATGTGAGCCGCTCGTATCTCAACAAGCGTTACTATGTGCTGGCCCCCCTCTCCGCACTGCTTGGCTTGTTGATCCTGATCGTGACTATCATCATGGCCATTGCCAGCTATCTGCGGGATATCGACATGACGGTATCCGGCTTCGGTCACATGGCTTCCTCCGTTGAGGCGTCCTTGATCCACGAGATGGTGAAGGTCAATGAGCGGCAACTGGCAGTGCTGGAGGGCTCCCTAGACAAGGAGAAGATAGCCCGCGGCGAGCCGGCCGACTCTCCCATCTGGGCTATTGCCCATCAGATCAAGCCCGGCAACCACTATATCTACTTTTACAACCTGAAAGCGGATCGCATCGACAGTTACCCGGAGTGGCTCGCGCCCCCAGGTTATAAGGCAGCGCTGCGCCCCTGGTATCAGGTGACCGCCATGCCGGGCGACGAGCCCGTCTGGTTTGGCCCCTACCCTGAATACAATACTCAGGAGCTGATTCTCAGCCTGATCAAACGGGTGAGGGACGAGCAGGGGCAGTTGCTGGGTCTGCTGATGGTTGACATGTCATTCGACTCGCTGCAGCAGGCGCTGCAGCGCACGGTCGGTAGTAATCAGGCGGCACTCTATCTGACCTTGCGTGACACTGATCAGCTGGTAGTGGGCAGCAATATGGATCTGCTGGCGACCAACACCATCAAGCAGCATCAGAGTCAGCAGTGGCTCGGCCTGGATGTGCTGTGGCATGGGACTTATATCAAGCGTGAGCTGGCGGATATTGGTTGGGATCTCAACATCTATCTGCCGCCAGTACTGTTTCGTGACAGCCTCTACGATGCGTTGCAGATGGTGGTTTTTCCACTGCTCTCTCTGTTTGCCATCTGGTGTTGCAGCCTGAGTCTGCTGGTGCGGATCTTCCGCCAGGAGCAGGAGCTGGTGTCGGGCTCATTGACCGGCATCGTGCGCGATCTGGAGCGTTCAGCGCCTGTCAGTGAGCCCAAGACCTGGTTCGTGCGGCGTAGCCTGAACGAGATCGATCAGGTCAGGGCCAGTTTTCTCAAGGGGCAGGATGCGCTGTTGCGGGATCCCCTGACCGGTATCATGAACCGACGAGCCTTCGAGCAGCACAAGGCGGCACTGGAGCAGAGGGGGGCGTGCTTCTGGCTGCTGCTGTTTGATGTCGATCACTTCAAGGGGATCAACGACAGCCAGGGCCATGCCTTCGGCGATCAGGTGCTGTGTCGGGTGGCCAACTGTCTTGCTGATGTGCTGGGGGTGAGTACGGTTTACCGGATAGGTGGGGATGAATTTGCCGCTCTGCTGCAACAGCCACAGGATGAGTTGGCGGAGAAACTCGGTTGTCTGCTTGAACTGGTGCGTCAGCAACAGTGGCGTGAACACCATGGGCCGATCACCCTGAGTGCCGGCGGCGCCTGCCATTCTCCTGCCGCCGGCCCTATCTTCGAGCGGGCTGATGCTGCCCTCTACCGCAGCAAGGAGGCTGGCCGGAACTGCTGGCATCTGGCTGAAGGGGTGGCAGGGGCCCTTGACTGACAGCTTTTGTCCCAGCGCGCTGACTATTCGACAGGACGCGGCTGCCAGGTTATCGGTCACTTTGTCGTGACTGTCTGGTTCAATGTTAATTTTCACGTTTTAATTCAATAGGTTGATTCTACTCTTCCTGTGTTGGCTGTGACTGTACTGCCATTGACTGTCGCATCCCTGTTTTCTGCTGGCTGGCGAACCTGATAGCTCTTTGTATAGTGCTGCTGATTATTAATCAGGTTTGACAGGAGTATCCATGGATATGAGTACGCGTGGCATCGGTGCTCTGGCTCTGTTGGGGGCGTCATTGCTGGGCAGCACTGCGGCCCACGGTTCGGAAACTCTCAACACCATTCTCGGTGGTGGCGCAGGCGGGGTGGCGGGCACCATGATCGGCAAGGAGTTGGGGGGAGATACCGGTGCGCTGGTGGGGGCTGCATTGGGCGGCGCAGCCGGTGGTGCGGCGACGGCCAACAAGGGCAACAAGAATGAAGCGGCCCTTGGCGGCGCGGTGGGGGCGCTGGGCGGTGCCGCTATCGGCAAGAGTGTCGGTGGCGATACCGGTCAGCTGATCGGCGCCGGGGTTGGCGGGGCGAGCGGTTCGGCCATCGGTGCCAAGACCGGCGATGGCCACAAGAGCCAGGATCGCTATTACGATGATGACGACGATCATCACCATCACAAGCACCACAAGAAGTACAAAAAGCATAAGAAGCACAGATGGCATGACGACGATTGATGCGTGTGCAGTGAGTGCGGAAGATGCAAAACGGGGCCTGTTGGTCCCGTTTTGCATGGTGTGGTCACTCGATTTTGCGGTGACTCGCTCGTGCGGTTACACCAGCCGGTGCTGGCGGCGACCGGCGGCAAAGGCGTTGATGTTGTCGATCAGCTGGTCGGCCAGTCGCTGCATCGACTCCTCGCTGGCCCAGGCCACATGAGGGGTCAGAATGAAGTGGGGGTATTGCAGCGCCTTCATCAAGGGATGGTCGGGAGGCGGCGGTTCGACGCTCGCCACATCGAAACCGGCACCACCGAGGCGACCGTTGGCCAGCGCTTGCAGCAGCGCCTCCTCATCCACCAACCCACCGCGGCCGACGTTGATCAGCAGGGCGCCCGGTTTCATCAGATCCAGCTCCCGCTCGCCAATGAGGTTGCGGGTGTAGGGGGTGAGCGGGCAGTGCAGGCTGATGACGTCCGAACTTTGCAGCAACTCGTCGAGGGGCAAGCGGTCCTCGTCGTGACTGGCGCCGATCTGGCTCTGGGCGTAACGCACTGTCATCCCCATCCCTTTGGCCCGCTCGCCGAGCGCCTGTCCGAGCGTCCCTTTGCCGATGATGCCAAGCTGCTTGCCGTGCAGATCCATGATGTTGTGGTCGAAGAAGCAGAATTGGCCGCTCTGTTGCCAGCGCCCCTCCAGCAGCGACTGGCGCCAGCAGAAGAGGTTGCGCGACAGGGCTAGCATCAGCGCCATGGCGTGCTCAGGCACCGAGGGGCCCGAGTAGTTGCGGATATTGCACACCCCGACGTTGGCGGCGCGGCACGCATCCAGATCCACGTTGTCGCTGCCGGTTGCGGCCAGGGCGATGAGTTTGAGCTCAGGCAACTGGGCCAGTTCGGCGGCGCCGATCCGTACTTTGTTGATGATAGCGATGCTGGCATCTTTGAGCCGTTCCACCACCTGTTCCGGGGTAGTACTTGGATAGCTCTGCCAGTGGTGGGGGAAGTCGGGGTGATGCAGGGTGATGCCCGCATCCAGGGTATCGCTGTCGAGAAACACAATCTGCTGCATGGACCTTCCTGCCATTGTTCAGGTTCGAGAGGCCATGATGCCAAAGAGGATGCGGTCAGGGCCAGATCGTCGCCGTGGTAGGGTTGGGCTTTATCCGGCAGATGTGAGCTGGCGCGCGCTTTATTGCGCCACGGTGGCGGCTGGTTTAGAGCCAGCCCAGATGGTTGAGCCAGCCCTGAATGCGGGTGGGGGTCTCCTCCAGCTCCATCAGGGCGTAGGGGCGATAGTTGAGCTTGTTGCTGCGCCGGCTCTCGCTTTTGCGGGCCTCGGCGGCCAGCAGTGGCCAGCGACCGCCATCCTCCTGATAGAGGTCCAGGGTGGGGATGGCCGCCTGAGCCACCTGTTTGGCCAGGGTCTGGTTGCTCTGCTGATTGGGGAAGAAGCCATCGAGCAGCACCAGCGCGTCGGGGGCGGGCAACTGTTCGCTGGCGATGAGATTGGCAGTCCAGGCGGCGCCGGTACCTTGCGCCAGGATCAGCTTGAAGCCCCCCTCCTGCAGCTTGGCATCCGCCAGCTTGCTGATCCGCTCGGCAAACTGCTTGCGAAACTCATCGCTGTTTTTCGCTTTTTTCTCGGCGGCTGGGTCCAGTTCGGTCTGCTGGGGGGAGGGCAGCAGCAGCAGGGTATCAAAGCCCAGTCGGCTGAGGGCGCGAGTCAGTTGCCAGAGTTGGCCGCTGCGCTGCCAGTCGGGCAGTAAAATGGCGAGCCCCAGATAGTTTTCACTGTCATGTTTGGCGAACAGCACCGTCTGCTTGTCGATCTGGGTAGCATCGGGCAACCCTTTCCAGTCGCTGGCTTGCCAGTGGTCGAGGGGCATAGGTTCGGCAACGGGGGGGGCGACCTCGCTCGCCTCTGCCCCATGGCCAGCCAGCAAGGTCAATAACAGCAGTGATAAGGATAATCTGGCCATAGTGTGCTCCCCCGGTTATCTGGGTTAGCGGCGGCGGCGGGATTTTCTGAAGGCGGGCGGTGTGATGGCAACTCGGAGGCAATAAAAAAGCGAGCCGGTGGCTCGCTTTTTTGTAATCAATTCAAAGCGGTCAATTAGTTGACGCGACGCTTGAATTCGCCGGTGCGGGTATCGATTTCGATCTTGTCACCGATCTCTACGAAAGCGGCAACAGCCAGCTCGTAGGTAGTGCCTTTCAGACGGGCAGGCTTGGTTACTTTACCGGAGGTGTCGCCACGGGCAGCCGGCTCGGTGTACTCAACTTCACGCACGATGGTGGTCGGCAGTTCTACGGAGATGGCTTTCTCGTTGTAGAAAGTCACTTCACACAGATCTTCCATGCCGTCTACCAGGTAGTTCAGCACGTCACCCAGGTTGTCTTTCTCTACGTCGTACTGGTTGTACTCGGTGTCCATAAAGACATACAGGGGGTCGGAGAAGTAGGAGTAGGTGCACTCTTTACGTTCCAGCTGAACAACGTCCAGCTTGTCGTCGGCCTTGAAGACGGTCTCGGTAGCGCTGCCGTTCAGCAGGCCCTTCAGCTTCATTTTGACCACGGCGGAGTTACGGCCGGATTTGTTGAATTCAGCCTTCTGGACCACCATCGGCTCGGTGCCGATCATGACTACGTTACCAGCGCGGATTTCCTGTGCGGTTTTCATGTAAAAAATTCCTGTTCGTGAAACGGACGGATAAAAACTGCCAGATTATATACGGCTTTCTAAAAATTTCACCAACCGTGTGACGAGATCCCCATCCCGGAGCAACTTCTGTGACCAGCTTCGCCCATGTTGCTGCCAAATGGCGCTATATCGTGGCCATTGGCCCCAAAGTTCGCGGCAATCTTCGCCACGATTGAGAGCCAGATTAAAGCGGCGCAGCCATTGAGCACATTCGGCGGGCAGATCGGCAAGATAGTGGTCAAGGAACTGCTCCAGCTTGACCAGATGAGCCTCCTCCTCCTGTTGGTAGATATGCCAGAGGAAAGGACGAGCCGCCCACTGGGCCCGCACGAAGGAGTCCTCCCCACGCACCAGATTGAGATCGCAGCTCCACAGCAGTCGATCGTAGCCAGCCTGATCTGTCATCGGCAGCAGCTTGATGGTGAGGTTGCCCGAGTGGAGCAGATCCCCCGCTTTGGCTGCAGGGATGGCATCAGTCAGACCGGCACCGGTGAGCACATCGTTGAGGGAGCGCCCCAGCGGCAGCAGCAGGGTGACGGGGGTGGCGCTCTGGCACCAGCTCTCGACCAGACTCTTCAGCGCACTGCTCTCGTAGGTAAAGAGGCTGACCCGCAGCTCGTTATCTTTTTTTGGTGGCAAACCGAGGCTGGCCCAGTAGTCTGCCAGTCCCGCTTCATCTTGTTGCCACTGCTCCCGTTCGGCGATCAGGTCGTGCTCGCACAAAAGGCCGCCGGTTTTAGCGGTAAAGCCCGGGAAGAAGAAGTATTTATTGAGGCTTTTATTGCCAACTCGCTGGGGCGAGGCGAGGCCGTGGCAATCCTCTACCCAGCTCTCTGCCGAGAGGTATTCCAGATTGAGCCAGCATGGGGGGCTGGGTTGGCTCGCCATCAGCTCTATGAAGAGGTCGGGCAGCTCGCAGGCAAAGGCCTCGATCACCACCTTGGCCGGGGTCATGTCGCTCGGCAGGGTCTCATGCCAGTGCTGGATATAGATGCCATCGACCCACTGGCCATCCTGCGCCGGGTCGAGCCCCGGACAGATGCGGGCAAAGCTTGCCAGATCGTCCACCCAGAGCCGCACCTGAACCTCATTACTAGGTGCCGCAATATTCCCCTCCCGTTTTAGCTGGCGGGCGAGTCGCCAGGTGACGCCGATGTCACCAAAGTTGTCGACGACGCAGCAGAAGATGTCCCAGTCAAACGGGGGTAGGGGAGTTGTCATTGCTCGGGGTTCCAGATGCAAAAAAACCGGTGCGCAGGGTAGCACACCGGTTGACTGGCTTCTAACCGTCAGCGTGTGACGGCGGTCTGTGGCAGGTTACTCCTTGCCGTAGACGTTGTTCTCTTGCTCGCGAACCCGAATAAAGGTGGTGCGTTTGGTCAGCTCTTTCAGCTGGCTGGCACCCACGTAGGTACAGGTGGAGCGCACGCCGCCCAGAATGTCGCGCACCGCGTTTTCGACCGGGCCGCGGTAGGGCAGCAGTACGGTTTTACCCTCGGAGGCACGGTACTCGGCGACGCCGCCGGCGTGCTTGTCCATGGCGCTGGAGGAGCTCATGCCGTAGAACTTCATGAAGGGTTCGCCGTCTACATCGACGATCTCGCCACCGCACTCCTCGTGGGCTGCCAGCATGCCGCCCAGCATCACGAAGTCGGCACCGCCGCCGAATGCTTTGGCGACGTCGCCCGGGCAGGTGCAGCCGCCGTCACCGACGATCTGGCCGCCGAGGCCGTGGGCCGCATCGGCACACTCGATGATGGCGGAGAGCTGCGGATAACCGACACCGGTCTTGACGCGAGTAGTGCAGACCGAGCCCGGGCCGATGCCGACCTTGACGATGTCGGCGCCGGAGAGGATCAGCTCTTCGACCATCTCGCCGGTCACCACGTTGCCCGCCAGAATGACGTGGTTGGGGCAGGCTTCACGAATTTTGCGCACGAACTCGACGAAGTGTTCGGAGTAGCCGTTGGCCACGTCGACACAGATGAAACGCAGCGCTTCGGACATGGCGAGGATCTGGCGGGTCTTGGCGAAATCTTCAGCCGAGGTGCCGGTGGAGACCATCACATGGCCCAGCAGCGCCGGGTCTGTCTCGTTGACGAAAGCTTGCCACTGCTCAAGGCTGTAGTGCTTGTGTACCGCGGTCATCATCTCGAAACCGGCCAGCGTGCGCGCCATGGCGAAGCTGCCGACGGTATCCATGTTGGCGGCGATAACGGGTACGCCTTGCCATTGGGTCTGAGTGTGTTTGAAGGTGAACTGACGGGTCAGGCTTACTTGGGAACGGCTCTTGAGAGTAGAGCGCTTGGGGCGGAACAGGACATCCTTGAAACCGAGCTTCAAGTCTTCTTCGATACGCATTACAAATTCCTTATTGAGCCTTGTTGAAAGTCACTTTTGCAGTGGCAAATTTTCGGCAGGCGCAAAAAAACCGGTGGTTTTCAGGCCCTCCGGTTTACAACAGTGTAGGCAAAAATCCCTTCAGAACAAGACTGATAATTTGTAAATCCTTGTGGTAGCCTTTGGCGTCACAACCTGAGGTTAACCACCAGTTTCATCCAGCACCGTTCGGTGCCTTGCTCTCCTTCGATATTCCCGCCCGCTTGGGCCGCCGTTCGGCCACTCTTTGTCGTCTCTCTCCTGACCCGCCAGATATTATCCAAGTAGCTGAAATAAATCGGATTGACCCACAATGGGACTGTGGTAGATCTGGGCGCAGGATTGACAAGGCAGGGCAGTAAAATGGGCAAGATGATGGTGGGGATCACCCTGATGCTGGCACTGTGTGGCAGTGCGCTGGCAGAGACCCCGACCAGCTATGGCTGGATCGAGAAGGGACTTATTTTGCCCACCGGCGTGGCGGTGAAGATGAAACTCGACACCGGGGCGCTCACCTCTTCCCTCGATGCACGCTCTATCACCAGATTCAAACGGGATGGCAAGCCCTGGGTGCGCTTCATGTTGGTGGTGACCGATGCCGACAGCGGCAAACTGGTCAAGCAGCAGTTCGAACGGCGGGTCGAGCGCAGCGTGACGGTGCGTGGGGCGGGCGGCATGGAGCAGCGGCCAACGGTGACCATGTCCATCTGTCTGGGGGACAAGGTGTATGAGGAGTGGTTCACCCTGCGGGATCGCAGCAAGATGATCTATCCGGTGCTGCTGGGCCGACGTCTGCTGGCGGAGCTGGGCCCGGTGGACTCCAGTCGAACCTTTACCGTGCAGCCAGATTGTCATTGAAAGTAAAGAGCCCGCATCGCGGGCTCTTTACTTATCGCTTATCTTGCCGGCGGCAGCGGGAGCAGCACGCTCACCTCCAGCCCCCCTTTCGGCCGGTTGTGGACATCGAGGTCGGCGCCGTGCAACTGGGCGATGCGTGAGACGATGGCCATGCCGAGACCCACGCCATCCCCCTGCTGGGGATTGACCCGAAAGAAGCGTTCATACAACCGGGGCAAGGCGCTGGCGGGAATGCCGGGGCCATTGTCGCTCACATCCACCCTCACCCGATTGCCCTCTCGCTGAACCCGCACCCTGATCTCGCCCTCCGGCTGGGTGTAGCGCAGTGCATTGTCGATCAGGTTGCTAAACAGCAGTTCGAGCAGGGTGGCCTGCCCCATCACCAGCTGCGGCACTTCACACTCCAGCGACAGCTGCTGATCCTTCTTGAGCGCGATGGGGGCCAGGGTCGCCAGGGTGCCTTGCAGCAGGTGGCCCACCTCCAGCTCGGTCAATACCAGCCCCTGTTGGTTGTCGATACGAGCCTGGGTCAGCAGTTGGCGGATCAGCCGATCGCTGCGGTCTAGGGCTTGCAGCATCTTGTGCAGGGATTGCTGGCGGCTCACTTCATCTTCGGCAGCCAGGGCATTTTCACTGTGGATCCGCAGCACCGCCAGCGGGGTGCGCAGCTCGTGGGCCGCCTCGTTGGTAAACTGTTTCTCCCGCTCTATGGTCTCCGCCAGCGCCTGCATCAGCCGGTTGATCTCGTTGGTGAGGGGGGTCAGCTCCTGAGCGCTTATCTTGAGGCTGAGCGGGCTCAGGTTGGCGGGGTGACGTTCACTGATGGCCTGGGCCAGCTGACGCAGGGGGGCCAGCCCGCGGGTGATGAGCCACCAGAGCAGGGCCAGCAGGAAGGGCAGGGTGATCAGCAGCGGCAGCATGGTGAGGGTGGCCATCTTGCTGGCCAGTTCGCTGCGCTCGTCGTCCCGCTCGGCCACCACCAGCCAGGTCTGCTCCTGCTGGTTGTAGAGAGTGAAGGTGCGCCACTGGTGATTATCTTTTTCGACCGTGTCGAAGCCGATGGCCAGGGTGACCAGCGGCTGATCCGGGGCGCTGGGGGCGCGCAGCAGCAAGCCGCCCTTTTCATCGAGCAGCTGGAAGTAGAGATTGCGTTCGAACTCGTGGCCGTAGGGGGTGATCTCCCGATCTTCGCCGGTCAGGTTGAGGCTGGGATCTTTTTGCCACTCATCGGGGTTCTGCGCCTCCCACTCCTGATAGACGGTGCCGTTGGCGGGCAGTTGCCCCTGCTGGGCCATGTAGCGGACCAGCAGCTGATTGGTGATGCGGGCCGACTGGGCGAGGCGGGCATCAAACAGCTCCTCCATTTCGTGGCTCGCCTCCATGTAGCCGATAAAGGCGCTGATGGTAAGACTCAGGCTCACCAGCGTCAGGATACCGGTGAGCAGAAAGCGGCGAATGGAGCGGGGACGTTTCATCGTGCGGGTGTCCGGCTTGGCTGTTCGAGCTGGGGAATGATGTAGCCGACCCCGCGAATATTGCGGATGAGGTCGCTGTAGAACTTCTTGCGCAGATGGTGGATATGCACCTCTACCGCGTTGCTCTCGGCCCCTTCATCCCAGCCGTAGAGGCTCTGTTGCAGCTGATCCTTGCTCAGCACCCGGCCGCTCTGGCTGATCAGCTCCTGCAGCAACTTGTATTCATGGGGGGTGAGTTTGACCGCTTCCCCCTGATAGGTGACCTGCTGGGATTCGGGATAGATGAGGATGTCGCCATACTCCAGTACCGCCTGAGCCTGCCCCTTGCTGCGACGAACCAGGGCGCGCAGGCGGGCGTTGAGCTCCTGCAGGGCGAAGGGCTTGACCATGTAGTCGTCGGAGCCGGCATCAAGGCCGACCACCCGATCGTCCAGCGCATCGCGGGCGGTGAGGATCAGCACCGGCAACTGGTGGCCTTCACGCCGCAACTTGCGCAGCAGGCTGAGGCCATCGATGTCGGGCAGGTTGAGATCGAGGATCAGGGCGGCGAACTCGTCGCTCTTGAGGGCTGCCAGAGCGGGCAACCCCTGTTGCAGCCAGTCCACCGTGTAGCCGCTATGGCGCAGTGCATCCTGCATACCATCCCCCAGCATCACATCATCTTCTACCAGCAGGATCCGCATTCTTTTCTCCCTGTTTGTTGGGTGTGGCGATCTGGCTCAGCGCCAGGGCGTGCCGTGGCATAAACAACCCTGCCCACCAGTATGCAAGCTGGTGGGCAGAGTTTAAATAGTTCTTTGATCCATCAGGGTTTTATAGCTTGGCCAGCCGATCGCGGATCTCCATTCTGCGCCCTTCGTCGGCCACTTCGCGACCCGGGCGGGCCGGGGCTGCCAGCGCCTTGTCGAGGTAGGTTTTGGCCTCGGCCTTGCGACCCTGATCCAGCAGGAAGTCACCGTAGAAAAAGTTGGGGTCGATGCCATCCGGATTGATGGCCAGCGCCTGCTTGAGCAGCTGTTCTGCCTTTTCGTCATCGCCAAAGCCGACCGGCCAGCCGGGCACCTGATAGTAGAGGGAGCCCAGACTGGTGTAGGCAGAGCCATCCAGCGCCTTGGGATCCTGCTTGAGCGCCAGCTCCAGCTTGGCCTTGGCCTCTTTCACCAGACCCAGTGCCCCCAGCCCCCCTTTGGCCCCCGCCCAGGTGCTCTTGACGATGGCAGACCAGATCAGCAGGTCGGCGCGAAAAGGCTCCTTGGCGCTGGCCGCTTCGGCCTGGGTGCTCAGGGTTTCGAGGCAGCTCTCTTTCGCCTTGCCGCTCTGTTGATACTGGCAGACGGCCCACTGTTGCTGGATGGGGATGAGGGCATCATCCGCGGCCATGACTGAGGTGGATCCCAGCAGGATGGCGATGGCACAAGAGGTCACTGATTGACGGAAAAAGTTCATATTAATGCTCCTTCTTGGTCGGGATCGGGCGGGACAAGTCTGGTTGTGGCGCACTGTTGGCGCCGGCATCAGTCGTCCCTGGCTGAAGATGACGGGCATAACGTTTGATGATCGGCAGCTGTCTGGCCAGCGCCTTGTCGACGATGCCGGGCAGCAGGGCATTGAGCCGCACGAACAGTTTTTCCGGCCAGCCGAGCCAGCTGCGGCGGGTTTCGTTGCACAGGGCGATGACCGCCTCTTCGGCCACCTCCTGCGGGCTGTCGGTCTGAGTGCCGAGCGCCGCATTCATCTCGTAAGCGGCCTCGGAGTTGAGCTTGGTGCGGGTGGCGCGGGGGGCAAAATGCAGCACCTTGATGCCGCTCCCCTCCAGCTCCCGTCCCAGCGCTTCGCTAAAGCCGCGCAGGGCAAATTTGCTGGCGCAGTAGACGCTGTAACCGGGGTAGCCGATGCTGCCCAGGCTCGAGCCCATGTTCATGATGATCCCCGGCTTGCGCATGGTTGGCAGCAGGGCACGGGTGAGCTGGATGGGCGCCTCGATATTGAGCAGCAGCTGGCGCTCTACCTGCTCGAAGCTCTGATCTTCCAGCCAGGCAAACTGGTTGCAGCCAGCGTTGTTGATCAGGATGTCGATCCCGTCCTCCAGCGCAGGGTGTTGCAACAGCTTGGCCCGCTCCTGCGCAGAGCCGAGGTCGGCGAGCACCACCTGATGGCGCTCGGGATGAGGCAGTGACTTGCACAGTCGCTCCAGTGCCGGGCCGCGACGACCGTGCAGCAGCAGGTGTGCCCCCTGGGCGGCCAGCTCCTGCGCCAGCTCTTCACCTATGCCACCGCTGGCGCCGGTGAGCAGCACGAGTTTCCCTTCAAGGTTCATGGTATGGATTCCCTTTTTGCTGTCTGCTGCCGACTTACGGTGTGGCGGTGAGGTTATAGAGCATCTCGCCATAGAGGCGATAAACCACCTTGGCCCCGTGGATGATGGCGGCCTGATCCGCCGGACTCTCGACCCGATCCATCAGGGATTCAAAGAACTTGAGGTGCTCCTGATCCAGAGCGCCGTGGGAACTCAGGTAGCTCATCGCCTGGGGTGGCAGGCCGAGGCCCTTTTTCAGCTGGTCGGCGACGGTGAGGGCGATGGCGACGCTGGTGCCTTCCAGTACCTGCACCATGCCGAAGAAGCCCATGGGGTTGCCGCGCTGGATCTGGTCGTAGAGGAAGGCGACCATCAGCTCGATGGGCAGCCCGGGCTGGCCGTGGCGCACCGCCTCGGCATCGCCGCCACAGGCGTGGATGTCGTTGAGGATCCACTCCTGATGGCCATACTCCTCGTCGATGTACTCGGCAATGGCGCCACGCACCCACTCGTACTCCTGACCCAGCTTGCCGCCGGTTGCCATGAGGAGTGGAACTGTGTGGCGCACGTGGTAGTAAGCCTGCGCCAGAAAGGCGAGATAGGTGTCACGGCTGATATCGCCACGGCGGCAGGCTTCGATGATGGGGGCGTTGAACAGATGCTCACGCTCACTGGCAGTGGCTTGTTGCAGAGTCTGGTAGAAGCTCATGACGATTCTCCTGTAAGGCATTGGCTGATTTGCCGGGAAAAGTGTTGGTAAATCTCGTTGCGACGGGGGCGCCCGTTGGCGGTCAGCAGGCCGGGATGCTGGTCGAGTGCCACCGGCAACCAGTGGTGCAGCCGGGCATAATCGGGCAGCCGCTGGTTCAGACCTGCGATCTGGCGTGGCAGATCCGCCTCTTTGCCCGGCAGGGGCTGGATCAGCGCCACGTTGGCGGGTTGACCATCGCCAAAGACCACGATGCGGGCGATGGCGGGGCAAAGCTGTGCTTCGGCCTCCACCCACTCTGGGGAGAAGTTGCGGCCAAAGGCGGTGATCTGGACATTCTTCTTGCGTCCGGTGATATGGAGGTAGCCTTCTTCATCGAGATGGCCCAGATCGCCGGTGGCGATCTGTTCGGGAGTCGGTTCGTTGCTGCCGAGATAACCCAGCATGGCACTGCCGCTCACCATAATTTCGCCGTCGCTGGCGATGGTGACCTGACAGTGGGGCAGGGGGCGGCCGACGCTGCCGAGCTTGTCAGCATCCGGGCTGTTGAGCGCCACCACGGAGCCACACTCCGAGAGGCCATATCCCTCATACACCGGCAGGCCGAGCTGACGGGCATGTTTGATCAGGTCGGGGGCCACCTTGCCGCCACCGACGGCAATAAAGCGCAGGCTCTTGAGCTGCTGGGCCAGCGTCGGTGTGCTGGTGCAGAGCGCCAGCAGCAGGCGCAGCAGTTCGGGTACCAGCACCAGACTGTGGGTCGGCCAGCGCAGCAGGGCTTCCCCCAGCATGGCAGGATTGAGCGAACTGGATCCGGTGAAACCGAGCTCCCCGAGGGACGGAATGCGGCTGCAGGCGCCGGTCAGCAGCGGCACATAGAGGCCGGTGATGTTCTCAAGCAGGGTGGCCAGCGGCAGCAGGGTCAGGTGTTTTTCCACCTTGGCTGGCGCGACTCGCTCGGCCAGCGCATGGCTCACCGCCATCATCTGGGTCAGTGACAGGCAGACGCCCTTGGGCTGGCCCGTGGTACCGGAGGTGTAGGTGATCTTGGCGGTGCCCTTGGACAGCGCCGGTCGATTGGCCGGGGTATGGCGCCAGAGCGGTAGCTCGCCGGTGATCAGCGAGATCGGTTCGGCGGCATGCCACCCCTGATGATATGGGCCGACCAGCGCATCGGCGCCGCTGCTCTCCAGCAACCAGGCCTGCTGGGCCTGACTGAAGAAGTGAGGCACCGGAATGACCACGATACCGGCGCGGGTGCAGGCGAGATCCAGCAGCGCCCAGGGCAGGCCGTTGTCCAGTTGCAGCGCCAGACGGCTGATGTCGAGCTGTTGCAGCTGGCTGGCCAGACGCTGGATCTGTTGCCACAGGGTCTGGTAATCGAGACGCTGCAGGCTGCTCAGCAGCGCAGGGGATTGCGGATGCTCGTGGGCATGTTTGGCGATGGCGTCGAACAGGCTCATTGGGCGCACCTTTTTTGATGGGGCTGGTTATCACTGCTCTTGCCGGCATCGTCAAACAGGGTAGGCATGGGGGCCAGCAGATTGAGCAGCAGGCTGCGCTGGGCGAGCACCTCGCGCCCCTGATTGATGTCGCCCACCATCACCTTGGGTTGGCAACGGTAGTACTCACCCCAGGCATCGGCGTCGGCTCCCACCTGATGGGCCTGGGCGGGGGCCAGCTCCACCGGATTGAGTTGCAGCCGGGCAAAGCTGTTGCGCAGCTTGGCCGTGCCGGTAAAGACCACGTAGTCGAGGGCGTTTTCACACAGCAGACGACACAGTGCCGCGAACATCAGGCGGGCATTGCCCGGTTCGCTGCAGGCCAGATTGCCCACTTCGATAATGCGGTTGCGTGCCGGATAGACCCCGAGGCGGGTATTGATGGCGGCCTCGATGGGTTGCTCCAGATACTGTTCCAGATAGAGAGGCCCTTCACTGGCATGATTGAGACCACAGGCACCGACCAGCGTCCCGTCCGCCCGATATAGCCCCAGCAGACAGGGGAGAAAATGGGGGATGCGGGCGTTGAACTCGAGGGTGTAGGCGGCCTGGATATAGGTTTGCAGCGCCATGACCTGCTGCGGGGACTTGGCTAGCAGCAATCGGTAGGGGGCCTGGATCTCGATGGTCATGGGTGACTCCTTCTCTTGCGATGGTTTGAGAGTAAAAGGGCAAACTTAAGAAACCCTTAAGGAGCAAAAAAAGTTGTCAGCGAGGCAGCGGGCAGGCAATCTGCGCCGCTGTTATCCAATAGGAAGCCCCCAAGAGGAACCGCCATGTCATCCACCGTCAGCTGCCCCCTGTGTGCCAGCCATCGCAGTTATCCCCTGCCGGTGGCGGGCAAACGCTATCATCGCTGCCTCGCGTGCGAGCTGGTCTGGCTGGATGAGGAGGATCATCTGGATGAGGCGGCGGAGAAGGCGGTCTATGACGGTCACGACAACCAGGTTGATGATCCCCGTTATCGCAGCTTTCTGATGCGGGCTTTTGGCGAAGTGCTGGCGCGGGTGCCGCTACCTGCCAGTGGTCTCGATTTTGGCTGCGGTCCCGGCCCTGCGCTGGTGGCGATGGGGCGCGAGGCGGGTTACCAGATGGCGGGGTATGACAAGTTCTACGCCGATTTTCCAGAGTTGTTGGCGCGCCAGTACGACTTCATCACCAGTACCGAGGTGATAGAGCACATTGCCGAGCCGCGCACGGTGCTGGCGCAGTTGTGGGATTGCCTCAAGCCCGGCGGCCTGCTGGTGCTGCAGACCCAGCGGGTGCTCGGTGACGAGCGGTTTAAAAACTGGCGCTATCGCCACGACCCGACCCACATTGTCTTCTTTGCCGAGGCATCGTTTCAGGTGCTGGCCGCCAGCTGGCAGGCCGAGCTCAGCTTCCCCCACGCCGATGTGGCTGTATTGCAGAAAGGCACGCCCTGAGGCGTGCCTTCGTCTGTCACTCGGCTCTCGGTTACTCCTTGTAGCCCTTGTCCTGCCACTGGTAGTACATCAGGGCTGACTTGACGCCGATTGACTTGAACGGCTCTGGCGGCAGCCACATCGGCAGACTCTGCTCGGCGTGGTTGAACCAGGGGTGATCCTTGCCTTGATAGAGGCTGGCCACGATGTCGCCAAACAGGAAGGAGAGGTTGATGCCGTGGCCGTTGTAGCCGAGGGCGTAGTAGATGTTGTTGTGATCCCCCATTACCCCCACCGCTTCGGTGCTGTCGCCGGTCATGCCGAGCACCCCGTCCCACACCTGCTCAAACTTGATCCCCCTGAGGGCCGGATAGAGGGTCACCAGCTCGCTCATCATCATCTCGCTGACCCGATTGAGGTCGCCCTTGTAGTTGAGGCCGTCGTTGAAGACGTACTCGGCATTGCCGCCACCGATGACGATGCGGTTATCCGGGGTCAATACCAGATGGAACAGGATGTTGCGGGTGTCGTAGTAGGGCACCCGACTCTGCCACTGGATGGCGGCCAGCTGTTTTTTGGTAAGCGGCTCGGTGACTGCGCTCTGGGCGTGCACCGGAAAGACCCGGCCGCTGAAGTAGCCAAGTTTTGAGGTATAGCCGTTGGTCGCCAGCACTATGCTGTCGGCGGTCACCTTGTACTTGTCGGCCACATTTAGCTCGATCTGCTTGCCCTCCTTGATCCCCATTACCGGGCTCTGTTCGTAGATGGTAACGCCCGCCTGCTCCACCGCCTTGCGCAGGGCATTGACCAGTTTCATGGCGTGTACCTGACCGCCATTGGGGTCATAGACCGCCCCCACGTAGCGATCGGTGCCGAGTTTTTCCTCTGTGGTATCGGCGTTCCAGTACTGGAGCGGGATGCCGAGGCGATTGGCGGTTTTCACATAGTCGCGGTACTCGGGGATATCCTCCTCATCGAGGATCGCCTCCACATAGCCATCGAGCTTGAGGTCGGCCTCGACGCCGGTTGAGGTGACCAGCGCCTGCAGCTTGCGCATGCTGGCGACGGTGAGATCGTAGTGGCGCTTGCTCGCTTCCCCCTCTTCGTAGAGGTCCATCACCTCGGAGCCCGGCAACACCATGCCGCCGTTGCGGCCCGAGGCGCCGCTGCCCACCTGTTTGGCTTCGAAGATGGCGATCTTGAGCGACGGATTGGCCTTGGCCAGATGCCAGGCGCTGGAGAGGCCGCTGTAGCCGCCACCTATGATGGCGATATCCACCTTCAGGTCTTGCGACAGCGGGGCACTCTCCTCTGTCGGTTTCTCCTTGAACCAGTAGCTGGTGTTGGGCTCAAAGTCGCTCATCTTGGGGCCGCAGGCGGCGAGGAAAAAACCGCTGATGCACATGGTCAACGCTTGTTGGCAAAGGGTGGTCGGATTCATTTTCTACTCCGGTTACAGATACAAAATGTCAAATCATTTCATCGGGTTGGGCGGTATTGACCCGGCGACCTATGTCTCTCAGCCGGGCCAGCTGATCGGCAAGACCGGGCCCCTCATCCAGGCTGGTGACAAAGTTCCAGAGGTAGGTCATCACAGCATAGACATGGCCTGCCGAGACCTGGAGCTGGGCCATCAGCATGGTGATGGCCAGCAGGAACAGCAGGGAAGCGCTGATGCCGACCGCCAGAAAAGCGAGTGCCTCCCGATCCGAAATCCTGATGCGCAGCCAGGCCAGCGCGCGGTAGTGACGGGCGAGGTTGGCTGACTGGGCATGGGTGACCAGCTTGACCTCGTGTTCCAGTCGATCGTTGAGGCGCTCATGCAGCAGCTGGTTCTTGCGCGAAAAGCCGGGCAGCAGCAGGCCGAACAGCAGCAATACCCCCATGCAGGCGATGCCGACCCAGAACTCGATCACCATCAGCATCACGGCCGCCCCGACAATGGAGATCAGGCTGGTGGCCAGGATCGGGATATGTTTCTCGAAGAAGTCGACAAACTCCCGCGCCAGGGTGACCCGCGCCACTATGGTGGATTGCCCCTCCTGCTGCTGGCGTTGTGTCAGGATCACCGGCACCGCCAGCGCTGCGTAGATATGGGTGAAGGTGCGGGTATCGACCGCCCGGCGCAGGGCGCCGATGAGCCAGAACAGCAGCACGATGAGGGCGTAGCTCGAGGCCTGCAGCCACTGGCCCTTGACGATGGCGTCGATGGCAAAGCCGGCGAACAGGGGATAGACCACCAGCAGGATGTTTTCGAGGGCCACCAGCGAGAAGGTGCCCGCCAGCTTGAGGGGATTGGCCCGCGCAATCGCCCCCAGCGAACGACCGGCCGAGTGTGGCAACGGCGTGGCCTGCTCGTCGCAACTGGCTGCCGAAGTGGTTGGTGTTGTCATGGGTTATCTCCTAAGATGTCGGAAACGCTAAGTTTGAGCGAGTGCTCAAAGTTTGTTTGAGCGACTGCTCAAAGTCAAGCAGATCGATTGATATCGCAGGAGGTCAGATGGCACGCCCATCAGCAGAACAGCGCAAAGAGATGATCATCGAGGCCGTACTGGCCCTGTTTCGAGAGAAGGGAATGGCGGCATCGTCAACCCGTGATATTGCCGAGCGCACCGGTCTGGCGCGCAGTCACGTCTACCACTACTTCAAGGATTGGAAGGAGCTCTGCCTCTGCGCCGTGGAGCGTTTCACCTATCAGGAGATCGCCGAGCAGCGGGAGTGGCTGTTGCCGCTGCCAGCCCGCGAAGCGTTGCCGCTCTTTGTGCGGGACAACCTGCCGACCAGTCAGGATGCCTCCTGGGCCATCTATCTGGATGCCTGGAACGAGTCACTGCGCGACCCTGTGTTTGCCGAGAGCTACCGCAAAATCATTCTGGCGTGGCGCGAGGTGCTGGAGCAGATCCTGCAAAAGGGGATCGACAGCGGCGAGTTTGTGGCGGGCGATGCCCGGCGACTGGCGCGCCAGATCACCTCGCTCATCAACGGCTATGCCGATGACCTTATTCTGGAGCCGACCCCCGAGACGGTCGAGGCCACTTATCAAGAGATCATGCTGGTGGTGAATCAGCTGGTCTTGCCCCCGGCCCACTCATAGCAGCGCAGGCAAAAAAAGGTGGGGAGGCATGCCAGCGTGGTGCCTCCCCCTGTTTTGTTGGCTATCAGCCGGGCGCGCGATAGCCAGATACCAGGGAGCGGTTGTTGATGTCGATTACCCATTTGTCACTGCAAGATGCCCGTCATCTGCAACTGGCGGCGCAGGGGCTGCTTGCCCCCCGTCGCAGCAAGGCGACCCCGGCCGATCTGCTGGCCACCATCCGCCGCATGGCGCTGCTGCAGATCGATACTATTTCGGTGGTGGCCCGCAGCCCCTATCTGGTGCTCTTTAGCCGGCTTGGCCAGTATGAACCGCGTTGGCTGGAGCAGCTGTTGGCTGACGGCGAGATCTTCGAATATTGGGCCCACGAGGCCTGCTTTGTGCCCCGCGAGGATTACCGGCTGCTGCGCCACCGAATGCTCGACCCCACCGCCATGGGCTGGAAGTTTTCAGCCAACTGGCTTGCCACCCATCAGCAGGAGATTGGCCTGCTTATCGAGTGCATTCACCACCATGGCCCGGTGCGGGCGGCTGACTTTGAACGCACAACCGGCAAGGGGAATGGCTGGTGGGACTGGAAACCGGAGAAGCGCCATCTGGAGGTATTGTTTACCAGCGGTCAGCTGATGGTGCGGGAGCGGCGCAATTTTCAGCGGGTCTATGACCTGGCCGAACGGGTCATCCCAGAGTGGAGCGACCAGCGGGACCTGCCAAGCGTCGAGCAGGCGCAGCGGGATATGGTGCGCGCCAGCTGCCGGGCGCTGGGGCTGGTAAAAACTGGCTGGGTGGCGGACTACTACCGGCTGCGGCGCGGCAAATACGACGCCCTGCTCCATCAGCTGGCGGACGAGGGTGAGCTGCTGCCGGTACGGGTGGAGGGGTGGCAGCACGGCGCTTTTGTGCACGCCTCGCTGGCCGATGAGCTGGTGCAAGCCAAGGAGGGCCGTCTCAAGGCAACCCATACCACCGTCTTGTCGCCGTTCGATCCGCTGGTGTGGGATCGCAAACGGGCCAAGGATCTGTTCAACTTCGACTATCGCATCGAGTGCTACACCCCTGCCCCCAAGCGCCAATACGGCTACTTCGTGCTGCCCTTGCTCCATCGCGGCAAGCTGGTGGGCAGAATGGATGCCAAGGCTCATCGTCAGCAGGGGATCTTCGAGATCAAGAGCCTCTATCTGGAAGCCGGGGTGAGAGTGACCCGCAAGCTTGCACAGGATCTGGCGAAAGCCCTGCAAAAGCTGGCTGACTGGCACCAGACACCGCAGCTCCGTTATGGTGCCATTCCGGCCAATTTGCTGGCGTTGTGGCATGAAAGCGCCCCCGCAAAGTGAGATCTATCCCTTCTGGGCTAAGCTGCAAGAGGGATAAACAGTTCGGGAGCGGGAGATGAAACGAGCAGGAACATGGTGGGCGGGATTGGCGATGGCCATCTTGTCCCCTGCGTTATGGGGGCAAGAGCCGCCAGTGAAGATTTGCCTGGGGGAGGGCAACGAGTGGGCCCCCTTTACCTACTGGGAGCGCAAGGACGGGGTGCCCGATACCAGCCGCCTGACCGGTTCTGCGACGACGCTGGTGCTCGATGCCCTGCAACAGAGCGGGCTCTCGCACCAGATCCGCTATCTGCCCTGGGCACGGGTGCAGCAGGAGCTGGCGGATTATCGCCAGAATGGTCTGTGCGAGCTGACCTGGGATGCCAGCTACAAGCCGGAGCGGGCCGAGTTTGCCTTCTACAGCGTTCCCCTCTACTACACCCACCTCGGTTTTTTCTATCTCAAGCGCCGCTACCCCGAACCGCCGGATCTGCAGACGGTCAATCGCTCCCGGGTGTGCGGGGTGATTGGCTACAACTACACCCCCTACGGGCTTGCGCAGGAGCCACGCCGGGTCAAACAGTTGCAGCAGGCGCTCGATATGCTGGAGCGGGATCGTTGCGACTTTCTGCCGAGCGAAATCGAACCTCTGGTGGCAGGCATTAGCCTTGGCATCTACCGCAGCGAGAGCGGTTTGCTCAATCTCGCCCTGCCCAGCCGCAAGGGGTTCTATCTGCTGGTGAGCAAGGGTTCCTCCCGCGGCCACCAGCTGGTGAATATCCTCAATCAGTCGCTGGTGGCATTTCAGGAAGAGGGGCATGCCGACGAGGTGATGCGCCGTTTCTTGCCACCGATGGAGTAATAGCGAAGGGTTGCTGTCATTTAGGGGGAGCAGATAAACAGAGGGCCAGCCGGTGCAAACCGGCTGGCCCTTTTTTACGTGAGAGCTTGTCAGTCTGCCAGACGGGTCAGTACCTTCACCAGCAGCTCGATGCGCGGGGCAATGCTGGCCAGATCCAGATACTCCTCGTCACTGTGGAAACCGGCACCGATGGGGCCCAGACCATCCAGAGTGGGAATGCCGAGGGCGGCGGTCAGGTTGGCATCGGAGCCGCCCCCCACCTCCTGCCAGCTGATCGGCAGTCCCAGTTCGGCACCACACTCTTCCACCAGCAGCATCAGTGCCTGAGTGCCCTCTGACGGCACCATGGCCGGTTTGTGGGCCTCGCGGGTCAGCTGGATGGTGACACCATCCAGATGGGGACGCTTGGCCAGGGTCAGCAGATGATCGTTGATCTGGTGGTACTCCTGATTGTCCCAGAAACGGACATCCACCACGGCGCTGGCATGTGCCGGCACTATGTTGGCGCCGTTGCCCCCCTCGACAATGCCGATGTTGAGGGTGGTGCCGTTCTCGAAGTTGGTCAGGGCGTTGATAGCCAGGATCCAGTGGCCCAGCTCGGTTATGGCGCTACGCCCCTTCTGCGGTTCGTTGCCCGCGTGAGCCGCCTTGCCAGTGAAATCGATGCGATAACGGGCCATCCCCTTGCGCGCCTTGACCAGCGAGCCATCGGCGCGGGCCGCTTCGGCCACCAGCACCTGTTTTGCCTGTTTGGCCACCGCTGCCAGCCAGTCACTGGAGTGGAGGGAGCCGATCTCCTCGTCCGGGTTCATGCAGACGCAGATGCTCAGGCGATCGCGCACCTCGCGGGGCAGTTCACGCAGGGCATAGACGATGTTGAGCAGCCCCGATTTCATGTCGGAGACACCGGGACCGTAAGCGCGCTCACCATCGATGCTCATCGGGCGGGCGGCGGCGGTGCCGAGGGGGAAGACGGTATCCATATGGCCGATCAGCATTACATCGATCTGTGCCGCATCAGGCTGGTTGCGGATCTCCAGTCCGACCCCGGCGATGCCGCAGTCGACCCGTTTGATCTGCCAGCCGCCCATCACCTCATATTTGGCGGCCATCAGGTCGGCCACTGCCGCAATGCCCGGCTGGTACAGGGATCCGCAATCCAGATTGATCAGCGGGGCCAGTTCGGTCAGGTATTGATCCAGAGAAAAAGTCATTGCTTACTCCACTATCAGGTTCGGGTCAGAGAAGGATGTTCATCACCAGCATGGCGCCGAAGGCGTTGAGTACCGAGATGGCGACCATGATGGGGATGTAACGCCCTTCGGTGCCGATGCAGCCGAGGATGCGGCCCATGTACTGCACCTGGGAGCCCATCAGGTAGATGGCTGGCGCCAGAATGGCGATGTGAGTGCCGTTGAGGATCCCCTGATCGAACAGGGTGATGACCACACCGACTGCACCGCCCATCGACATCCAGGCGCCGATCAGCACGGCTGCCGCCTCACCGGGCAACCCGAAGATGGCCATGACGGGGGAGAAAATGGCGCCCATGGCATCCAGCGCGCCGGTGATCTGCAGCGCCTTGATGATGACGAAGGCCATCAGTACGTTGGGTACGGTGGAGGTGGTGGCGATGACCCAGCCCTTCTTGGCCCCTTCGACGAAGATATCGGTGACGATGGGTTTCTTGATGTTGGCCTGGCTCATTTGGCTTGCTCCTGAGTGTTGAGGGTCTGCTGGGTGTTGTTATCGGTCTGCTTGCCTTCGCTCATATTGAGGTAGACCCGGAACAGGTTGGCCCCGACAAATTTGAAGGCGAACATCACGATGACAGCCAGACCGATGGAGGAGCTGACCGCCGGGCTGCCATCCGCCAGCGTCAGGGTGAACAGCACGGCGCCGGAGGAGAAGAAGTTGACGATGGTGGCACCAGCGGAGAACTGGAACATGGTGAACACATCGGTTTCACGCTTGGTGATGAGCCCTTCATCCTTGAGCTGACGAGTCATGGCGGCACCGGCATCTGTGCTCTGCAGGGAGGCGATCAGCGCCAGACCGGTATTACCGGGGATCCCCATCAGCGGACGCAGCAGCGGGGTCAGCAACTTGCGGGCCGCTTCCAGCGCGCCGTAGTGTTCCAGCACATTGATCATACCGAGGGCAAACATCACGGTGGGGATCAGGGTCAGGGCAAACAAAAAGCCATCGCGAGCGCCGTTGCCCCCCTTGCCGCGCATGTCGGTCATGGCGGTCTTGATGCCGTCACCATTCTCGCTGACGCTCTGGACCATGGTACCGAACGAACCGTTCAGCGTGGTGAAATCGAATACCCCGTACCACTCGCCGGATTGCAACAGTCCGGAGAAGAAGACCACGGCGAAGGCCAGTGCCAGGTAACTGCCTATGCTCACCGAGCGTGTTTTGTCTGTCATTAGCTAGCTCCATATGAATAATTATTTAATCTGAATAATTATAATTGATATGGATGTCACTAAATTGATGGTGGTCAAAATGGTTTGCTACAAATGACGAATGTATTGGGGTTATGTGACTGTGATCGCCATATGATTGGACGATAATCTGGTTTTTATCGAATTCTTTGAGTGAATAAAAAGCAGGGGCGGGATAGCGGGGCAAAAAAAACCGGGCACGAGGCCCGGTTTGGTCAATCAGTCAGATGTGATTACTGGAGTACCAGCACCATCAGCAGGCCGACGGTAATGGCAGATACCAGGAAGGCAAAGCCATAGAACACATAGTGGTGCAGCTTGGTGGTGTGGATCCCCAGATCGTGCAGACCGTGGTAGATACGGTGCATACCGTGCCAGACTGGCAGGGCGATGATCACCAGCAGGATGCAGGCACCCCACCAGGAGCTGGCGAACGCGTGCACGCGGTCATAGCTCATGGTTTCCACGTCCATGATGCCCATGGGCACCAGCAGACCGGTGATGAGGACAATGACCGGCAGCAGCATGGCAACGACCATGCCACCCGCACCAAACAGACCCCAGTAAATTGGTTCGTCAGAACGTCTCATTGTTTTCTCCTCAGGCCACGATGATCAGGACAAGCAGGGACACCACCGCCAGCGCCACATACTGGGCGAGAACGATCGGCTTCTCCGGTACCAGGTCTTCACCACGGAAGATACGCATGGCTTTCGGCGCCAGGGCGAACCAGGTTTTGGCATGGAACAGGCACGCCGCCAGAGCGACGACATGGAACAGGATGGCGATCGGGCTTTGCAGGGATTCCAGCCAGCCGTTGAACGCTTCCTGACCCTGAACCAGGCGCATCAGGCCCCACATCAGCACAACGGCGTAGATGGAGACGAAGATACTGGTGCCTTCACGGATCATGTAACCGGTGTAGAAGGCGTTCTTCAGCCACCAGTCTTTCTTCATTTCGCGGACGTAAGGTTTACGTTTGCTATCAGTGTTGTTCATGGTCTCAATCCTGCTCTCAATCTGGCTTGAACATGGCGATCATGTAGTCCTTGGCGCTTTCGACCTTGCCAAGCTGGATGGCCGCCGCCGGATCGACGCCCTTCGGGCACACTTCGGAGCAGTAGCCCACGAAGGTACAGCCCCAGACGCCTTCGTCCTGGCTGATGATGCGCATACGCTCTTTGGCGCCGGCATCACGGTTGTCGACGTTGTAGCGATAGGCCAGAGCCAGTGCCGCCGGACCGGTGAACTTCTTGTTGATGCCGTACTGCGGGCAGGCCGCGTAGCAGAGACCACAGTTGATGCACTGGGAGAACTGCTTATACTGCGCCATCTGGGCCGGAGTCTGGATGTACTCGCCATCACACAGGCTGCGCGGCTCGCTCGGGATGATGTACGGCTTGATGCTCTCCAGCTTCTCGATGAAGTCGGACATGTCGACCACCAGATCGCGCTCGATCGGGAAGTTGTTGAGCGGCTCGACGGTCATCTTGCCCGGCAGATAGTCGCGCAGGAACGCCTTGCAACCCAGCTTGGGCACACCGTTGACCATCATGCCGCAAGAGCCGCAGATCGCCATCCGGCAGGACCAGCGGAAGCTCAGGGTAGAGTCCAGGTGATCCTTGATGTACTGCAGGGCGTCCAGCAGAGACATCTCTCTCTGGTATGGCACCTGGAAGGTTTGCATCCAGGGCTCGTTATCCTGTTCCGGACGGTAGCGCAGGATCTCAATTTCAATCATCTCAGCCATTCTTCTTAGCCTCGTCTTGTTTCTCACCCTCGGAGCCGTATACGCGTTTCGCCGGCTGGGACTTAGTGATCTTCACATCGGAGTAATCGATGGAGGGCGTTTCGCCATTTTTGTAGAACGAGAGCGTGTGCTTGAGGAAGTTCACGTCATCGCGCTCTTCGTAACCATCCAGACGCTGGTGGGAACCGCGGGACTCTTTACGATTGATGGCGGAGTGCGCCATGGCTTCAGCCACGTCCAGCATGTAACCCAGTTCGATGGCGTACAGCAGATCGGTGTTGAAGACAGAGGACTTGTCGTTGATCTTGACCTTCTTGTAACGGGCTTTCAGCTCGTTGATCTTGTCAATGGTGCCCTGCATCAGCTCTTCGGTACGGTAGATACCGACACCGGCTTCCATGGACATGCCCAGCTCGTTGCGGATATCGGCCGGGTTTTCGGTACCATCTATGTCCATCAGGGAGAGGTGCTGCTTGATGAGCGCCTCGGCCTTGGCGGCCAGCGCTTCGGTGTTGCCATGCTTCTGGGTCTTGGCGAATTCACCGGCCTGTTCACCAGCCAGCTTGCCGAACACCACGATCTCGGACAGGGAGTTGGAACCCAGACGGTTGGCACCGTGCAGACCGACGGAGGCACATTCGCCCGCGGCGTAGAGGCCGGGCAGACGGGTGGCACACTTGTTGTCAGTCTCGATACCACCCATGGTGTAGTGGGCGGTCGGACGTACCGGGATAGGCTCTTTGGCCGGATCCACGTTGACGTAGGCTTTGGCCAGTTCGCAGATGAACGGCAGACGCTCTTTCAGGTACTTCTCGCCAAGGTGACGCAGGTCGAGGTGAACCACATCGCCCATCGGGCCCTGAATGACGCGGCCTTTCTGCTGCTCTTGCCAGAATGCCTGGGAAACGCGGTCGCGCGGACCCAGTTCCATGTATTTGCTCTTCGGCTGGCCGATCGGCGTTTCCGGGCCCAAGCCGTAGTCTTGCAGGTAGCGGTAGCCATCCTTGTTGAGCAGAACGCCACCCTCACCACGACAACCTTCGGTCATCAGGATGCCGGTGCCCGGCAGACCGGTCGGGTGATACTGGACAAACTCCATATCACGCAGCGGTACGCCGTGACGGTAGGCCAGTGCCATGCCGTCGCCGGTGACGATGCCACCGTTGGTGTTGTAGCGATAGACACGGCCAGCACCGCCGGTTGCCACGATCACGGATTTGGCCTGGATGAAGCGGGTGATACCGTTCTGGATGTCGAAGGTCAGTACGCCCTGAACGCGGCCGTCGTCCACGATCAGATCAAGACAGAAATGCTCGTCGAAGCGCTTGATGCTCGGGTATTTGACGGAGGTCTGGAACAGGGTGTGCAGAATATGGAAACCGGACTTGTCTGCGGCGAACCAGGTACGGGGAACCTTCATGCCACCAAACGGACGCACGTTGGCTTTGCCATCCGGCTTGCGGCTCCAGGGGCAACCCCAGTGCTCCAGCTGGATCATCTCTTTGGTTGCGTTGTTGACGAAGTATTCCACTACGTCCTGCTCGCACAGCCAGTCACCACCGGAGACGGTGTCGTTGAAGTGGTTTTCGAGGGAGTCGTCATCACGGACGACACCGGCGGCGCCGCCTTCGGCAGCAACCGTGTGGCTGCGCATCGGGTAAACCTTGGAAATCAGGGCGATGTCCAGGTCTGGCTGTGATTCGGCTATAGCGATAGCGGCGCGTAAGCCGGTACCGCCAGCACCGATGATGGCCACATCGGTCTTGATAATATCCACATCTGCCTCCTTAGGGATAGATTTGCTGGGCACGATTTTGCTCTATGAAAAAAATTCAGGCTTGATGCAAGTCAAACTGCTAGGTTTTATTCCCTTTTTATTGGTTATTTTTCTATAAAACACCCAAATCCCTGGATGAAAATGTCGTTATTATCGTCATTTTTTGGTGTTACTGAGCAGTTGAACACCTAGCTACGAGTACTTTAACTTCTGGATTGTACGTAGTTTTCTTTCAATAAAATGCGAATCACCTCTCTTTTTAGGTACTCGCGAAAAAAATTTTAAGTTTTTTATTGTGATTTTTTAATGAGAATTATTGGCATTTATCTATTCGGATAGAAATAGGTAATCCGAAATGCTGCGGTGACCACGGCGGTGATCTGATAATTCCAGACGAATCACAAGGATTTCAAGGCGGGGTATTTGGCGGGTGATGTGAGATTACTCACTGAAAATTAAGCGCTATTTAGAAAAATAAAAGGGGCCTGTACGGCCCCTTTTGCTCATCCTCAAATGCGGAACATACCGACCTGATTGCTCAGTTCACCCGAAATATTTTTAAGTTGTTCAGAGAGATGGCGTGAGCTGTCTGCATCCACTGCCAGTTCGTCCGAGACATCTTTCACCGCCTGAATGTTGCGGCTTACCTCGTCGGTGACGGCCCGCTGCTCTTCAGCCGCGCTGGAGATCTGGGTCGCCATGTCGGAGATCTGGTTGATCGAGGTGGTGATCTGTTCCAGCGCGTGGGTGGCGTTGTTGGCGTCATCCACGCTGTTCTGGGCCAGCAGCTGGCCTTCGTGCATGGTGCTGACCGCTCCCTGGGTATTGCGTTGCAGGGTTTCGATCATATTGCGGATCTCGACGGTGGAGCTGTGGGTACGCTGTGACAGGACGCGCACCTCGTCGGCTACCACCGCAAAGCCGCGGCCCTGTTCACCGGCACGTGCCGCTTCGATGGCGGCGTTGAGTGCCAGCAGGTTGGTCTGCTCGGCGATGCCCTGAATGGTGGAGAGGATGGTGTTGATCTCCTGAGCGTTTTTCTCCAGTTCCTGAATGATGTTGGAGGCCTGTTCCACCTGGGTGGCCAGATCGGTGATGGAGCGCTGGTTGCGGGCGATCACCTGCTTGCCATGCTCGCAACTGCTGGAGGAGCTGCGGGCCGCTTCGGCGGTCTGCTCGGCGTTGCTGGCGACCTCGACCGCGGTGGCCGACATCTCGTGTACTGCAGTAGCGATCTGGGAGATTTCGTTTTGCTGACGTGCCAGCCCCTGATTCGCCTTCTCCGCCATGCTGTGGGAGGATTTGGCCTGCTGATTAAGCTGGGTCGAGGAGTTGGAGATATCCTGCACCATCACATGGATCCGGTCGATGAAGGTGTTGACGTGCTTGGCAACTGCGCCCACCTCGTCTTCCCGCTCTATCTTGATGCGGCGGGTCAGATCACCGTTGCCGCGTGAGAGATCGGCAATCGCTTCGCCCAGGGTTTTCAGGGGGGCCAGCGAACCATTGATGGCGACATAGGAGAAGCCAGCCACGATAAGTATGGTGATAAGCCCCTGGATGAGGGAGGAGGTGACCATGCTGCGCACCGACTGATAGGCGGTCTCCTCATCCACCATCATGCCGTAATACCAGTTGGTATTGGGGATTGCGTTGAAGTCAAATACCTCTTTCTTGCCACTGATTACCAGCTCGTTGATTGCGCCGTCATGGGCGATCTGGTTGATATAGGAAGCAGTCAATTCAGGGGCCAGGGCGGTGGCAGATTTGAGACTCAACGAGGCATCAGGGTGGGCGATGATGGTGCCATTACTGTCTACCAAAATGGCGTAGGTGCCCTCGGTGGTGACGGCCAGAATATCCGAGATGAGGGCGCTTATGGATACGTCACCGGCGATGACGCCCTGAGTGTTGCCGCGCTGGAACGGCTCGGCAATGGTGACAATCAGTTGTCCGGTAGAGATATCCGCATAAGGGGCAGTAATGACCAGTTTGCCAGCTGCCATCGCATCCTTGTACCAGGGGCGTTGACGGGGGTCATAACCGGCAGGGAGGTTGGTGGGCTTGCTCTGGATCATCTTGCCATCGGCAGTACCGGCATAGACCAGGTCGAATCCACCTGCATTCATGGATTGGGCCAGATGGCTGATGGGTTCATCCTCTTTGGTGAAAGCCTCCTTGGTGGTGCTGACGATGGCGATACGGGAGTCAACCCAGCGGGAGATCCCCTTGACGTTGGCCATGGAGCTTTCGTCGATGATATTCCAGACCAGCCGCTGGGTTTCGCTGCGCAGTTGCGAGGTGTTGTACCAGACCTGTATCCCGGTGATCACCAGAATGATGACCCCGATAGCCAGGACCAGCTTGTTTTTAATCGATAAGTTCATAGTTACATCCTTGTGAGCGTCAGTCTGAGTGTGTGGAAACTGGTTATTGTTATGTGCCTGTTCTTATCGGCTGAAGTTGAACTCTTTGTATCCCGATCAGCTATTTAAAGTTAGTGCCTAAATCAGAGCTTATCCATATGTGTATCCTTGTCAGGTGGCTACAGGAAACGATCTGGACGATTGGTGAAGATTCCATCGACCCCCATGCTGGCTAGTTTTTCATAATCTTCATGATAATCAACGGTATAAACTAGAACCCTTAATCCGCGTTGATGTGCATCTTCCACCAGTATCCGGTCGACAAAATCCACGTCGCAGTTAAGTGACCAGGCCCCCAGCTCATCAGCAAACAGCGCCAGGTTGAGTGGCAGATTGGCGGTCAGGGCGCCGAGGCGGATATCGGGCCGCAAGGCGGCAAATCGGGCCAGCTCCGGGTGATGGAAGGACGAAACCACCCACTGCTCTGGGGTAAAACCAAGCTCGGCCTCTGCCCTTCGGGTCAGGGCTGCCACCGCATCGGCGGTATGGGCGCCCTTGAGCTCGATATGCAGCTCGCAGCGTCCGGCGATGATCTCCATCACCTGCCACAGGGTCGGGATCACCTCTCCCTCACCGGCATCAAGCTGCTCCAGATAGGAGCGGGATTGCTCGGTCAGTACCCCCTTGCCATTGGTGCAGCGCTCCAGCCGCCGGTCGTGGAAGACCCACAACTCGCCATCGGCCGCCTGCACGTCGATCTCGATGGCTGATGCTCCCAGCTCCAGCGCTTTGGCCATCGCCTTGAGAGTGTTTTCGGGGGCCAGGCCGCTGGCGCCACGGTGGGCAATAATCTGCATGTTCTGCTCCTTTTACCTCGCGGATCAGCCGCGGCTCAGGTGAATATCGATCTGTTGATGGGGCAGGGTAAGTCCCTGCTGCTGCATCTTCTCCAGCACCAGCGAGTGAACCTCGTGAGTGATGGGCATCCGGTGATCCATGTTGTTGACGTAGAGGCGGATCTCGTAGATCAGTGCCGAGTCGGTGAATTCGATCAGGAAGACCTCTGGCGTCGGCGTCTCCAATACCAGGGTCGATGCCTGGATGGACTCCTCCAGAATGCGCTGCACCAGTTTCGGATCCCGGGTCAGGCCGATCCGGATCCGCAGTTTGACCCGGGTTATCGCATCGGAGAGCGACCAGTTGATGAACTGTTCGGTGATGAAGGCCTTGTTGGGCACGATGATCTCCTTGCGATCCCAATCCACTATGGTGGTGGCCCGGGTCTTGATCTTGGTGACGGTGCCGGTGAGATCGCGGATGGTGACGGTGTCACCGAGCCGGATCGGCTTCTCAAACAGGATGATGAGGCCGGAGACAAAGTTGGCGAAGATCTCCTGCAGACCGAAACCCAGCCCCACCGAGAGGGCGGCGACCAGCCACTGGGTCTTCGACCAGTCGATGCCCAGCATGGAGAAGCCGGTGAGGGCGCCGATCAGGATCACCAGATACTTGCTGGTGGTCGTGAGGGCAAAGCCGGTACCCGGGGAGAGGCTGAGGTGTTGCAGCAGGGTCAGCTCCATCAGCCCCGGTAGGTTGCGGGCTGTCACCACGGTCAGAATGAAGACGAAGGCGGTCAGCATCAGATCCTGCAAGGTGATGGCCGAGAGCTGCTCGATGCCGCCAATCTTGCTGCTTACCTGCCACACCTCGATATTGCTGAGGAAGCTGAAGGCGGAGTTGAGATCCGACCATTGCACCACCACCAGCATGGTGAAGCCCAGCATCAGCAGGGTGCGCACCAGTCCCAGCGACTGGGCGCTGATGGTATCGAGATCCAGCTCAGTCTCTTCCACCACGTCTGGGGTCTCGGAGCTGAGCTCGTCATGCCCCTCTTCCCGGCCGCGCTGGGCCAGGATCTCGGCCCGCTTGCTCTTGGCACGCTCGAAGGCGAGGCGGCGGCGCTGGATCAGCATCCAGCGTCTGGCCAGATAGTAGATCAGCAGGCAACCCAGCCCCATCAGCAGGCTCAGCTCCAGCTGGCGCAGCAGGGTGCGCGAGGTATAGAAGTAGCCAAACAGGGCGCCGATCACCGCCAGCAGCGGCGCCAGCATCAGGCTGTTCCAGATGAAGTGGTGCAGCAGATGGGGCTTGGTCATGTCACTCTGGCCCCAGGTGAGCGGCAGCCGCTCCCGGTTGAGGCGGGCAAAGAACAGCAGCAGCCAGAGTGCACCGATCATGAAGGCCATCCGGCCGAGGGAGTCGTAGAAGGCGTGCTCCTGATAGCTGTTGGCCATCCCCTGCACAAAGAAACTCGGGATCAGCACCAGCAGCAGGGTGCGAAACTGCCCCCATACCTTTTGCACCTGTTCCCGGGGCCAGCGGAAGTGGTGGATCAAAATCCCCCGCTCCAGCGTCAGATGGCGGGCCATCACCAGTGCCAGCAGCAGAAACCAGATCTCGCCAAGGCCGCGTGCTACCGCCACCGCAAACGGGTATTGCCAGGCCCCTTCGAGCAGGCCGCGCACCATCAGCACCATGGCGGGCAAGGGGAGGGCGGCAAGCAGGGAGCGCAGCAGCAAGCGGCTGGTGAGGCTGAATTTGTCCTGGGTCACCTTGCCGATCCGCGGCGCAATATGGTCGCAATAGAGGCTCAGGTGACGGGCCAGCTTGAACCAGCTCCAGGCCAGCACCAGCAGACCAATACCGGCTAGCGTGAGGCTCAGCGGGCTGTTCTCGGCGATGGCATAGGGCAGTTGCAACCAGTTGTCCGGGTTGAAGGCCAGGGTCAGCGCGGCAGGAATACCGAGCATCACCTGTGGGGTAAAGGGGCGCACATCCGGCATCCAGAACAGGTGGCTGGCGCTTATTTCGCGGATCTCGTCGATCTTGCTGTTCTGGCGGCTGTATAGAAGCTTGAGACGAGTCTGCTCCTGAATGAGGGTGTCTGAGGCGTCGTTGAGCCGGGTCAGCAGTTGGCGCCGGGCCTTGAGCAGGTTGTCGAGCACCGCTTGCTGTGGCCGATCGAGCGTCACCTCCTCTTCGGCCATCAGCTTGTCGCGCAACTGGCGGGTATCCTTGAGCCCATCCTGCTCGCTCTCGTACTGGTACTTGGCCATGCGGGCGCTGACGATGGCGGACTCCAGCTTGTCGAGGGGGAACTGGGGAGGCAGATCGGAGAGTTTGCTGCGCAGGTTCTCGCCGTAGGCATTACTGATCTGCAGCCACTCCAGCTGTTCGCGCACCGAGTTGACCAGCTCATTCAGCTCAAACAGATTTTTGTCGACGCTGCGCTGCTCATCCTGCACCCGCTCAATCTGATCTTCCAGTGTGCCGAGCTGGATGGAGAGCGCCTGATTCTGCTGTTGTTGCTCCAGAAGCAGCGGCATGTCGGTGGTGAGCTGTTTGCGCAGCCGTTCGCTCTCCTCCAGCGCCTGCTCGGTCTTCTCCCGCCGCAGTTGGTTCTGCTGGGTCAGCAGGCTGGCTTGCCACTCATCCTCGTCGGCGATGGCCAGATTGAGCTGTTGCAGTTTCAGCTTGCCGAGATCGTTGCGCTGCTGGGCAGAGAGCTGCTCCAGCTCCAGCATCTGGATCCGGTCGGAGAGGCTCTGCTCTTTCATTCTGGTCAGCAGCAGCTGTGCCTCCTGCTGGCGATCCGATTCGCTGCTGAAGCTCAGTCGCTCCAGCTGGCTGCGGGTCAGTTGCAGCTGTTTGCGCAGATCATCCACCCGCAGGTGATACTCCTGCCCGGTACTCTCTAGCTGGTTGAGGCTATCCATCACCCCCTGCCGCTCCTTGCGCAGGTTGAGCTGGCGGTTGCTGCTCAGGCCTATGGCCTGGCGCAGCGCCTCCTCCTTGAGGCTCGCCAGCGGCGGGCGAGCGGCGGGCTGATAGTTGTGCAGGCTCTCCTTGAGCCGTGCCGACTCCTTGGGGTAATCGATAAGGATCTGCTGATAGGCTTTGCTCTGCTCCCGGTAACGCTCGGCCTCTCTGGCAAATTGCAGCGCCTGCTGGTAGCTCTCCCGCAGCTTCTGGTTTTCCGGGGTATCGCTCTTGGGCACGCTCTGCAACAGGGATTCGGCCTGGGCAATGGCATCGTCGGCGCGCACGGCTGGCGGCAACAAGATAAGGGAGAGCAGCAAGAGGGTGAGCAGGCGTTGCAACATGAGGCTCGTTTCCGTTCAGAAGAGGTGGCCCTAGCCTAAAACAGGGCAGGGAGGCGGGTAAAGCAGTCTATATTAATGATTCATAACACAAATAACAGGAAGTCGTGCTGCCGTTTCGCTATGATCCCGGCCGCTTTCTCTCCACCGAGTCGAATATGTCAGCTGTTGATCTGGGCACAGCCCCGCTATCTCGCCTTTTCTGGCGTTACGTAACCCCGACCGTGGCGGCCATGCTGATCACCGGCATCTATGTCACCATCGATGGCATCTTCGTTGGCCATGTGCTGGGTCAGGATGGCATGGCCGGTTTGATGCTGGCTTATCCCATCTGCGCCGTGCTCTATGCGGTGGGGGCGCTGATCGGCATGGGGGCCTCGTCGCTGGTCTCCTTCTATCTGGGGCAGGGCAACCCGGCCAAAGCCCGCCATATCGTCGGCAATGCGCTGGTGATGGTGTTGCTGGCCTCGGCACTGCTCAGTTTTATCGGGATCCGCTATGGCGAGCCCATGCTGGCCTGGATGGGGGCGGAGGGGGAGATCTTCACCGCCGGGCTCTCCTACCTGCAGGCCTACGCCTGGCTTGGCGTCTTTGCGGTGCTGTCGATGGCGTTCAGCTCGCTGCTGCGCAACGATGGCCGCCCCGGATTTGTCACCCTCATCATGGTAGTCGGGGGGCTGCTCAACGTGCTGCTCGACTATCTGTTGATGGTGGTGTTTCCGTTCGGACTGGCCGGGGTGGCGACGGCCACCATGCTCTCCCAGGCAGTGACGGGCCTTGCTTGCCTGTGGCACTTCTTCACACCGCGTAGCCAGCTGCGGATAAGTTGGGACACCTTGCGCCCCGATCTGCGGCTGATGGGCGAGACGGTGCGCCTCGGGGTCTCCAGTTTTCTGATGTACCTCTATCTCTCGGTAGTGCTGGCGCTGCACAACAAGGCGTTGCTGGCGGTCGGCACTTCGCTGCATGTGGCGGCCTACGGGGTGATCAGTTACACCGAGGCCTTCTTCTATCTGGTGTTTGAGGGTATCGCCATGGGTATCCAGCCCATCGCCAGCTTTAACGCGGGCGCCGGTCACTGGCGGCGGGTGTTGCGGATCCGCAATCTGGCACTCGGAGTGACGTTGGGGATCGCCCTATCCGCGATGATCCCGCTCTATCTGTGGCCGGAGGCGGCGGTCTATCTGTTTGCCGGGGACAACGCTACCTTGCTGCCGGTGGCGAGCCTCGGGATCTGGCTCTACTTCTGGGGGCTGCCGATGGAGGGCTTGCTGCTGGTGGGGGCCACCTACTTCCAGGCCATCAATCGGGCCCGCATCGCCTCCCTGCTCACTGGTGGCAAGCTGGTGCTGATCGGCGGTTTCTTGTGGGGATTCTCGACCCTGTGGGGCGTGCCCGGGGTCTGGCTGGCATTGCCAACGTGCAGCTCATTGCTGGTGTTGGTGATGTGGCGGGCGATGCGTCGGGAGTCCGGCGCCCACGCGCTGGCCGGATAGGTAATCAGGTTCGACGTGCAGATAGCAGACAGGCAGCCATGGGCTGCCTGTTTTGTTAGAGGATGTTTTGTTAACGGGCTCTGCCGATTCAGGGCTTGAAGGCACCGATAAAGATGGCGGGATCGACCCGGGTGTCGTTGAGGCTGACGTTCCAGTGCATATGGGGGCCGGTAGCGCGGCCGGTCGAACCGACTCGCCCGACGATGCCGCCACGCGGCAGGCTCTGGCCGAGCTTCACATCGATCTTCGACATGTGGCAGAACATGCTGATGAGCCCCTGACCGTGGTCGACAAAGACGGTATTGCCATTGAAGAAGTAGTTGCCGATCAGGATCACCTTGCCGGCGGCGGGGGACTTGATCGGGGTGCCGGCGTCCACGGCGAAGTCGAGGCCGGAGTGGGGATTGCGCTCCTCGCCATTGAAGAAACGACGCAGGCCAAACGGGCTGGAGAGGGGGCCGTTGACCGGCTTGTCGAACATCAGGTTGCTCGGCTGGTTGGGGCTGAAGGTCTGGTAAGCCCGGGTCTGCTCCGCCAGCTCTCGGTTGATGCGGGTCATATCCTCGGCGAGCGGATTGACCTGACGGCTGTTCTTGAGCTTGATGTGCTGCTCGCGGTAGTGCTTGGGGGTCACGGTGAAGCCGAGAGTACGGCCATCACCTGTGGTCAGTTGCTGGGCGCCGGGCGTGCTTTTCAGAGAGATGCCGACGATGGCGATCCACTGGTTGTCTTCGCGCACTACCAGCACGGGCTTGTCGTGATAGCGGGCCGTGGGGGCAGTGGGTGACGCGCCAAGAGGGATCACCGCAACGCCACCTGGTACCGGATGGTTGAGCAGGCGACTGATAAAACCCTCGGCCAGGGCCGACTGGCTGGCCAGTAACAACAACAGACAACACACAACTCTCATGACGATACCACTCGATGTTAAAGCGCCCGGGATGGCGGGATGACAACCCCCTGTCCGGCATTCGTCGATCACTAAAGGGTGATCACGGCACGCTGGCCACGACAGGCGCGGCTGGGGAAGGGGGCAGATTGTGCCTCGTTATGGTCGGGGCAGCCAGAGGCGGGGCGTGGCTGACGCCCCCTTTGCGCACCACTCCGGCCCGGTACACGACAGGTCGTGGCTGGCTCTGGGTTCGCAGCGGGTTCGATATCTTCAACAAGGGTATGGGGATCAGCGTGGCCATGGTGTTGGTCTGGTTTATGGTGGGCATGCTGCTGGAGCAACTGCCGGCGGGTGGCCTTATCTCCCAGCTGCTCTACATGGTGTGGGGCGCGGGTTGGGTGGCGGTCGCCGCTCGGGGTTATCGGGGGGAGCCGCTGCAGTTTGCCGATCTCTTCGCCGGTTTTCGCCACAAGCTGACCCCGCTGATGCTAGGCGGTCTGCTGGTGTTGCTGCTGTTCAGCCTGGTGGGCCTCGTCTGTCTCGGTCTGCTCTCCATGTGGGGGCTGCTCCCGCTGCTGACGCAGGATCCCGAGAGCATGGTGGTCTCAGCCAGCCAGTTGCAACAACTGCTGCTGGTATTGCTGGTGGGTATGCTGCTTATCATTCCCGTGCTGATGGGGGTCACCTTTGCTCCGGCGCTGATCTACCACCACGATATCGGCATCATCCAGGCGGTACGGCTGAGCTTCTTCGGCTGCTGGCGCAATATTTTTTCCTTCTTCTGGTGGGGGCTGCTCTCAGCCATTTTGTTGCTGTTTGGCGCTGTGCTGTTGCTGGTAGGTCTGCTGGTGGTGATCCCGGCGCTCAACTACTCCATCTATGTGGCTTATCGGGATATTTTCCTCGACGAGAGTGCGCAGCCGGAAGCGCCGCACTCAGAACCATTCGGATTTGAAGCCTGATCAAGGGATCAGAGTGAAGAAGGGGCCCGCAGCGGCCCCTTCGTTATGTTTGGGTGTGCGGAGTGCTTACTCCTGCCAGATGGGATCCGCCGCCATGCGGGCCAGCAGAAAATCGAGGAAGCTGCGCAGCAGTGGCGACATCTGCTTGCGGGTGGCATACACCCCGTAGACCCCGAGGCGCTTGGGTTGCCAGTCGGTCAGCAGGGGCACCAGTTCCCCACGCTCCAGATAGGGTTGTGCCGAGTAGCGGGGTTGCAGGCTGATCCCGGCACCTTCAAGCGTTGCTTCCAGAAGCAGGTTGGAGATATTGGCGCTCAGGTTACCGCTGACCGGCACTGACTCGGGACCGTCCGGTCCATTGAACTCCCACAGGCTCTTGCCAAAGTAGGTGTAGGTGAGGCAGTTGTGCAGCGCCAAATCCTGCACCTTGTGTGGCATTGGATGACGGGCCAGATAGGCCGGGCTGGCACAGACTACCGAGTGGCAGGTGCCGAGACGACGCGCCACCAGATTGGGGTCGAGGTCGTTGGTGATGCGCACCGCCAGATCGATCCGCTCCTCCACCAGATTGACGGTTCTGTCGAGCAGCAGAATGTCGATGGCCGTCCCCGGGTATTGCGCCAGATAGTCGTTAGCAGCCCCGACCAGCAAGGCTTCCGACAGGGAGTAGCTGCTGGTGATCCGCAGTTGTCCCTTGGGGGCGTCATCCCCCTTCACGGCGATCTGCTCCATCTCTTCGCCGAGCGCCAGCATGGCGCGGGCCCGGTTCAGCGCTTCCTCTCCCGGTCCGGTCAGACTCAGACGACGGGTGGTGCGGTGCAGCAGGCGGGCGCCCATCCAGCTCTCCAGCTCGGCCAGATAGCGCGACACCATGGCGCGCGACATATCCAGTTTCTCTCCGGCGCCGCTCAGGCTCCCCTGTTCGACTACGCTGACAAAGACCTGCAATGCGGTCAGTCGATCCATGTATGGCTCTCTATATGTTCGATATGTGCAACAGTGATGCGCTTTTTATGCTGTATTTGCACCTTAAGTGATCCAATACACTGTGTCCATCAAATGAACCCCCGAATACTTAATGAGGAATAGATGATGAACAACACCCTGATCCGCAACTTGACTCTGGCGACCACCCTGTTGAGTGGCGCCGCACTGGCCGCCCCCCTGAGCGTGACCGTCTACAACCCTGGCGAGAAGGCGATCTTCCCGGTCTCCTCCTCACTGGTGACCGGTGACAAAGAGGCCATCCTGATCGATGCCCAGTTCGACGTGCAAAATGGTCAGGCGCTGGTCGACATGATCAAGAAGAGCGGCAAGAAGCTGACCACTGTCTATATCAGTGCCGGTGACCCCGACTTCTACTTCGGTCTGGAGCCGGTCATGGCGGCGTTCCCGGATGTCAAAGTGCTGGCCGACCAGCATGTGGTTGACCATATCAACAAGACCAAGGATGCCAAGCTGAGCTACTGGAGCCCGATCCTCGGCAAGGGTGCACCGAAGAGCCTGACCGTGCCGCAAGTGATGACCGCCAGCCACCTGACGCTGGATGGCGAGAAGATTGAAATCAAAGAGATGAATACCCCGAATGCCTACCTCTGGGCCCCTTCCATCAAGACTGCTTTTGGTGGTGTGCCGGTCTACCACGGGGTGCATGTCTGGATGGCCGACAGCCAGACCAAAGCGGCTCGCAGCAACTGGGTCAAGGCGCTGGATAACCTGCTGGCCCTGAAACCCGAGCGTGTGGTACCGGGCCACTTCCTGGGCACTGCTCCCAAAGGCACTGCTGCTGTGACCTTTACCCGTGACTATGTAGAGCGTTTCGAACAGGAGCTGGCCAAGGCGAAAAACTCCGGTGAGCTGATTGAGGCTCTGAAGAAAGCCTATCCGGCACTGCCGGTTGACGATGGTCTGGCCATCGGTGCCAAGGTCAATACCGGCGAGATGAAGTGGTAAGCCACTGAGCCTGCTTTCCCTGTGTTTTTACCGGGCCTAAGGGCCCGGTTTTTTATCCGAGATTGAAGTGAGAATGAAGATGAGCGAACAACAAACCACCCTCCATTATGTCTATGACCCGCTCTGTGGCTGGTGCTACGGTGCCGCCCCCCTGTTGCAGGCGGCAGCCACCATTGCTGGGCTCAAGATCGAGCTGCATGCGGGCGGTCTCTGGCTGGGTAGTCGCCGTCAGCCTATGGGCGAGGCATTGCGTGATTATGTGCGCCCCCATGATCAGCGGATCGAGGCGCTGACCGGCCAGCATTTTGGCGAGCGCTACTTTAACGAACTGCTGCTGCGCGAAGGGTGTCTGCTGGACTCCGAGCCGCCGATCCGTGCGGTTTTGGCCGTCACGGCCTTGGGGGGGGATGGGTTGGCTATGTTGCACCGGATCCAGCAATCCCACTATCGGGACGGGATCTGGATTGGTGAGCCGGCATTTCTCGCCACGCTGGCGGCAGAGCAGGGGGTCAGTGAAGACGCGTTCCAGCAAGCCTATCTGCAGGCCCCATTGCTGCAACATCTGGCAGATAGCCAGGGCTGGATGAAACGGCTGGGTGGTCAGGGTTATCCCACCCTTGGGCTGATGCACAAGGGGCGGGTCACGCCTGTACGGGTTGCCGATTTTCTGGGGGAGCCGGATGCTCTGAGCACGCATCTGCTGGCTCTAATGACATGATGGCTGTTATTTGAACACGAGACCGCTTCAGGAAAGGTGTCCAGGGCCGATAGGCAAACAATCACAGAAACGGTATGAAATCCTTCTGTTTTCCGGGTGCAGGCTATGCTCTATATGACCATTCCCGGTGGATGTTGCGGGAGTGAAGACTCATTTCAAGGAAGCCCTTATATGTTCAAAAACATGTCCATCGGCCAGAAACTGAGTGCCGGATTTGCCATCCTGGCCTTGTTGGTACTGGGCTTGGCCTGGTTTTCAATCAGCCAGCTGGCAAAGCTCTATGGTGATACCGAAACCATCACGGGTAATTTACTGCCTTCTACTCGTCTGGCGAGCCAGATGCATGTTGCCGTGCTGGATGCGCGTCGTTCAGAGTTGGCCCAGGTCATCGGTGGCCTGAACAAGGATGAGCAAGAGGTAAGCGATCGCACCCTGACCTTCAATAAGGCCAAGCAGGAATTTGAGCAAGCAGCCCAAAAATATGGTGCTTTACCTTTCACTACTGGTGAAGAGAAGCAGGTTTATGAGCAGGTGGTTGCGGCGGGGGCCAAGTATTTTTCGGTACATGACCAGCTGTTAAATGCCTTTGCTGCTGGCGATCTGGATAAAGTCAGAAGTCTGCGCAAAAACGAGACTCGTGCCGCATTGGAAGAGGTTGGTGCCAAGTCTTATCGTTTGCGGGAGATCAATAACGAGATTGCCGATGAGATGGTGAAAGACATTGCGGCCATGTATAGCAATGCCAGAACCATGAGCATTATTGTCAGCCTGGTGACGCTGGCTTTTGTGGTGGTGATTGCCTGGCTGTTGACCGCCCAGATCCGCAATCCGGTGATGGCCCTGCTGGAGCAGACCCGCCGTGTCTCCTCCGGTGATCTTACCTCCCGCATCGATATGCAACAGTTCAACAATGATGAACTGGGGACTCTTGCCAAAGGGTTTGGCGAGATGCAGACCAATTTGCGTACCCTGGTCAGTGAAGTCTCGGGCTCAGTGGTGCAACTGAGTTCGGCCACCGAAGAGATGAGCTCGGTAGCAAGGCAGTCAGCGGCCAACATGAGTGCCCAGCAGCATGAACTTAATCAGCTGGCAACCGCGATGAACGAGATGCAGGCTACGGTTCAGGAGGTTTCTCGCAACACCAGCGATGCCGCCAGTGCCGCCACCTCGGCCAGCGAAACAGCAGAGATTGGGGCCAAGACTGTTAATGACTCTATTTTGCGCATCGAGCGGGTGGCGGGGGCCATCGAGAGCACTGCAGTGGTGATCCGCCAACTGGGCGATGATAGCCGCAATATCGGCATGGTGCTGGAGGTGATCCGCGGCATTGCCGAACAGACCAACCTGCTGGCATTGAACGCGGCCATTGAAGCGGCCCGGGCCGGTGAGCAGGGACGGGGTTTTGCGGTGGTGGCTGATGAGGTGCGTACTCTGGCCAAACGAACCCAGGACTCCACCTCCCAGATCAATACCATCATTGCCGAGTTGCAGCAGCGTGCCGAACAGGCGGGCAGTACCATGCAACAGAGTCAGGAGCTGATGAACACCACGGTAGCTACCGCGCGGGAAGCGGGCGAGTCTATCTCCCAGATCAGTGGCTCGGTCAGCAGCATCTCCCACATGAACATCCAGATTGCAACGGCCACCGAAGAGCAGGGCGCGGTGAGCGAGGAGCTCAACCGTAACGTGGTCAATATCAGTCATGCTTCCGAAGAGGTGGCCGCCGGTGCCACCCAGATGGCTCAGGCGTGCAACGAGTTGAACCACCTGGCTACCCAACTGCAGGATATGGTGCGCCGTTTCAGGGTGTAATCCATCGGCGAGTCAAACAGCCCGATTACCGCGAGGTGATCGGGCTTTTCTGTTTTGGAGGGGCAGCCAGAGAGGCTCACTGCAAGTGGATGACTTGTCCCGCCGGACGATATTGTGCATGCTGATGGCCCATTTTCCAGGCAGGACTCTTGCTGTATGAATCTTCGCGATCTCGAATATCTGGTGGCGCTGGATGAGGAAAAACATTTTCGCAAAGCCGCTGAACGCTGCTTTGTCAGTCAACCCACCCTGAGCGGCCAGCTGCGCAAGCTGGAAGATGAACTCGGGGTCATTCTGATCGAACGTACCTCGCGCAAGGTGCTGTTTACTCCGGCTGGCGATGCCATGGCCCATCAGGCGCGTCGGGTGCTCAAGGAGGTGCGCGAGCTCAAGAGCATCGGTCAGCACTTCTCCGAGCCGATGTCAGGGGAGATCCATATCGGTTTTATTCCGACCGTGGGCCCCTACCTGTTGCCCCGCATTATCCAGACCCTGCGTGAGCGTTTTCCCCAGCTGGAGTTCTATCTCTATGAGGAGCAGACCCAAACCCTGCTCAAACGGCTGGAAGAGGGGGAGCTGGATTGCGTCATTCTGGCCGAGATGCCTGGGATGGAGGGGTTTGGTTCAATCCAGCTCTATCATGAGCCGATGTGGTTGGCGGTGCCTTGCCATCACCCCGAAGCACAGGCCAGACAAGTGCCACTCGGCAATCTCAAGGGCAAGAAATTGCTGATGCTGGCCGATGGCCACTGTTTGCGGGATCAGGCGATGGGCTTCTGTTTCGCTGGCGGGATAGGTGAGGATCAACGCTTCAAGGGGACTAGTCTCGAGACGCTGCGCAACATGGTGGCCGCCGGTAGCGGCATGACCCTGGTGCCAAAGCTGGCCGTACCCGCCGATCATGATGAGGGAGGGGTGAGCTATCGTCCTGTGGTTGACCCTGTGCCGGGTCGTACCATCTCGCTGCTCTATCGCCACTACTCGGTACGTCGCCCCTGTTTCAACGAGCTGGCCGCCTCGATCTCCACGCTGATGAGCAAGCAGTTGGCCCAATAAAAAAACCGGCAGCCAAGGCTGCCGGTTTTGTTGCTGCCGCGAGAGCAGCTTAGAAGATATCGTCGGTAGAGACAGGCCCTTCCACATCGGGGTTGTCGCCACCGTAGACCTGATTGCCGTCCGAACTGGGCGCGGCGTAACGGGTCGGCTCGGTCCCTTCCTTGAAGTATTCGTCGGTTCCGCCACTGGTCGCCAGCAGTCCGGTTTCGCTGTCAATCTTCACCGTCATGATCCCTTCGGGAACCGGCATCTTGTGCTCCGGCTGCTTTTTGAGGGCGACTTTCATGAAGTCGATCCAGATAGGCTGTGCAGCGCCACCACCAAACTCGGCACGGCCAAGGCCACGCTGGTGGTTGTCAAAACCGATCCAGGAAGTAGCTACGATGTCCGGGGTATAGCCGGAGAACCAGGCATCCCGCGATTCGTTGGTGGTACCGGTTTTGCCGGAGATATCGTGACGTTTCAGGTCACGGGCTGCACGCCAGCCGGTACCACGCCAGCCGTTGCCACCCCAGATGGCTGTGCTCAAGGTGTCGGTGATCAGGAACGCGCTCTGGGCACTGATGGTATGCGGGGCGATGGTTGGCGCGAGAGGGGTCTGCGTGCCATCTTGTGCTGCGCCATCAACAGTTGGCTCCGGCAGTGTGCTCTGCTCGGACGCCGTCTGCTGTTCGCAATTGTTGCAGGCAATGGCAGGATTGGCCTGATAGAGGGTGTTCTCCAGGCTGTCGGTGACTTTGTCGATGAAGTATGGGGTCACCAGGAAGCCACCGTTGGCCAGTACCGAGTAACCACGCACCACCTCGAGGGGGGTAAATTCGGCTGCGCCCAGCGCCAGTGACTCATGGGGCGAGATGAAGTCGCGGGGGAAGCCAAAGCGTGTCAGACCGTCGATATAGGTATCCAGACCGATGGCGCGCATCAGTCGAACCGACATCACGTTCTTGGACTTGGCCAAACCCAGACGCAGCGGGGTGGGGCCATCATAAACGGCCGGGGAGTTCTTGGGCTGCCACATGGGCCCTTTTGACGGATCCCACTGGTTGATTGGCGCATCGTTGATGAGCGACGCCAGGGTATAGCCGTGCTCCAGCGCGGTCGCATAGAGGAAAGGCTTGATATTTGAACCGATCTGGCGACGCGCCTGATCGACCCGGTTGAATTTGGATAGTTCGAAGCTGAAGCCGCCAACTACTGCTTCCAGCGCGCCATTTTTCGGGTTCATGGCAACCAGCGCGGCGTTGACGTCCGGGATTTGGGCCAGCAGCAACTCTTCGCCCTCTTCCCGCACCCAGATCTGGGCGCCGACTTTCAGTACATCGCGTGCCGATTTCGGGGCATAGCTTTGGCGGTCGTCGGTAATAAAGGAGCGAGCCCATTTAATGCCGTTCCAGCCCAGCTCTGCTTCCTTGCCATTTTTAAGTACCAGTGTGGCGCTACGGTCACCGAGCTTGGTAACTACGGCCGCCATCAGCGGATCATAAGTGGGTTGCTTGCCAAGGTGGGCCACGATCTGCTCGTAATCCCAAGCTGTTTCGCCTGCCTTCCACAACTGGGCCGTCGGGCCACGATAGCCGTGACGCATATCGTAGGCAAAGACGCCATCCAGCAGAGCCTGTCTGGCGGCCCTTTGGCGTTCGGCAGAGACGGTAGTGTAGACGTGCAGGCCCATGGTGTAGGCATCTTCACCAAACTGCTCTACCATCTTCTGGCGTACCATTTCACCCAGATAGGGAGCGTGTAGGGTCACTTCGGCGCCGTGAAAACGGGCCTTGATCGGCATTTTGGACGCTTCGTCAAACTGGGCCTGGGTGATCTTGCCGGTCTCCAGCATCCGACCAAGCACAACGTTGCGGCGCGCAAAGGCGCGCTCGGGGGATCGGATGGGGTTGAGCATGGAGGGGGCTTTGGGCAGACCTGCAATGATGGCGATCTCGTCCAGCCCCAGATCCTTGACCTCTTTACCAAAATAAACCTGAGCCGCAGCACCGATCCCGAAGGAGCGATAACCGAGAGGGATCTTGTTGAGGTACAGTTCGAGGATCTCGTCTTTTGAGAGATTCTGCTCGATCCGCCAGGCCAGGAAGACCTCCTTTATCTTGCGGATGATGGTTTTCTCATTGCTCAGGAAGAAGTTGCGTGCAACCTGCTGGGTAATGGTGCTGGCACCCTGACGGGCATGACCTGATACGGCCCAGACGGAGGCGGCGCGAATGATGCCGATGGGGTCAATGCCGGGGTGCTCGTAGAAGCGGGCATCTTCGGTTGCCAGTACGGCATCGATCATTGGTTGGGGGATTTCATCCAAGCGCAACGGAATGCGACGGATTTCACCATATTGGGCGATCAATTCCCCATCTCGGCTGTAGACCCTCATCGGGGTTGCCAGTTTGACATCACGCAGTGCGGTGACATCGGGCAGTTGGGGTTTGATATAGAAGTAGATACCGATGAGGCTGGCAACACCCAGCACAGCACCCAGCATCATGACAATAAACAGGCGAACGAGCCATTTCAGCATGGAAGAACTACCAATCGTCTTAAATTTAGCCAACGGGCGCAGAGTATAGCCCTTTTGCCATCTGGAATTCGAGGTTTTCCTGTGGCAAGTCACCAATCGACAGGATGCGAGAGGTTAGCACTACAGTGAGCAATAACCAAGGTGCCTCCCTTTATCTCAAGAAAGCGAGGTGGGTCACTTTTCGGTATAAACTTTATGACATTGATAGTTAGAGCATTTAGGATGGATCAAGCTCTCATCTGATTAGAGTGTCCTACACTCAATTCAGGTATAAAACCCAATAACGCATGGATGTGTATATGTTTGGGCTATTTAATAAGGGATCCCTCCTCCCCCTGGTGGGCATTGATTTCGGTAGCCAGACCATCAAGGCCGTTACCCTCACTGGTCGTCCCGGCAAGCTGCATATTGAATCTGTTGCCGAGGTCGCCACCCCGAAAGGTACGCTGGTTGATTACCAGCTACAGGATATCGAGCGGGTCAGCCCATCTTTGAAAACCCTCAAGCGCCTTATCTCTGGCCACAGCGATTATGCCGCGACAGCGGTGACCGGCTCCAACGTGATCACCAAGGTCATCCAGATTGATGCTCGCCTTGGTGACAAGGAGCTGGAGAGTCAGGTGCAGCTGGAGGCCGAACAGATCATTCCCTTTCCCCTCGATGAAGTCAGCCTCGATTTTGAGGTGCTGGACACCAGCGCCAGTGAAGATCGTCAGGATGTCCTGCTGAGCGCAGCCCGTACTGAGAGCGTCAATGGCCGGGTCAGCGCTCTCGCTGAGGCTGGCATTGCCGTCAAGGTAGTGGATGTGGGAGCCCATGCCTTGGGGCGGGCCGTTGTGGCCTGTTTGCCCGAGTTGCAGGAGAGTGAGCGACCGATCGGGGTGATCGACATTGGCGCCAGTGCCATGACCTTCGCAGCCTTGGTCAAGGGAGAGGTGATCTACTCGCGCTTGCAGAATTTCGGCGGTGATCAATATAGCCAGGCGCTCTCCTCTTTTTATGGCATGACCCTCGATGAAGCTGAGCAAGCCAAGACCAAAGGCACCTTGCCTGTTGACCATGAGTTGGACGTGTTGATGCCACATATCAACTCGCTGTTGCAACAGGTGCGGCGCAATATCCAGCTGTTTTGTAGCTCGTCAGGTTATCGCGATATAGCCAAACTGGTGCTGACGGGGGGAGGCAGCTTGCTGCCTGGCTTGTTGGTACAGGTAAAAGAGGAAGCCAACTGCGAGGTGTTTCATCCGGATTTGTTCGCCCTGTTTGGCAAACCGAAAGGAGAGGTTGATCTGGTACATGGCGCTAAATATATGACGGCATTCGGGTTGGCTCTGAGGAGTTTTACACCATGTCAAATATAAACCTTCTCCCCTGGCGCGAGGCTCGTGCTCAGCGGCAAAAGAAACAGTTCGGTGCCCTGCTCGGGCTTTTCGTGTTGGTCACTGTCGCACTGAGCCTCTTTGCCAACTGGCTGGTCGAGCGTCAGATTGCCGCCCAGCAGCAGCGTAATCAGCGTCTGGTTCAGGAGATGACCATCCTGGATGCACAACTGGGAGAAATCCGCCTGCTTAAAGAACGTCGCAAGGAGCTGATCGATCGGATGCAACTCATCGAACATCTCCAAATGCGTCGAAATGTGCCCGTTCGTCTTTTCAACCAGCTGCCCTCTCTGGTACCCAATGGGGTTTACCTCAATACCCTCTCGTTGCAGAACAATATTATCGATGTCAACGGCAAGACAGAAGCTTATGGTCGAGTGGCCAGCATGATGCGTCGAATCGATGGTTCCGGCTGGCTGGGACAGTCGAAAATAAGCACCATTTTTGCAGCGGAGGTCGCGCCGGTATCGTTGAGTCAATTCTCGATGATGTTCCTGATTGCCAATAATACCGCTGCTGCCGGGGATATGGCCAAGGAGAGCAAATGAACCTTCAGCAACTCAACGAGCTTGATCTGAATGACATCGCGAGCTGGCCAAAATGGGCGAAAGCTGTCTTTATCCTGCTGTGCTGTGTGTTGACTGGTGGCGCTATTTATTACTACGTGATTGCCAATTCCTTAGGCAATCTGACCAAAGAGAGCGCCAGAGAGACGGAGCTTAAAGGCCAGTTTGAAAGCAAGGCGATGCTGGCAGCCAATTTGGGCGCCTACAAGGCACAAATGATCCAGCTCGAGCAACTGGTCGATACCCAGCTCAAGCAGTTGCCCAATACCCATGAGGTCGCCGGTTTGCTGGACGATATCAGTTTTATTGCCACCGATAATGGCTTGAAACTCAATCGCATCAACTGGGAACCTGAGGTCAAGCACGAGTTTTCTACCGAATTGCCCATGCGGATCGAGGTAGTAGGTAATTATCATCAGATCGGCAAGTTTACGGCAGATATGGCAGCCCTGCCTCGTATCGTCATACTCGACTCCTTTACCTTGAGTCAGAGCAAGGATGAGGGAGACCTGATTGCTATGTCGATGCTGGCCAAAACCTACAAGTACAACGGTAAAACAGTGGAGCAGAAACAATGAGACGCATCTGCTGGTTGTTACCTGCCCTCTTGCTGACGGCCTGTGGTGGTCAGGAGGAGATGGATTCCTATATTGCCGAAACAAAGGCAAGACCCCCTGTACCTATTGAACCCTTACCCCAGTTGAAGCCGTTTTCCCCCATGCACTATCAACAACGCGATCTGCGTAGTCCCTTCATGATGCCGCAACCAGAAGCAAGTGTCGGGCGCGCGAATAGTGCCCAGGTGAAGCCTGATTGCGCACAGGTTATGATGGACAGAGAAAAAGAGGTATTGGAAAACTACTCTCTCGCCAGCTTGTCAATGCACGGCTCCTTGGGAAAGGCCGGGCAGTTGTGGGCCCTGATCAGCACACCTGATGGAAAATCAATACGAGTCGGGCTCAACCAGTATATGGGGCTCGATCAGGGTAGAGTCATCAAGATTACTCCTACGGCAGTGGATTTACTGGAAACCATTCCGGACGGGAAGGGGTGCTGGGTAACAAGAGAAACCCAGTTGGCGATGGCCAATATGCAAGAAAAACAATAATCAGGGACGAACAGCAATGAGAACAACCATAGACAGTGTAACAAAAGTGGCTTTGCTGTTTTGCGCCAGTGCCTTTGGTCAGGCGTGGGCAGTGGCAACCTTGCAAGAGATAAAAGTTAATCCATTGCTGGCAGACCAGTTGCAACTGGAGCTCAGCTTCAGCGAGCCTGTGAGTGGCTTTACCGATCGTCTCTCCTATCAACCTAACCAGCTCCTGCTGCATGTCCCCGGTGCTGTGGGCGCACTCAAGGTGAACCCGCTGCCTATTCAGCGTCAGGGAGTAGACAACATCAAGGTGGAAGGGAAGGGAGCTGGCCTTGATATCAAGATTGCTCTCGATCAGCTGGCTCCCTATCAGGTGCAGCAACAGGGTAACAAATTGCTGGTTTCCCTTGGTGAAGGGACCTCATCAGCTCTGATTAATGGCGAAAGCGCCCTGATTGCACCAGCCGCAACGGCTTCCTCAGCCATGGTGGCCACTCCAGCTCCTTCGGCACTGCTCAATTCTCAGGTTGTTGCCAAGTCAATGCCTGTTGCACCGGTAACCCCTCCTGTTGCGACGCCTGCTGCCAGCAAACCACTGCTCGGCAGCTATCAAAACAGTGGCAGTGGAGCCTATTTCAACTCGGTGACCGGGGTGGATTTTCGTCGTGGCAAGGATGGTCAGGGGGAGTTTCTGGTCACACTTGACAACAGCTCGGCTGCCGTCGATGTGAGCAGCCGCGGTCAAACTGTGCTGGCCAAGTTTCATGGTACTCGCGTGCCTGATGGTTTGCTTAATCTGATCAATGTGCAGGATTTTGCGACACCGGTCTCTCAGGTTGAGGTGTCCCGGCAGGGCAACGATACCCTGTTTGAGCTGTCGGTTAATGGCCAGTTTGATTACCGTTACGATCAGGCTGATAAACTGTTCATTATCGAAGTGAAAAAACGCACGGCGGCATCTGCGTCTTCAAAGCAGTATCAGGGCAAGCCCATCTCATTGAACTTCCAGGATATCCCGGTTAGAACCGTGTTGCAGCTTATCGCTGACTTCAACAACCTCAATCTGGTTACTACCGATTCTGTGGCAGGCAATCTGACACTACGTCTGGATGGCGTGCCCTGGGAGCAGGCGCTCGACATCATTTTAAAAGTGCGCGGTCTGGATAAGCGGCTTGATAACAACATCCTGCTGGTTGCTCCGGCTGAAGAGATTGCGGCACGGGAGAAACAGCAGCTGGAGAGCCGGAATCAGGTGGCTGATTTGGCCCAGTTATATACCGAATATATGCAGATCAACTATGCAAAAGCATCCGAAGTGGCTGCTCTGCTCTCATCCGAGAGTACCAAGTTGCTATCGCCACGTGGCGCGGTGAGTGTGGATGAACGGACCAACGTGCTGGTTGTGAAGGATACGGCTGAGGTTATCAGCAGTATCAAGCGGATGCTGGATATTCTGGATATCCCGGTCAAGCAGGTGGTGATCGAAGCGCGTATGGTGACCATCGATGACGGTTTCGATGAAGCGCTCGGGGTTCGTTGGGGAGTGACCAAGAACGATGGTCACGGCAACAGCACTTCAGGCTCTATTGAAGGGAATGATTCGTCCGGTAATAACGACGGTAGTTCAACGATTACCAGACCTTCCGAGAAGCAGCGGATGAATGTCAACCTGCCGGTGACCAATGCTGCCGGTACCTTGGCATTCCAGGTTGCCCGTCTGGCCGATGGAACCCTGCTTGACCTTGAATTGTCTGCGCTGGAAAAAGAGAGCAAGGCCGAGATTATCGCCAGTCCGCGGGTGACCACTGCGAACCAGAAACCGGCGTTGATCGAACAGGGTACCGAGATCCCCTATGTGGAGTCCTCTTCCAGTGGTGCAACCTCGGTCACCTTCAAGAAGGCGGTACTGAGCTTGAAAGTCACGCCGCAGATCACCCCTGACAACCGGGTGATCCTCGACCTGACCGTGACCCAGGATACCAAGGGCGAAACCGTACCGACCGGTACCGGTGATGCAGTCTCCATCAACGCCCAGTCCATCACGACGCAGGTACTGGTTAACAATGGCGAGACACTGGTGCTGGGCGGCATCTATCAGCAGACTATCAAAAGCGATGTGACCAAGGTGCCCTTGCTGGGTGATATCCCCGGATTGGGCGCCCTGTTCCGCAAGACCACCAGCGAGAACAAAAAGCGTGAACTGCTTATTTTCGTGACCCCCAAGATAGTCACCGACGCCTTCTGAAGGCTTTACATGTGAAGGTAAAACACATATAACCTTACGCCCCAATGAGGCTGGGGCGTAAGGGCTGCGGTTGCCAGTCCCGATATCTATTGAGATAATCCCCCTCCTGATCCATCGCAAGATAAGGTTCATAGGTACCCCGATCAAGTATTTATCGGGGTCGTACAGTTTGTAATTACTAACGAAAAAACATGGCTGAGAAACGCAATATTTTCCTGATAGGTCCCATGGGTGCGGGCAAGAGCACCATAGGTAGACATCTGGCAGAACAACTGCATATGGAGTTTTTCGACTCAGATCATGAGATTGAGCGCCGCAGTGGTGCTGATATCGGCTGGGTGTTTGATGTTGAAGGCGAAGAGGGTTTCCGTATTCGCGAAGAGAAGGTGATCAGCGAATTGTCTGAGCAGCAGGGTATCGTGCTGGCAACCGGTGGTGGAGCCATCAAGAGCCGGGAGACCCGCAACAAGTTGTCTGCTCGTGGCATCGTGGTCTACCTCGAAACCACCATTGAAAAGCAGCTGGCGCGCACACAGCGAGACAAACGCCGCCCTCTGCTACAGACCGAAGAACCGGCACGCGAAGTGCTGGAACGTCTGGCACAAGAGCGCAATGCCCTGTATGAAGAGGTTGCCGACTTTGTTGTGCACACCGATGACCAGAGCGCAAAAATCGTTGCCAATCAAATTGTAAAGCTGATCGGTATGTAATCTAGAGGACGTCCATGGAACGGTTGAAGGTCGAACTGGGTGAACGCAGCTATCCCATCGAGATAGCTGCAGGGTTGTTGCAGCGCTCCGAGGCGCTGGTATCGACCATCAAGGGCAAGCGGGTGATGATAGTGACCAACACGGTCGTTGCTCCGCTTTATCTTGAACGGGTAACCGCTCTGCTGTCGGGTTTTCAGGTTGAACACCTGATCCTGCCTGACGGCGAGGCGTACAAGAACCTGGCGACTTTTGAGCAGATCATGTCTGCTCTGCTTGAAACCAACCATGGGCGCGATACGACGCTGATCGCTCTGGGGGGCGGCGTGATCGGGGATGTGGTGGGCTTTGCGGCAGCAAGCTATCAACGTGGCATTCCTTTTATCCAGATCCCGACCACTCTGCTCTCCCAGGTTGACTCCTCTGTTGGCGGTAAAACCGCGGTCAACCACCCCCTCGGCAAGAACATGATTGGGGCTTTTTATCAGCCCAAACAAGTTGTTATCGATACCGAATGTCTGAGTACCTTGCCAGCCCGCGAATTTGCCGCAGGGATGGCCGAGGTGATCAAGTACGGCATCATTTGGGATGCTGATTTCTTCAGTTGGCTGGAGCAGAACATGGTGCGTCTGCAACAGCTGGAACCTGCCGCGCTGGCCTACGCCATCAAACGTTGCTGCGAGATCAAAGCCGATGTGGTCGGTCAGGATGAGACCGAGCACGGCGTCCGTGCACTGCTCAATCTGGGCCACACCTTTGGTCATGCCATCGAGGCCGAGCAGGGGTATGGCAACTGGCTGCATGGTGAAGCGGTATCCGCCGGCACCATGCTGGCAGCCTGGACTGCGCAGGCCCGTGGCGATATGAGCGAAGCGGACGTTGCGCGAGTGCGCGCTCTGCTGCTGGCCGCCAATTTGCCCATTCATGCGCCTGCCGAGATGGATTTCGCCGCCTTTATTCGCCATATGCGCCGTGACAAGAAGGTGCTGGAAGGCAAGCTGCGTCTGGTGTTGCCGGTTGGCATCGGCCATGCGCAGGTGGTGGGGGATGTGTCCGATGCCGAGTTGCTGGCGGTGATCGAGTCTGGTCGTGACGAATAAACTGCTAAAACTTCCTTCCCAGCGGCAGCTGGTTGACCGGCTGCTGCATCTGATTGAATTCAATCACCCTTTCATTTTTCTCTCCGGTAAACCCGGTTGTGGTCGCGGTACCCTGTGCGAATCCCTGCTCGGCGTGTTGCCGGAAAAAGTGCGGGTGGTAAGCCTGATTGGTACGCCTGCCATGAAGATGGTGGATGTGCGCCAGCTGTTGCTGCCACAGGTGGTGGCGCGCCCGCTGTTCAATCCACAGGATGCGCTGGCGGAGAGCTTCTTTCGCATGCTGGAGGGGAGCAAGCCTGCCACCCTGTTGCTACTGATAGAACGGGCCGACCAGTTGCCGGCCGACCTGCTGGGAGAGTTGTGGGCGATCATCCGTCATAACGATACCCTGGCGGCGCCCCATCAGCTGGCCATTATCGTCTCGGGCAGTGACGTCTGGTGTCGTACCCAACGGCCGCAGCTCAAAGGGCGAGCCATGCCAGCCCTTGAGCTGGAAGTGCCGCCACTGAGCCCGCCGGAGCAGCGCATCTTCTTGTATGAAAAAGCCAAAGAGCTCAAGATCCCGGCGACCCTCTTGCCCAAGCCGCAAGTGGAGGAGATCCTGAAAACGGCGAACGGACATCCGTCCACCATCATGCAGTTACTGGAGGATATCATGACCGACAGAAGGCCCAAGAAGCGTCAGGCGGAGTTGCCTGTCAAGAAGATTGCCACCGCTATCGCGCTGGTCGCTGGCGGCCTGCTGGCGTTGAGCTACCTGCTGCCTGCGCTGTTTGACAATGAAAGCAAACCGGCGCTGCAGGATCCGGCGCAGAACACGGCATTGCCGATCCCGGTAGCGGGAGGCGATCCCCTCACCGCAGGCGGTTCGAATACCGATGCCGCTGCACAAGGCGCGCAAAACCGCGATGCAGCCAGCAATCCCAATGGGGTTGTGAAAGATTGGCAGCCGGAGGCGAAAGTGTTGCCCAAGTCGGTGGAGAGCGAAACCGTGACCACCGAATCAACCAATTACGAAGGGCGTCGGGTGGTGATCTCTGACGAGGTCGTGCAAAAGCTGATGACCGAACCCAAGGTGAGCGGCGCACTGCCTACTGACGTGGTGGACGAGCTGACCGGCAAGAACCCGAGTGGCACAGTCCCCAGTGGTGCAATCGCAACCACGGCGCCAGCCAGTACCTCCAAAGCACTGAATCCGGCGACAACCGCAACGCCTGCTGCTACCACCAAAACAGCCAGCAACGAGCCGGTTGCCGCGCCTGCCCCAAAGGTGGCCCTGACACCGGTCGCCACCTTGAACAAGAAGCCGCGCAACCACTACAGCGTTCAGCTAATGGGGGCGAGCAACACCAAGGCGGTGGATCAGTTTGTCGCCGAGCATGGTCTGGCGGGCAAGGTATGGGTCTATCAGACCAAATTCCGTGGCAGCCCCTGGTATGTGGTGCTGCAAGGGGATTATGCCGGTCTGACCCAAGCCAAGAGTGCCATTCGCAAGCTTCCGCCAGCCTTGCTGAAAGGTCAGCCCTGGCCCAAGTCGTTTGCACAGGTACAAAAAGAGCTGAAGCAATAGCCTTGATACCGGATAAGGGGGTAGAATCGTCCCCCTTTTTGGGTCTTGCCTTCTTACACACCGGATTTCCATGAAAAAAACACGCGCTTTTTTAAAATGGGCCGGGGGAAAATACTCCCTGGTTGAAGAGATTGCCGAGCGCCTGCCGGCCGGGCGTGTGTTGCTGGAGCCCTTCGTCGGGGCCGGGTCTGTGTTTCTCAACACCGACTACGACGCGTATGTGCTCAACGACATCAATCCGGATCTGATCTGCCTGTACAACCACCTCAAGCTGACGCCGGACAGTTTTATTGCCGAGGCGCGCAAGCTGTTTGTGGCAGAGCACAACCACAAGGCGGCCTATTATCGGCTGCGTACCCAGTTCAATCAGACCGAGACCACCTTCGAGCGGGCACTCTTGTTCCTGTTTCTCAACCGTCACGGTTTCAACGGACTGTGCCGCTACAACAAGAAGGGCGGCTTCAACGTGCCGTTCGGTTCCTACAAGAAGCCCTATTTCCCGGAAAAAGAGCTGTGGGCCTTTGCCGAAAAGGCGCAGAAGGCGACCTTTATCTGCGAGAGCTACGCCGACGCCATCAAGCGTGCCGAAGAGGATTGGGTTATCTATTGTGATCCACCCTATGCGCCGCTCTCCACTACGGCGAGCTTCACCACCTATGCCTCCGGCGGGTTTACCCTGGATGATCAGGCGATCCTGGCGCGACTGGCCCGTCACACAGCCGCTCACAAAGGGGTGCCGGTGCTGATCAGCAACCATGATATCGAGCTGACTCGTGAGCTTTATCGCGGTGCCCGCCTCGACGAGATCCTGGTCAAGCGCACCATCAGTCGCAACGGCGGCACCCGTAACAAGGTGGCCGAGTTGCTGGCGCTCTATCCCCCCGGAATCGAACCTGAGCAGGGTTACTATCCCAGCGACAGTGAACTGCTGCCGCTGACGTAACAGACCATGCGGCGCCCAGGGGCGCCGTTTTTTTATGGGCGCGCCTAGGCCCGTGCCGATGCCCCAAAATCTAGGTGGCTGGGGGAGGGGAGGCGATTGCCCCATTTACCCCGCATTCGAGTCGTTTTCGCCCGCCTTTTACGTTAAAATTGCGCCGCTTTTTCTCCCTGGCTGCCAATGGATGATGCTGATGAAAGACTTTCTGATTGCCCCCTCGATCCTCTCTGCCGATTTTGCCCGTCTGGGTGACGATGTAGCCAAGGTACTGGCTGCAGGTGCCGACGTGGTTCACTTCGACGTGATGGACAACCACTATGTCCCCAACCTGACCATTGGCCCCATGGTCTGTCAGGCGCTGCGTGACTACGGTATCGAGGCCCCCATCGACGTGCACCTGATGGTCAAGCCGGTGGATCGCATCATTCCCGATTTTGCCAAGGCCGGTGCTTCCCTCATCACCTTCCATCCGGAAGCGTCCGATCACGTTGATCGCTCTTTGGGCCTCATCAAGGAGATGGGCTGCCAGGCGGGTCTGGTTCTGAATCCTGCTACCTCGCTCTCCTGCCTCGAGTATGTGATGGACAAGCTGGATGTGATCCTGCTGATGTCGGTCAACCCGGGCTTCGGTGGCCAGAGCTTTATCCCCGGTACCCTCGACAAGCTGCGTCAGGTGCGTCGTCTGATCGACGAGAGCGGCCGCGATATCCGACTCGAGATCGATGGCGGGGTGAAGGTCGACAACATTCGCGAGATCGCCGAAGCGGGCGCCGACATGTTTGTCGCCGGCTCGGCCATTTTCAGCCAGCCTGACTACAAGGCGGTGATCGATAAGATGCGTGCGGAGCTGGCTCATGTCACACGCTGAGCGCGCATTTGATTTGGTGCTGTTCGATCTGGACGGCACCCTGATTGACAGCGCCGCCCAACTGGCGCTGGCGGTCAATCTGACTCTGGCTGATCTGGGTCTGGAACAAGCTGATGAAGCGGTTATCCGTACCTGGGTCGGCAATGGTGCCGACAAGCTGATCCAGCGGGCGCTCGCCTATCGCGAGGCCGATCCCGAGCTGTTTGCCAAGGCCAGACCGATCTTTTTCCAGCACTACAACGCCTGCCTGCTGCAAGGGCTGGCTATGTATGACGGGGTTGCCCAGAGTCTGCGTCGCCTGCAAACCCTGGGTTACAAGCAGGCGATCGTCACCAACAAGCCGAGTGATTTCGTGGCACCCATCCTCGATGCCCTTGGCATCAGCGATTGTTTCGAACTTTGGCTTGGCGGCAACTGCGTGCCAGTCAAGAAGCCGAGCCCGGAGCCATTGCTGCACGCTTGCCAGGAGTTGGGGGTGAGCCCGGCTCGCACTCTAATGGTGGGCGACTCCGAAAATGACGTGCTGGCGGCCAAGGCGGCCGGCATGAAGGTGGTGGGCCTGACCTACGGTTACAACTATGGCCGCCCCATTGCCGACTCCCATCCAGACTGGGTATTCGAGCAGTTTGCCCAGCTCGATGCACTTTTGGTCTAATAGCGCAGCTGGGCTGGCTGAATAACAAGGATTAACACTCTCATGACTAAACCAATCGTATTGAGCGGGGCGCAACCCTCCGGTCAACTGACCATCGGCAACTACATGGGGGCCCTGCGTCAGTGGGTCAACATGCAGGATGAGTTCGACTGCCTCTACTGCATCGTCGACCTGCACGCCATCACCACTCGTCAGGACCCGGCTGCCCTGCGCAAGGCTTGTCTGGACGCAGCCGCCCTCTATCTAGCGGTCGGTATCGATCCCAAGAAGAGCACTGTCTTCATCCAGTCTCACGTGCCGCAGCACGCCGAGCTGGGCTGGATCCTCAACTGCTATACCCAGATGGGTGAGTTGTCGCGCATGACCCAGTTCAAGGACAAGTCCGCCCGTTTCGAGAACAACGTCAACGTCGGCCTGTTCGGTTATCCGGTGCTGATGGCAGCCGATATCCTGCTCTATCAGGCCAATCAGGTGCCGGTCGGCAACGACCAGAAGCAGCATCTGGAGCTGACCCGCGACATCTGTACCCGTTTCAACAACCTCTATGGTGAAGTGTTCACCATGCCGGAGCCCTTCATTCCGACCGAAGGTGCGCGGGTGATGAGCCTGCAGGATCCGACCAAGAAGATGTCCAAGTCGGATGACAACGAGGCCAACTTCATCGGCCTGCTGGAAGATCCCAAGCAGATCGTCAAGAAGATCAAGCGTGCGGTGACTGACTCCGACGAGCCGGCGGTGGTGCGTTTCGACCCGGAAAACAAACCGGGTGTCTCCAACCTGCTGACCCTGATGTCCGGCGTGACTGGCCGCTCCATCCCCGAGCTGGAGCAGCACTTCGAAGGCAAGATGTATGGTCACCTCAAGACCGAGACCGCCGAAGCCGTGGTTGCGCTGCTGGAACCGATCCAGGCTCGTTTCCACGAGTTGCGTCAGGATGAGGCCCATCTGATTGCGATTCTTGCCGAAGGGGCACAAAAGGCGCGTGAAAGAGCTGAAAAAACCCTGACCAGCGTATATGATGTAGTCGGCTTCGTTCCTCGAGCCTGACATACTGGGAAGGTGTAGTAGAAGAGAGCTGGGTATTTGCCTGGCTTTCTTTATTTTCCCACGTTGTATTTTGTTTAATTCTTTATTTCAACCCGGGTTATATCCCCAAGAGTACGCATGTCTGTTCAACCAAATATTTCGATTGAAGAGCTGAGTGATAAAGGTCACTGGCTGCGCAAGTTCCGCAAGGCGAAAAACCTCAATACCCTGCAATTGATGGTCTCCAATGCCATCGATAAACATCACAAGACTGCTGCCATCGCTGCAGCCATCTATCTGGCCGAGTGTCAGCGTGAACGGGAAATGGAACAGGGTCGTTATCTCGATCGTTAATTCTCCACTGTTGGTTATCTCATGCTGTTGTTGATCGATAACTACGACTCTTTTACCTGGAATCTGGTGCAATATTTCGGCGCCCTGGGACAAGAGGTTGTGGTCAAGCGCAATGATGAACTGACGCTTGATGCCATAGCGCAGCTCTCCCCCCGTTTTCTGGTGATCTCTCCCGGTCCCTGTACGCCCAATGAGGCGGGGATCTCTCTCGATGCCATCAGCCACTTCGCCGGCAAGCTACCCATTCTTGGCGTCTGCCTTGGCCACCAGTCGCTGGCGCAGGCGTTTGGTGCCCGCGTGGTTCGCGCGCGTCAGGTGATGCATGGCAAGACCTCCCTGATTCGCCATCGCGGCGAAGGGGTATTCTACGGTCTAAAGGATCCCTTGCGGGTGACCCGTTATCACTCACTGGTGGTGGAGCGCGACACGCTGCCCGACTGCTTCGAGGTCACCGCCTGGAGCGAGCATGCCGATGGCTCGTTTGACGAAATCATGGGATTACGCCATAAGACACTTCCTGTCGAGGGTGTTCAGTTCCATCCGGAGAGTATTTTGAGCGAACAGGGCCATTTGCTGCTGGCCAATTTTCTGTCCTGTTCATAAAAATTTGTGATCACCTTCTCAAGTTTGAAAGAAGGTAAAAAATATTTCTCTGACACTTTATTCAGCCCCCTTCCAGCCCAAATTATCTCTTGCCAAGCCCCCCTGAGTCGTTATGCAATGCGGTTGCCTAAAATCTCAAGGTCAATCGAACATTGTTCCTCATAGGTCGTCTTGTTACAGACTTTTTACTTTATTTCTGTGATAATCCCGTCACGTTTACACGGATTTAACTTTTAGGCGGTGGATTATTCTGTCGCCGAATCTGAAGGAGAGCTATATGTCAGAGTTGTTGGCAGTGACACGTGAAGTGTTTGATGAAGTGATGGTTCCCAACTATGCGCCCGCCAAGATCATCCCGGTGCGTGGTGAAGGGTCACGTGTCTGGGATCAGGAGGGGCGCGAGTATGTCGACTTCGCCGGTGGTATCGCCGTTAACGGCCTGGGTCACTGTCATCCCAAGCTGGTCGAGGCTCTGAAAACCCAGGGCGAGAAGCTGTGGCACCTCTCCAACGTAATGACCAACGAACCGGCCCTGCGTCTGGCCAAGAAGCTGGTCGCGGCCACCTTTGCCGACAAGGTCTACTTTTGCAACTCCGGCGCCGAAGCGAATGAAGCTGCCCTCAAGTTGGCTCGCCGCTACGCCATCGAGAAGTTTGGCGAGCAGAAGACCCAGATCATCGCCTTCAATCAGGGCTTCCACGGTCGTACCTTCTTTACCGTCAGCGTCGGTGGCCAGGCTGCCTACTCCGATGGCTTCGGTCCCAAGCCCGGTGACATTACCCATGTTCCCTACAACGATCTGGCGGCACTAGCCGAGGTGATCTCCGACAACACCTGCGCCGTGGTGATGGAGCCGCTGCAAGGGGAGGGTGGCATTATTCGTCCTACCGACGAGTTTGCCAAAGGGGTGCGCGAGCTGTGCGACAAACACAATGCCCTGCTGGTGTATGACGAAGTGCAGTCAGGGGTCGGCCGGACCGGTGATCTCTATGCCTATATGGGGCTCGGCGTCACGCCGGACATCCTCACCAGCGCCAAGGCGCTGGGGGGCGGTTTCCCCATCGGCGCCATGCTGACCACCGACGAAATCGCTTCTTACCTGAAAGTGGGCACTCACGGCTCTACCTACGGCGGTAACCCGCTGGCCTGTGCGGTCGCCGAGGCAGTGATCGACGTGATCAATACTCCCGAGGTACTGGACGGGGTCAAGCGGCGCGAACAGCTGTTCCGCGATGGGCTTGAGGCGATCAACGCCAAATACCACTGCTTTAGCGAAGTGCGTGGCAAGGGGCTGCTGCTGGGTGCCGCTCTGAGCGAGGACTTCAAGGGGCGTTCCCGCGACTTCCTGCTGGCCTCTATCGATCAGGGGCTGATGGCACTGGTTGCCGGTACCAACGTGGTTCGTTTTGCCCCTTCACTGGTGATCCCGGAAGCGGACATCAAGGAAGGGTTGGCCCGCTTCGAGAAGGCGGTTGCCCAGGTGGTCAACGCCTGATTCCAAATTGAGGTGGGGAGCTCTCCCGGCAGGAGCCGGGCCCCCACCTGTCGTCAATGAAAGGGAGTTGTCATTTATGTTGGTTATCCGTCCCATCGAGCAAAAAGATTTTGCCGGGCTCAAGACCTGCGCCATCGAGTCCGGCACCGGCATGACCTCGTTGCCCGTCAACGATGAGTTGCTGCAGCGCAAGATCGATGCTTCTACCCAGACTTTTTCCGACAAGCCCGCCGGCAAGGGGGACTGCCTCTACTTCTTCGTGGCTGAGGATCTGGAGACCGGCGAGATGGTCGGCACCTGTGCCATCGATGCCGCGGTTGGCCTCTCCCAGCCGTTTTACAACTACCACATCGGCAAAGTGGTGCACTCTTCTCCCAAGCTCGGCATCTACAACGTCGTTGAAACCCTGACTCTCTCCAACGACTACACCGGCAACTCCGAGCTCTGCACCCTGTTCTTGCGCGAATGTGCCCGCGAAGGGCTCAACGGCCGCCTGCTCTCCAAGCACCGCTTTCTGTTTATGGCCGAGCACCCCGAGCTGTTTGACGAGACCGTCTTCGCCGAAATGCGCGGCGTCTCCGATGCCAACGGTCACAGCCCCTTCTACGAGTGGCTGCAAACCCACTTCTTCTCGATGGATTTTCCCACCGTCGACTATCTGACCGGCATCGGCAAGAAGCGTTTTATCGCCGAACTGATGCCCAAGTACCCCATCTACGTCAATTTGCTGAGCAAAGAGGCGCGGGCCGTTATCGGTCAGACCCACGAGAAGACTCGCCCGGCCATCAAGATGCTGCAGGACGAGGGCTTCGTGAACCGTGGCTACGTCGATATTTTCGATGCGGGCCCCACCGTCGAGTGCGACGTGAAGAATATCCGCAGCGTGCGCCGCAGCAAGAAACTGCGGGTGCTGGTGGGCGAGCCCATCGGTGGCAAGACCCACCTTATCTGCAACAGCCGTTTCGAGCATTACCGCGCCTGCTACGGCAATATCCGGGTCGATCTCGACAAGCACGAAGCCATCATCCCGCCCAAGATGGCGGCGGCACTCAAGGTACAGGATGGCGACATGGTGCGGGTGGTCGACCTCGACTGAGACAAACAGGACAAGCAAACCGATTATCAGGCAGGCAGCCGAGGCTGCCTGCCAGCGACAGGGAGTGAATGGATGAGCCAGTTAGTGCAATTTATCGACGGTCAGTGGCTTGCCGGTGAAGGCAAGCCGTTCGAGTCAACCGATCCGGCCAAGAACGAGGTGATCTGGCAGGGGGCTGCCGCCAGTGCGGCGCAAGGGGATGCTGCCGTCAAGGCCGCCCGTGCCGCCTTCTACAACTGGGCGGATATGAGCCTTGAAGATCGTCTGGCCATAGTGCGCCGTTATGCCGACCTGCTCGGCGAGCAGAAAGAGGCGCTGGCCCTGACCATCGCCCGCGAAACCGGCAAACCGTTGTGGGAGACCCGCACTGAAGTAGCCGCCATGCAGGGCAAGATTGCCATCTCCATTCGTGCCCACGACGAGCGCACCGGCACCGTTGAAAATGCCATGCCGGGCGCCAAAGCGTTTGTCCGTCACAAGCCCCACGGCGTGGTGGCTGTGTTCGGCCCCTACAACTTCCCGGGCCATCTGCCCAACGGCCATATAGTCCCGGCCCTGATCGCGGGTAACGCCGTGGTGTTCAAACCCTCCGAGCTGACCCCCATGGTGGCCGAGGCCATGGTCAAGGTGTGGCAGCAGGCCGGATTGCCCAAGGGGGTGCTCAATCTGGTGCAAGGGGAGGTCGAGACCGGCAAGGCGCTGGCGGGCAATCCCGATATCGACGGCCTCTTCTTTACCGGCTCCTCCCGCACCGGCCATTTCCTCCATCAACAGTTTGCCGGCCAGCCGGGCAAAATTCTGGCGCTGGAGATGGGCGGTAACAACCCGCTGATCGTGAAAGATGTGAGCGACATCGACGGCGCCGTCCATGCCATTGTCCAGTCGGCGTTCATCACTTCCGGTCAGCGCTGCACCTGCTCCCGTCGCCTGTTTGTCGAGCGCGGTGAGCGTGGCGATGCGCTGGTCAAACGACTGGTCGAGGTGGTAGGCAAGATCAAGGTCGGCCTCTACGACGCCGCCGAACAGCCGTTTATGGGGGCAATGATCAGCGAGAAAGCTGCGATTGGCATGGTCGAGGCACAAGCCAACCTGCAACAGCTGGGCGGCGAGAGCCTGCAGGTGCTTGAGCACCTGAAAGCGGGCACCGGCTTTGTCTCCCCGGGCATCATCGACGTGACCTCAGTGAGCGCGCTGCCGGACGAAGAGTACTTCGGCCCGCTACTGCAACTCATTCGTTACGATGATTTCGATGCCGCTATCGATCAGGGCAACGCTACCCGCTACGGCCTCTCGGCCGGTCTGCTGGGTGACAAGGAGGCGGACTGGAATCACTTCTTCAAGCGGATCCGCGCTGGCATCGTCAACTGGAACAAGCCCATCACCGGTGCCTCCAGTGCTGCGCCGTTTGGCGGTATCGGCGCTTCCGGCAACCACAGGGCGAGCGCCTACTACGCTGCTGACTACTGTGCTTATCCGGTTGCGTCGGTCGAAGACAGCAAGGCCGCTATGCCGGAGCAGCTCTCGCCGGGCCTCTTCTTCTAAACGGACAACTACAAGGGGCACCCATCGGGGCCCCGTTTCGTACCCGCAATCAAAGGAAAGATAGATGCAAAAGGATATCGACACTCTGTTCAGCCATCTGTGGGACAACTACATCAAGGTGACTCCGAGTGCCCTCAAGGTGCACACCCTGCTGGGTGGCGGCGAGCCCATCGTCAACGATCACGTGGCGTTTCGTACCTATAACCTGCCAAAGCTGGGGCTGGAGAAGCTGGCCGCCCACTTCCTGGCGCTCGGTTACGAGCAGAAGGGCGAGTACGTCTTCAAGGCCAAGAAGCTCTACGCCAAGCACTTTGAGCACAAAGATCCGGACGCTCCCAAGGTGTTTATCAGTGAGCTGAAGGTCGAAGAACTCTCCGCAGGCGCACAGGCCATTATCCATAAGCTGGCGGATCAGGTGCCCGATCATCTGACCGATACCCCGGCATTTCTCTACACCGGTGCCCCCTGGCAGGTCTCCTATGCCGATTATCAGACTCTGCTGGCGGAGAGTGAGTACGCGGCCTGGATGGCGGCATGGGGCTATCGTGCCAACCACTTCACGGTCAATATCAACAAGTTGAAGGATTTTGACACCATCCATCAGGTCAATGCGGCGCTCAAGACGGCGGGTTTCGTGCTCAACAGCGTGGGTGGCGAGGTGAAAGGGGACCCGCAGGTGATGCTGGAGCAATCCTCCACCATGGCCGACAAAGCAGAGGTGCCGTTCAGCGATGGGGTGCGTACCATCCCGAGCTGCTTCTACGAGTTTGCCCTGCGCTACCCGCAGCCTGATGGCGTGCTCTATCCGGGCTTTGTCGAAGCGTCCGCCGACAAAATTTTTGAATCCACCAATGCCATGTAACAACGGGTGTTGGCCAAAGTGCCACTGTTCATGATGTGACATGACGACAGCCCCATATCGGGGCTGTCGTCATTTGCATATCTGGGGGATATCTAGGGTGCGGGGTAGAGAGCACCCAGCACAGCCGGACGGCTGGCGCCGGTGACGGCGGGCAGGTTGCCGGGTTTGTGCTTGATAAAGCGCTCCGCCAGCCAGGCAAAGGCTGCGCCTTCCACCCAGTCGGGGGCAAGGCCCAGCTCGGCTGTGCTGGCGATGCGCCATGCAGGCAGCAGGCTGGCCAGCTCTTTCAGCAAGGGGGCATTATGGGCACCGCCGCCGCAGACAAACAGCTCGGCTTTCGGCTGGCTGGCACCGACTGATTCGGGCCGGGCGGGCAGTTGGTGGGCGATGCTGTGGCAGGTGAGCGCCTGCAGGGTGCGCTGCACATCCGCGGGGGCGTATGAAGTGCCTGCCAGCTCCCCATCGAGCCAATCGAGGGTGAACATCTCCCGTCCGGTGCTCTTGGGGGCGGGGGCGGCGAAGTAGGGGTGAGCCAGCAGCGTCTCCAGCAGGGCCGGGATGGGCTTGCCACTGGCGGCCCATTTGCCACCGGCGTCATAGCTGCCGCCGTGGTGCTGATGGCGGCGATACCAGCCATCGAGCAGAGTGTTGGCCGGGCCTGTATCAAAACCATATACCCCGCCCGGATTGCCCGGCAGCACCGAGATATTGGCGATGCCGCCGAGGTTCAGTACCACCCGCAGGGCGCCGGGCTTGGCAAACAGCGCCTGATGGAAGGCGGGCACCAGCGGCGCCCCCTGACCGCCGAGGGCCATATCCATGGTGCGAAAATCGGCGATAACGTCGATGCCGGTCTGGGCGGCCAGCAGGGCGGCGTTGCCGATCTGTAAGGTAAAGCTAAGCTGGGGGCGATGGCGGATGGTCTGGCCGTGGCTGCCGATGGCGCGAATATCTTTGGGCTCAAGCTTCGCCTTGGCCAGCAGCGCGTGGGTGGCGGCGGCAAACTCTCGCGCCACCAGATTATCGGCCACCCCCATGCGGTCGATTTCGTTGTCGCCCGGGGTGCAGAGGGCATGCAGCGTGCGGGCGGTCTCTTGCGGCCAGGGGTGACAAAGCGCCGCTTCGACCCGCAGTTCATCCCCGGCGATCATCACCAGCACGGCATCAATGCCGTCCATGCTGGTTCCCGACATCAGACCGATATAGCGTTCAGCCATATGTCTCCTTACATTGCTGCTTGAAAATGCGGTGTGCAGAGAGGGTAAAGAGGGGAGCGGCTTTCATCCCATGCCACATAGCGTGGTCTTTGACATCAGACCGATATAACGCTCAACCATGTTGCATCCTCAATGCGGACCGGAAAAAGAGTGAGAGAGACAGGATAGATAAGCCCTTGCTTCCGTGCCACATGCCGCTCCCGGTGTTCCATCTCATCTTATGCTCGAAAGTGGACTCATTTCAATCTGATTGCCTGGCGCGGGTTCAATAAAAGGGGCTGGCAGGGCTTTCACCCTGCCAGCCCTGATGGCTTAGTTGCCGCGACTATCCCGCTTGTTTTGGGCCAGCTGCAGCTCGGGGTTGTCGAGCTTGGCCAGTTGTGGCATCGCCAGCTTTTTGAAGTTGGCCAGCTCGCGTCCACTCAGGGTCTCTGCCTGTGGCAGGGTGAGGGTGCGCGGGTTCTTGTGAATGCCGCCCACCACGAATTCGTAGTGCAGGTGCGGGCCGGTGACGCGGCCGGTGCCACCCAGAGTGCCGATGGTCTGGCCCTGCTTCACCCGCTGTCCCTTGTTGACGGTGCGCTTGGAGAGGTGCAGGTACTTGGTCACATAGTTGCCGGCATGCTTGATAAAGACGTAGTTGCCGTTGAACTGGTTGTAACCGGCGGCCACCACGCTGCCGGAGCCCGCTGCCATGATGGGGGTGCCCACCGGCGCCACATAGTCGATGCCGTTGTGGGGGCGGATCTTGCCGGTCACCGGATGGAGGCGGCGCGGGTTGAAGTTGGAGCTGATGTATTTGAAGTTGACCGGCGCACGCAGGAAGCTCTTGCGCATCGCTTTGCCTTCCGGGGTGTAGTAGTTGCCATCTTCATTGAGCACGGCGCGGTAGGCGGTGCCCTGGTTGACGAACTCTGCCGCCAGAATATCGCCGGAGGCGACCCGCTCGTCGTCGCGGAATTTGTCTTCATAGACCACCCGGAAGCTGTCCCCCGGCTGCAAGTCCTGGGCAAAGTCGATGTCCCAGCCGAAGATGGCGGCCAAGTCCATGATCTGATCTTCGGTCATTCCCGCATCCACCGCGGCGCCCCAGAAGCTGGAGCGGATCTCCCCTTTGCTCACCTGTTCGCGGGTGTCGAGGGCGATCTTGACGTTGCGGGCGACAAAGGTCTCCTCCTTGCGGCTCACCTTGAGCGCCTGCTCCAGACTGTGGGGGTAATAGAGGCTGTGCAGCTCGCCGTTCTCGGTGAGCTTGAAGGTGAGCTCCTGCCCAGGTTGCAGCATCCGCAGGGGATCGCTGCCCTCGAGCTGGTCGATCAGGTGCAGATCCGTGGTGCTCAGGCCAATGCGCTGGAAGATGACTCCCATGTTGTCGCCACGGCGTACCTTCACCTGCTTGGTGATATAGCGCGGTTTGGACGGGGTGGCCGGTTGCACGGCATCTGCGGTGATATCGTCCTGGGCCAGATTGTCGTCGCTGTTCTCTTCTTGTTGCTGTCGCAGGGCAATCTCGTTGCCGTTTTCATCGACCCGTGTTGCTACTGCCTGTTCGCTGGGCCAGGCCGCCAGCATCATGATCATGATGCTCAAGATCAGCACCATCTTGCGGTGCCAGTGGGGGAGTGCGTTGAAGGCGTGCCAAATAACCATGAGAAGCAGATGAAGTCGGGCAGAATGGACGGATTTTACAGCCTTTCCAATTGGCCCGCCATTCCAGTAATATGTTTGGCCCTGTGGAATCGTGATGGAGAGTCAAAAAATGTCCCAGCTCGAGGTGGCGCTAGCCGAGATCAAGCGCGGAGCGGAAGAAATTCTGGTTGAAGAAGAACTTGTCGCCAAGTTGAAGGAAGGGCGCCCGCTGCGCATCAAGTTGGGCATGGACCCAACCGCCCCCGACATTCACCTGGGTCATACCGTGATCCTCAACAAGCTGAAGACCTTCCAGGATCTGGGCCATGAAGTGATCCTGCTGATCGGTGACTTCACTGCCATGGTGGGTGACCCCTCCGGCAAGAACGCCACCCGTCCGCCGCTCTCCGAAGAGGCCATCAAGCACAACGCCCTCACCTATGCCGAGCAGGCGTTCAAGATCCTCGACCCGGCCAAGACCCGCATCGAGTACAACTCGACCTGGCTGAGCGAGCTGGGTGCGACCGGCATGATCAAGCTGGCGGCCAAGCAGACCGTGGCCCGCATGATGGAGCGCGACGACTTCAAAAAGCGCTACACCGGCGGCCAATCCATCGCGATTCACGAATTCCTCTATCCGCTGCTGCAAGGCTATGACTCGGTCGCGCTGAAGGCGGACGTTGAGCTGGGTGGTACCGACCAGAAGTTCAACCTGCTGATGGGCCGCGAGCTGCAAAAAGATGCCGGCATGGCGACCCAGTGCGTGCTGATGATGCCGCTGCTGGTGGGTCTGGATGGCGTCAAGAAGATGTCCAAATCCGCAGGCAACTACATCGGCGTTCACGACGCTCCGGGCGAGATGTTCGGCAAGATCATGTCCATCACCGACGATCTGATGTGGAACTACTACGAGCTGCTCTCCTTCCGTCCGCTGGCCGAAATTGAAGAGTTCAAGGCAGGCATCGCTGCCGGTACTCTCAACCCGCGCGACGTGAAGATCTGGCTGGCCAAAGAGATCATCGCCCGTTATCACGACGAAGCGGCGGCCGAAGCGGCCCACGAAGATTTCACCCAGCGTTTCTCCAAGAACGCCATTCCGGACGAAATGCCGGAAGTCGAGCTGGCTCTGGAAGGCGAAGGTCTGGCCATTGCCAACCTGCTGAAAGAGGCCGATCTGGTGGCCACCACCTCCGAAGCGCTGCGGATGATCAAGCAGGGTGCGGTCAAGGTTGATGGCGAGAAGCTGGAAGATGGCAAGGCACTCATCGGTGCCGGTACCGCCGTCTATCAGGTCGGCAAGCGCAAGTTTGCCCGCGTGACTGTCAAATAAGCAGTACCGTCAAATAAGCCGTCGCATCAGGCAAGCTGGCCATCAAACCGGTTCAAGCTTGTTCAACAGGGCCTCCTTCTGGAGGCCTTGTTGTATCTGGGCGGCACGGATCTGGGCGATAAAGTGCCGCAGCACGGCACTGCTTGGGTGTGGCCGTGTTGCCAGACTGATGCTGGTCATCATGCCGTTGCCCTCAATGGGGTGATAACTGACCCCGAGCGGGCGCAGCGCCGCCACCGAGCTGGGCACCAGAGTCACGCCAAAGCCCGCCTGCACCATGCCGACGGTAGAGATCACCTGCGGGCATTCGGGCCCCAATATAGGCTCGAACCCCGCCTCCCGGCAGAGACCCACGATGCCGTCATAGAGCCCGGGCCCGATGGCGTGGGGAAACAGAATAAAACTCTCGTCCTTCAGGCTGGCCAGTGGCAAGGGGCCCGGCTTGGCCTTGGGATGGCTGGTCGGCAGGGCGATCAGCAGCGGCTCCTGCTCGATAAGGTGGTGGGCAAAGCCCTCGCTACCGCGGCAGGGGAGCCGCAAGATGGCCGCATCCAGCCGATCGTTGCGTAGCGCCTCCACCAATGCCGGCATGGTGCCCTCCTGCGGGCTGAGGGCCACCTCGGGGTAGCGCTCCCGATAGTCGTGCAGCAGGGTCAGCACCGCGGGGTGGAGCACGGTGGACCCGGCAAAGCCGATCCGCAGTGCCCCCTGCTCGCCCCGGGCAATCCGCTTTACCTTCAGTTTTGCCGCATCGGCCAGCGCCAGGATCTGCGCCGCATCCCGATAGAGGCTCTCGCCCGCCTCGGTCAGCTCGACACTGCGGGTCAAACGGCGCAGCAGCGGGGTGCCCAGGGTCTCCTCCAGCTTGCGGATCTGCTGGCTCAGCGGCGGCTGGGCCATGTTGAGTGATTCGGCTGCGCGGGTGAAATTCTGCTTTTCAACAACGGCCATGAAGTAGCGGAGCGTACGAAGTTCCATATCGATTGAGTCTCAAAGTCATGGGATCAGCGTATTGGTGTTGAAATGTGAACCAAGTCACCATTGGATCCGAACGCTAACAGGATTCACGGTGGAGGTGAAACCCGAATGGAACATATTGCAACATCTGACAGTGCCGGGTGCAGCTGTGCCCTCGAAGTGAGCCAGCAGTTTTCCCGCTGGCGCAGGCAGCATGACGGTGGCGAGATCTACCAGAGTTCCCTGATGAGCGCCCTGCTGGCGGGGGTCTACGAAGGGGAGACCACCATGAGCGAGCTGCTGCGCCACGGCGACTTTGGCCTCGGCACCTTCAATCACCTCGATGGCGAGCTGATCGCCTTCGAGCGCCAGATCCACCAGTTGCGCTCCGATGGCTCGGCCCGGCCCGCCCGCGCCGATCAGAAGACCCCCTTTGCGGTGATGACCCATTTTCGCCCCTGTCTGGAGCGTCGCTTCGATCACCCCCTCAGCCGTGACGAGATCCACCAGTGGGTGGATCGGCTGGTGGGATCCGACAACGTCTTCGTCGCCCTGCGCCTCGACGGCCAGTTTGAAACGGCCAAGGTACGAACCGTGCCGCGTCAGGAGCCCCCCTATCGCCCCATGCTGGAAGCCATCGAACAGCAACCGCTGTTCCGCTTTGCCGCGGTGGCGGGAACCCTGGTGGGCTTTCGCTGCCCGCCGTTCGTGCAGGGGGTCAATGTGGCGGGCTTTCACGAGCACATGATCACCGCCGATCGCAAGGGGGGCGGCCATCTGCTCGACTACACCATGGCCCACGGTACCCTGCGACTTTCTGTGGTGCGTCACCTCAATCTGGCCCTGCCATCGGATCCAGCTTTCCGGCAGGCCGACCTCAACCCCGCCGATCTCGATCGCGCCATTCAAGCCGCCGAAGGCTGATAGACAAGGAGCAATAACATGGAAAACAGACAGTGGAAGTGCGGTGCCGAGCTGGTGGTTCGTCATCTGGAGGCGCAAGGGGTCAAGCAGGTGTTCGGGATCCCGGGGGCCAAGATTGATCGGGTGTTCGATGCGCTGGAGGACTCCCCCATCGAGACCATAGTGGTGCGCCACGAGGCGAACGCCGCCTTTATGGCGGCCGCCGTGGGGCGCCTGACCGGCAAGGCGGGGGTGGCGCTGGTCACCTCGGGCCCCGGCTGCTCCAACCTTATTACCGGGTTGGCGACTGCCACCTCGGAGGGGGACCCCATGGTGGCGCTGGGCGGTGCGGTGCGCCGTGCCGACGGCCTCAAGCTCACTCATCAGAGCATGGATACGGTCAACCTCTGCCGTCCGGTCACCAAGTTCAGCGCCCAGGTCAACAGCGGGGCGGCGATCTCGGAAGTGATGGCCAACGCCTTTCGCGCCGCCGAGCTGGGGCGGCCGGGGGCGGCGTTTGTCAGCCTGCCGATGGATATCATCAACAAGCCGGTACAGGGCAATGTGCTGGTGCCTCGGGAAGTGCCGGAGCCGGGCTGTGCCGATGAACAGAATATGGAGCAGGCATTGACCCTGCTGCGCAACGCCCAGAATCCAGTGGTGCTGCTCGGCCTGATGGCGAGTCGGCCGGAGAATGCCGAGGCAGTGCGCGCCTTCCTCGACAAGGTGCGGCTGCCGGTGACCGGTACCTATCAGGCTGCCGGGGTGGTGGACAGCTGCCACTTCGATGACTTTGCCGGACGGGTGGGGCTCTTCAACAACCAGCCGGGGGATCAACTGCTGGCAGGGGCCGACCTGGTGATCTGCATCGGCTACAGCCCCATCGAGTACGACCCCGTGCTGTGGAATGGCGATCGGGAGCGGCGCATCCTCCATATCGACGTGCTGCCTGCCGATATCGACAGCAGCTACTGCCCGACCGCCGAGCTGGTGGGGTCGATCCGTGCCAACCTGTTGCAGCTGACCCGCATCATGGGCAATCCGAAAATCCGTCCCCCCGAGGTGGATCGGTTGCTGCAAGGGGTTCGCCAGCAGCGACTGCGACTGGCGATGCGGGCCGACGATCTGCACGGCAATCCGGTTCACCCCTTGCGTATCGTGCGCGAGCTGCAGGATCTGGTGCGCGACGACATGACCCTTTGCGTCGACATGGGCAGCTTCCATATCTGGATTGCCCGCTACCTCTACAGCTTCCGCGCTCGTCAGGTGCTTATCTCCAACGGTCAGCAGACCATGGGGGTGGCACTGCCGTGGGCCATCGGTGCGGCGCTGGTGCGGCCGGGTGAGAAGGTGATCTCGGTATCGGGGGATGGCAGCTTTATGCAGTCGAGCATGGAGCTGGAGACGGCGGTGCGGCTCAAGAGCAATATCGTTCACATCATCTGGGTCGATAACGGCTACAACATGGTCGCGATGCAGGAGCAGCAGAAGTATTGCCGCACCTCCGGCGTCTCTTTTGGCCCCATCGACTTCAAACGCTATGCCGAATCGTTCGGGGCGGCCGGTTTCGCGGTGCGTTCGGCCGATGAGCTGCGCGCCACCCTGCGGGCCGCACTGGCGGTGGAGGGGCCTGCTGTGGTGGCGATCCCGGTGGATTACTCCGACAACCCGGGGCTGATGGCCCAGCTCAGGCCAGAAGTATTGGCATAGTGTGGGCAGCAGTGCTGGCCTGAATCCTCGTGTAAGGGCAGGCAGACCAGCCCATATAGCAGAAACCGGCATCAATGGATGCCGGTTTTTTATTATTTTGCGGGATGGGTGGCCTTAACGGGCCAGCTGGACGGCGGCGCGTGCGCGGGCCGGTTGCGGGCGACGCTTGTTTTTTGGCGCGCAGGCCATCTTCAGGCGCAGCCACTCGCGCCACAGCAGCCAGCAGAGCGGCAGGGTGAGCAACAGCACGGTCGCGGGCTGGGCCATCAGCACCCCATCACGCCCCCACAGTTGCGGCAGCAGGAAGATGAGCGGCAGCAGCAACAGGGTTTTGGCGATGGAGATGACCAGTGCCTGACGGGTGCGCGCCATGGATTGCAGCAGCACTATGCCGAACATGATGATCCCCTCCAGCGGAATGGCGCCGAGGTTGAGGGTCAGGCTGCTGATAGCAGCGGCCAGCAGCTCGGGATCCTGATCGCCGGTATAGAGCATGGCGACCTGTCCCGGCAGCAGCTGGATGGTGAGCCACACCAGCATGCCGTAGATAAAGGTGAACTTGAGCCCCATCTCCATCAGGTACTTGAGGTTGCGATGGCGTTTGGCCCCTGCCGCCTTGCTGATGAGCGGCTGAATGCCGAAGGCGAGCCCCTGCAGAATGACGATAAAGACCGCTTCGGTGTAACCGGCTACGGTAAAGCCCGCCAGATCCTTCACATTGCCATACACCATCAGCTGGCTGTTGTGCAGCATCAGCAGCAGGCCGAGGTTGAACTGGGCAATCAGGCTCGGCAGACCGGTAAAGAGCAGGTGCGGCATGGCGGGGAGGTTGGGCACCAGATCCCGCCAGCTGAGGCGCAGCCGCGCCCAGGGGGTAAAGAAGTAGCCAACACCGATCAGGCTCACCGCACCCTCTGCCATCAGGGTGGCTTGCGCGGTCCCGATCAGTCCCAGCCCCAGCCGACCCACCATGATGTAGTTGAGGATGATATTGAGCACGGCGCCGCTGCTCACCAGCACCATGGCCAGTTTCGGGCGACCATCGTTGCGCAGCAGATAGGGCACCGCCAGATTGCTCGCCAGCAGCAGGGTACCGCCGCCAATCCAGGTGAGGTAGTCACTCGCCTGTTTCCAGGTCTCGGTGCCCTGTTCAATCCCCAGCCCCAGCAGGATATCGGTGTGGGTGTAATAGAGCAGCACCGGCGCAACGCCCCCGAGTCCGGCCAGCAGCCAGAGGGCGTTGACCAGCGCTTGGCGGGCCAGCTTGTCGTTTTTCGCCCCTTGCTGGAAGGAGATGGCAGTGGCCGCCCCCATGCTGATCATGGCGGCCAGACCGATCAGCACCATGATGACCGGATAGACCAGGTTGATCCCGGCGAGGCCAGCGGCGCCGACATAGTGGCCGACGAAGATGCCGTCGATGAGGTAGTAGGCCCCCGAGACCAGCATGGCAAGAATGGAGGGGAGGGCGTAAGCCCAGAAGCGACGGGTCATGGCCCGTTGCCGCAGTGTTAAATAGGCAGACATATCTGTTCTCTCGGGGAGTTCGATTATCGAACAGCTAGTCTAGATTAATACTTATTTGGTGATAATCAGGGTTTCACTTGATGAATTGCTGAGTATTACTCACTAATCCGGGGTTTTGGTAGTGGGCCTTGAGCCTGTCGATCAGGATGCGCAGCCCGCTGCCCAGCTGATGCCGACTGGGATAGAAGAGGTAGAAGCCGGCAAAGGTGGGGCACCAGGGCTCCAGCACGGTGAGCAGTTTCCCCTCCGCGACCTTTTGGCTCACCTCCTCTTCCAGACAGTAGGCGAGTCCCAGCCCCGCCTCGGCGGCGCCCAGATAGAGGGCCGGGGTGCTGGTGGTGAGCGGCCCGGTTACCTCTATCTCCAGCATGGTGCCGTCGGCGGCAAAGGCCCAGCGATAGTGGTGGTGCGGAGTGAGGCGATAGCCGATACAGGCGTGGCGGCTCAGCTCGCTCGGGTGCTCGGGCGCGCCGTGCTCCGCCAGATAGGCCGGGGAGCCCACCACCAGATAGCGCTGGGGCGGGCCGAGGGGGATGCCGATCATCTCCTTGGGCAGCAGATCCCCATAAAAGAGCGCGGCATCGTAACCATCTTCAATCAGCCGGGGCATCAGCTCCTGCTCCACCACCTCCACCTGCATCCGCGGATAACGGGCCAGATAGTCGATCAGCACAGGTGCCAGCAGGCTGTCGATGGCGCCGCGGGGGGCGCAGAGCTTGAGCCTTCCCACCGGTTCATCGCTGTTGCGGGCCAGCTCGCAAAGCGCCTCTTCAAGAGTACTGAGGGTGGGGAGCAGCTGTTTGAGCAGCCGCTGGCCCGCTTCGGTCGGCACCACGGCGCGGGTGCTGCGGTTGAGCAGCCGCACCCCCAGCCTTGCTTCCAACCCCTTCAGGCTATGGCTGAGGGCGGAGGCGGAGACCCCGAGTTCGAGGGCGGCCTTGCTGAAACTGCAGTGACGGGCGACGGCGGCAAACACTGCCAGTTCGGCGAGATCGGTACGGGTAATGGTCATCATCAATCAACAAAAAGGCGTGAGTCACAAGGGTACGCCAAGGCCGTGTCGCACACAATCCGCGCTAAACGGGTGGCTTGTTGCAAATATGTAGCTGCTCACAGGCCATTGATTCCAGTGAAACTAAGTTGAATTGTTAAAAAAAACTCACAATAAGGCGCTTTGAGTGTGATCTTGGTCGTCCGAAAGGCGACCAAAATCAAACTTTGGTTGATTAATTCAAAAAAACGCTGTGATTAATAAGGGCATTTAATTAAAGTCAGCCCATCAAGAGTGGCGCACGTTAATCGGTTGTTAAGTGAGACGGGCGCCGACCCTCAGGGTCAAAATCTCGCACTGTTGTTTGTTGCAATCCTGTTGTCACAAGGAGTGATGGCCAGGTTGCCGGGGGGCGAGAGGTTAATATCAAGGACGGACAGCAGGCGTTCCAGGGAGATGGAACCGGGCCAAGGCCCGACCAAACAAGAATCCCATTTTCCTAGATGACAGGAACAACGTATGTCTGACATGAATATTGCAGCTGATGGTCGTTTAGCCAGCAACACCTCCCGCGGCGTCAACAAGGCCGATGTGGTCTGGATGCTGGGTCTGTACGGTACCGCGATCGGTGCCGGTGTGCTCTTCCTGCCAATCAACGCCGGTGTAGGTGGCCTGTGGCCGCTGGTTGCCATGTTGATCCTGGCGCTGCCGCTGACTTTCTTTGCTCACCGTGGTCTGACCCGCTTCGTGCTGTCCGGCTCTACCCGTGATGGCGACATCACTGAAGTAGTAGAAGAGCACTTCGGCAAGACCGCAGGCAAATTCATCACCCTGCTCTACTTCTTTGCTATCTACCCGATCGTGCTGATGTATTCAGTCGCCATCACCAACACCGTCGAGAGCGTGATTGTTCACCAGCTGGGCATGTCTGCACCTCCCCGTGCCGTTCTGTCACTGGCCCTGATCCTCGGTCTGATGGCGGTTGTTCGTCTGGGCGGCCAGGTTATCGTCAAAGCGATGAGCGTGCTGGTATTCCCGTTCGTGCTCACCCTGATGGGTCTGGCGTTCTACCTGATCCCGCACTGGAACGGTGCCATCATCACTGAAGCTCCGGCCCTGTCTGACGCCTTCAACGGTGACTTCATCAAGACCCTGTGGCTGGCTATCCCGGTAATGGTGTTCTCCTTCAACCACTCCCCGATCATCTCCTCCTTCGCGGTGGACAACAAAGGTCGTTACGGTGAAGGTGCCGAGAAGAAGTGCAGCAACATCCTGCTGGGCGCCCACGTCATGATGGTAATGACCGTTATGTTCTTCGTATTCAGCTGCGTACTGAGCCTCTCCCCGGCTGACCTGGCTGCTGCCAAAGAACAGAACATCTCCATCCTGTCCTACCTGGCCAACCACTTCGATAACCCGGTTATCGGTACTGTGGCTCCGCTGATCGCCATGGTTGCCATCAGCAAATCTTTCCTGGGTCACTACCTGGGTGCGCAAGAGGGCATGAACGGCCTGATGGCCAAGGCGCTGCGCGAGAAGGGCAAGAACGTTGACACCAAGCAACTGAACAAAGTCACTGCCGTGTTCATGATCCTGACCACCTGGGCCATCGCTACCATCAACCCGAGCATCCTCGGCATGATTGAAGACCTGGGCGGCCCGATCATCGCAATGCTGCTGTTCCTGATGCCGATGTACGCCATCACCAAGGTTCCGGCCATGCGCAAATACGCTGGCAACATCAGCAACGGCTTCGTGACCATCATCGGCCTGATCGCCATGTCCGGTATCATCTACAAGCTGATTGCCTGATAACTCCGGTTACCAAGTTGAATGAAGAAGCCGCCTCGCAAGAGGCGGCTTTTTTATGGCCGGGATTCAGGATTGGGCATTGTCGATATTTTCCGACTGCCAGAGGGCATAGCCCTTGCCGGAGGCCGTGGTAGGCAGATCAATCTGCATCAGGTCGTTGCCGATGACAAAGGGGCCCGAGTAGCGGGCGCGCAGATCCTGCGCCAGATCTTTGACCCTGATCTTGCCGTTGAGGCCGATATGGCTGAACACGGTCAGCGCCGGTTTGGCTTCGTTCATTACCCGGGCCGCCTGCTCAGGGGAGGCGAGGTGACCGGCGATCGCCTTGTAGCCGGGGTTGGCCTTCATCTGCTCGGCAGAGGTCATGGAGACGCAGTGCACCAGCAGATCGGCCCCTTTGGCCTGCTTCACCACTTCGGGGCTGTAGCGGGTATCGCCGGAGAGCACCACGCTATGGCCGTGATAGTCGATGCGATAGCCGAATGACGGCTTGATGTTGACCCCGTGGTCGTTGTCAAAGGCGGTTACCTTGACCCCGTCATGGTTGTAGACCACCCCGGCGGTAACCTCGTGGCTGTTGATCTCCACCCCATCCAGCGGCGTACCCTCATCCTTGACCCGGGTGGCGATGTCGGTGGCGTAGGCCTGCTGCAAGCCACGGGCGAGAGCTGTGGTGCCTTTGGGGCCGTAGAGTTCCATCGGCGCGTGGCGCTGGCCATAGGCCGGTTGCAGCCAGCCGGTCAGCCAGAGATCCGCCAGCCCGTTGGTGTGGTCGGAGTGAAAGTGGGTGAGGAAGAAGGCGTTGACCCGGCCGATGGGGATATGCAGCTGCCACAGGCGAGTGGCGGAGTTGCGGCCAAAATCGAACACCAGCTTCTGGTTGCCCGCCTCGACCAGAGTGCTGTAACCGCCACGACTGATCTGGGGTACCGGAGTGCCGGTGCCGAGCAGGCTGACCCGAAAGATATCGGGCCGGGCTTGAGTTGCTGAGGCAGGGGCATGATCGTGGTTGCTGATAAAGCTGCTCTCGGCAGCCTGACTGGCGCCGCTGGCCAGCAGACCGACCAGTAATGCGGCCAGATAGGTGCTTTTCATGGGAATTTATCCTGTGGGGGAGGGACGGCATCACTGTATTGGTAACTAAAAGTTGAATAAATTGGCTAAAATCCATTTCTTACTAAACTTTTGGTTGTGAATAGGGGCCCTGTCGCGGGACAAACGGCCTTGAAACGGGCAAAAAGGAGGGGTTGTGGACCGATTGACCAGCATGCGAATCTTCACCCGGGTAGTGGATCTCGGCTCCTACAGCGCGGTGGCGAGCGAAGAGGGGATCAGCGCCCAGATGGTGGGCAAGCATGTGCTGGGGCTGGAGCAGTGGCTGGGGGGCAAGCTGTTTCACAAGACCACCCGCCAGCAGACTCTCACCGAGCTGGGCCAGCTGTTTTTGGCTCGCTGCCAGCGGGTGCTGGAGGAGCTGGCACTGACCGAGTCGCTCACCCAGAACCTGCTGGCCGAGCCGGCCGGACGGCTGCGCATCGCCGCTCCCCTCAGCTTTGGCCACCACCGGCTGGTGCCGCTGCTGCCCGCTTTTCTCGACCGCTACCCCAAGCTGGATCTGGATCTGCAGCTCACCCCGCGCTGGGTCGATCTGGTGGAGGAGGGGTTCGACGCCGCCATCCGCACCCTGCGCCCGCAGGATGAGGCGCTGATCGCCCGTCCGCTGCTGACCCAGCACTACCGCCTCTGCGCGGCCCCCGACTACCTCAATCGCCACGGCGTGCCCCGTCATCCGGCCGATCTCGCTCGCCACCAGTGTCTGCACGGCAACTGGGGCGAGCACGAGCGCTGGCAGTTTGTCGGTGAGGATGGCCAGAGCGAGGAGGTGCGGGTCGCCTCGCGCCTGCGCATCAATCACTGGCCAGCCTTGTTGACGGCGGCGCTCTCGGGGGCTGGCATCACCTTGCAGCCGGCCGAACAGGTGCGTGACCATATCGCTGCGGGGCGTCTGCTGCCGCTGCTTGGCCACTATCAGAGCCCGGCCAAGACCCTCTACTTCATCTATCCGGCGGCGCGGCGGCAGGTACTCAAGATCACCCTGTTGGGGGATTTTCTGGCCGAATCCCTGCAAGCTGGGCCCGAGCCCGAATAAAAGGCTGCATATTCTCGCAGCCGCGATTAACCATCGTGCTTAACAAAGGGGCGGAGCAGGCCTAACATGGCGGGATGTTTTTCTAGTCGGGACAAAAGGATATGTCTGGGTTGAAAAAGGATCTCGGGCTCTGGCAGGGGATGGGGCTGCTCGCCACCTCGCTGCTTGGCACCGGGATCTTCGTGGTACCGGCGACTGCCGCCTCGCTGGCGGGGGGGGCCTCGCTCTGGGCCTGGTTGCTGCTGATTGCGCTGGTGCTGCCCATCGCCTTTACCTTCGCTCGCCTCGGTCGTCGCTATCCCCATGCGGGCGGCGCGCCGCACCTGATTGGCCTCGCCTTTGGCAACGGCGCCGAGCGTTTCTCCGCCTTCCTCTTCCTGGCTGTGCTGCCGGTGGGGCTGCCCGCAGCCCTGATGATTGCCGCCGGTTTCTGGCACGCCCTGTTCGAGATGGGGGAGTGGACCCTCTGGGCCATCCAGCTGCTGACCCTGCTCGGGGTATTCCTGCTGGGGCTGCGCGGGGCGCGCTCCTCCGGCAACCTGCAACTGTTGATAGCTCTGGCTATTCTGGGGCTCACCCTGCTGATCTGGTTCAAGGGAGAGGTGAGCTGGCGCGATGCGGCCCGGCCGCTGCCGAGCGCGGATGAGTGGCCCCCTATGGCCACCGCGCTGGCGGTGATGTTCTGGTGTTTCGTCGGGCTGGAAGCCTTCGCCCACATGGGGGAGGAGTTCAAGCGGCCGGAGCGGGACTACCCCATCGCCCTGCTCGGCGGGGTGCTGCTGGCGGGGCTTATCTACTGGATCCACTCGCTGGTGGTGCTCAAATACGGCCTCTACGGCGATGAGGCGACCAACGCCACCGCCATTCCGGCCCTGCTCTCCCTGCTGTTAGGCCCCACCGCCAAGTGGCTGGTGGCGGTGCTTGGCTACCTCTCCTGCTTTGCCAGCATCAACATCTACATTCAGGGCTTTGCGAGGCTTATCTGGAGCATGGCGCGTGAAGGCAAGCTGCCCCCCTCGCTGGCGGTGCTTACCGCTCGGGGTGCGCCGCTGCGGGCGCTCGGTCTGGTACTGCTTATCTGCCTGCTCTGCATCACCCTTATCATCTGGTTGCGACTGCCCCTCGATGAGCTGATCCGCTACGCCAACGGTAACTTCGTGCTGGTCTACCTGCTCTGCATGGCGGCGGGCTGGCGCCTGCTCGGCGGGGTGGGCAAGGGGCTGGCAGGGATAAGCGTGCTGCTCTGCGCCCTGGTGCTGGTGGCGCTCGCCACTCAGGTCCTCTATGCGGTGGTGCTCAGTCTTGGCTACGGCAGCTTCTCGTTGTGGCGGCGTCATCTGCGCCGCAGTCGTCAGCAGGATGCGCTCCCGCTGGCGAAGTAACGTCTCCCCGATAGTCGAAGAAATGAGAAAGCCCTGATGTTCAGGGCTTTTTGATTCCGGTATATGTGATGTTCATATGAATACTAGTTGGCACGCTATTTGCCGAAAAGTGCGGTGTCGGATCAACTCAACGGCGATTTATAGCCAAAAAAAGTGGGATCCAGCTCCCGTTTTGCTTAAAGTGATCCCTTCCGATCCCGGTGGTCGGAATGCCCGCAAGGATGCCCTTCAGACGTAAACAGGATGGCCTGGCCAGACTGACTCTCAGAGATGTGATTGCTTCGGTTCTCTTTTTATCTGTCACCTGTGGTGATAGCGCCTTGTTCCGTTCAGTCAGCCCGGGTTTTGCGTCTCTCTCATCGTGCATTGTCACCATCTGCAGCGAGTGAATCATGAGCGAATCGGTTTTTGAGATCCACGACTGGACCCTGAGCGTTGACGACAACATGCTGTGTCGCCCCGACCGCGAGGTCTACCTCGAACCCAGACTGGTCAACCTGTTGCGGTTTCTGGCCCATAATGCCGGCACCGTGTTTGGCCGCGATGCCCTGATCAACGAGGTGTGGGATGGCGCCGAGGTGACCGATCAGGTTGTGACCCAGTCCATCTTCGAACTGCGCAAGATCCTCAAAGATGGTCGCACCGATGCGACCGACTATATCGTCACCGTACCCAAGCGCGGCTACAAGCTGGTGGCACCGGTGCGGCCGCTGCAGGTGGTTTCCGTGGTGATGGCGGACGAGCAACCCGTGCCCGCGGTCAATACCGCTCTCTCCGACAACCCGACGCTCTCCGATCTGAGCCCGCCCGCGGCTGAGCAGGATGATGATGCACAGCCTAATGTCGCCCCTTTTCCCGCCGGGCCCCTGACCCGCGCCATCTCCACCCATGCCAAGGATGCTCGCAGCCGCTGGAAGATGGTGAGTTTCGATATCTTCGTTGCCATCGTGCTGATCGCCATTGTCAGCATGCTCAGCTACCAGCACACCAGCCCCCAGGTGCATGCCATGCTGGATCCCAATCTGCTGGTGTTCCGCTTTCACTCCGGCATGGATGACAACAACGAGAACGTGCGCCTCGCCGATGGCATTACCCGCGCCCTGATGGGGGAGGTGGCCGTGGCTACGCCGCTGCGGGTGCAGTACGGCGCCACCACTCTGATGGGGGGCATCATGCCCGGCAAGGAGCTGAGTGTGCGGGTCACCCGCCAGCCCCGTGGCACCTATCTCGATCTGGAGTATCGCAATATCAATACCAACCGGGTGCTGTTCAGCCATCAGTACCAGCTCAGTCGCCACAGTGTGCACGGTGTGTTGCAGGCCAGCAGCCAGGATCTGCTGCGCGCCCTCGACCAACCCGATGCCGAGCCGGGGATGGGCTGGCCGACCGATGATGCCTCCCTGATGGCGATGATGGAGGCGCAGTACTACATCAACAGCCGGGATCCGGTCGCCCTCAAGCGTGGGATTGATCTGCTGGAGCAGGCGCTGATTGTCCATCCGGATCAGCCGCTGCTGCTGGCGGAGCGCTATCTGGCAGGCGAGGCGCTGGCCACCCTTGCGGGCAAATCCGAGAGCGAGCGGCTGCAGGAGATTGGCACCCATCTCGCCCGCGTGGTGCAAAACAGCGGCGCTCTCCCTGCTCGGGTGTGGGAGGCGTTGACCCTGCAGGCGATCCTCAACGGCCAGCAACAGCAGGCCAACTATCTGCTGGAGAAGGCGGCGAGTCGCGGCCGCTCTGTGCTCTATTACATACTGCAGGGCAAGCTGGCGGAGCTGGACGGTCGCCCCGAGGCGGCGGGTGATGCCTACAGTCAGGCCTTCCTGATGGAGGCGACCGAGCAGACCTATCTGCTCTGCCAGCAGCTCGGTTTCTACAGCAATATGGAGAGCCTCACCCCGGCTCTGTTCAATGCGCTGGGCCAGAGCAAGGTGAAGCTCTTCTAACACCGTAGTGTTGGTTTCCCCCCGGTCTGCACGGTTGCCGACCTCATCCACAGGCTGCCTTCGGGCGGCCTGTGCGGTTTCTGCTCGTCTCAATCCTGCTTCTTTGCCATTGGGGATAGTCGCTCTGGCGAGTCATGATTTATCCCCCGCCGCTCCCCACTATCCCCACTATCCCCACTTGCCTTTGCCTTGCCCACGGCATTCGTTGCACTCGAGTTTGCCCGGCTTTGCGCCGCGCGCAGCTTGTGACATCTGCTCATTGTTGGCGGCGGGATAAGCTGTCTGTCTCGACCCATTTCTCATTGCTGACCGGTTATCGCCGTTGCGCTTTACCTCTGAGCCTGGATTGTGATGAGCCGAGCTGAGAGGCGAACAGGAGGTGAGCGGCCACTCAGGGTGATGATCCGCAGGGCTTCCAAATGGCCGCAAGGGCAAGGGGTGCAATGGGAGCTGCTTTATCCCGGGTTTATCTGGCCAAAAATATCAAGACGGCGAGATAAGGGGGTTATCAAGGGGCAGAAACGGGTTGGTCGGATATCAAGGTTTTATCAAGACGGCGGTGTGGCTTGATGTCAATTGACTGTTTTTAAATGGTTTTTATCAAAAGTGACGAGGCGTCGAAAAAAGTTGCCTCATATTTTTATCCGTTAGCTGGTCTTTATGTTTTCCGGGGATGAGAGGCCTAGTCTGTGCCCATTCTTTGGCGGGGCGTTCCGCCAAATGTGTATGTGACGACCCGACCTTTTATAGAACCGGAGATCTTATGTCCCTAGATACGAGCAAGAAGATTGGCCTTATCGCCTGTACAGGTGTGGTGGCCGGCAACATGATGGGGAGTGGCATCGCGCTGCTGCCTTCGGCACTGGCCACCATCGGCTCCATCTCTGTCTTTAGCTGGGCAATCTGTCTGGTAGGCGCCATGGGCCTCGCCTTCGTCTTCGCCCGCCTTGCTACCAAGAACCCGCAAGAGGGTGGCCCCATTGCTTACGCTGGCGAGATCTCTCCGGTGTTCGGTTTCCAGACCGGTGTGCTCTATTACCACGCCAACTGGATCGGTAACTTGGCCATCGCCATTACCGGCGTCTCCTACCTCTCGGTCTTCTTCCCCATTCTCAATAGCCCAATTCCGGCCGCTGCGGCCACCATCGCTGCCGTCTGGATCTTCACCTTCGTCAACCTGCTTGGCGGTAGCTGGGTGAGCCGACTCTGTACTCTGGGTCTGGTGCTGATCCTGCTGCCGGTTGTCGGTACTGCGGTGATGGGTTGGGGTCATTTTGATGCCACCGTCTACAGCCAGAACTGGAACACCACCAGCGGCAGCGACCTGCATGCGGTCATCAGCGCCGTGCTGATCTGCCTCTGGTCCTTCGTCGGTGTTGAATCTGCCGCCGTCTCTTCCGGCATGGTGAAGAATCCGAAGCGTACCGTACCGCTCGCCACCATGCTGGGTACCGGTATCGCCGGTGTTATCTACATCCTCTCTACCCAGGTGATCAGCGGCATGTTCCCGGCCGGTGAAGTGGCTGCCTCCGGCGCCCCGTTTGCCATGGCCTCTTCCGCCATCTTCGGTAGCTGGTCTGCGCCGTTTGTTTCTGCCTTCACCGCTTTGGCCTGCTTCACCTCGCTCGGTTCCTGGATGATGCTGGTAGGCGAGGCGGGCAAGCGTGCCGCCAACGATGGCAACTTCCCGAAAATCTACGGCGAAGTGGACAAGAACGGCGTGGCCAAGAAGGGTCTGATCCTGGGCTCCCTGAAGATGACTGCCCTGATGGTTGGCCTGACCGCCTTCACCTCCCAGTCCGCTCACGCTGCCGATCTCTTCAACGTGCTGACCACAGATGCGGTGCTGCTGACCATGCTGCCCTACTTCTACTCCAGCATTAACCTGATCCGTTTTGAAGGCATGACCTCCCGCAGCATCGGCGCCATGATCTTCTCCGGTGTGGCCTGTGTCTTCTGTCTGGTAGCCCTGATGGGTGCCAAGGGTTCCAACCTCACCGCTACCTTCGTGGTGTCGCTCATCATCCTGATGTTCTACGCCAAAAAACAGGGTCTGCGTCAGCACGACGCCCTGCTGAACGAACAACCCAGCAACTAATTCCCCCTTTTATCTTCCGAGCGCTCTTCACTCACCATCCCTGATGGAGAGCGCCCCTTTACGTGTGGAGCATTACGATGAATATCATTGCCATCCTCAACCACCTGGGCGTTTTCTTTAAAGAAGAACCCATTCGCCAGCTGCAAGCCTCCCTCGAGCGCAAGGGTTTCGAGGTTGTTTATCCGGTCGATGTGGCCGACCTGCTGAAACTGATCGAGAAGAACCCCCGCGTTTGCGGCGCCATCTTCGACTGGGACAAATACTCTCTGGGCCTGTGCAAGGAGATCCACGATCGCAACGAGAAGCTGCCGATCTTCGCCTTCGCCAACGACCAGTCCACCCTGGACATTCACCTGACCGACCTGCGTCTGAACGTGCACTTCTTCGAGTACCGTCTCGGCATGGCTGACGACATCGCCCTCAAGATGGGTCAGGCCACTCAGGAGTATCAGGACGCCATCCTGCCGCCGTTCACCAAGGCGCTGTTCAAGTACGTGGAAGAGGGTAAATACACCTTCTGTACTCCGGGTCACATGGGCGGTACCGCCTTCCAGATGAGCCCGGCCGGCAGCATCTTCTATGACTTCTACGGCCCGAACGCGTTCAAGGCTGACGTCTCCATCTCCATGCCGGAGCTGGGCTCCCTGCTGGATCACTCAGGTCCGCACAAGGAAGCCGAAGAGTACATCGCACGTACCTTCAACGCCGATCGCTCCTATATCGTCACCAACGGCACCTCCACTGCCAACAAGATCGTCGGCATGTACTCAGCGCCGGCTGGCAGCACTGTGCTGGTTGACCGCAACTGCCACAAGTCGCTCACTCACCTGATGATGATGAACGACGTGACCCCGATCTACTTCCGTCCGACCCGTAACGCCTACGGCATTCTGGGCGGTATCCCGCAGAGCGAATTCAGCCGCGACACCATCGCTGCCAAAGTCGCTGCGACGCCGGGTGCCCAGGCTCCCCGTTACGCCGTCGTCACCAACTCCACCTATGATGGCCTGCTCTACAACACCGGCTTCATCAAGGAGGCGCTGGATACCCCTTACATCCACTTCGACAGTGCCTGGGTGCCTTACACCAACTTCAGCCCGATCTATGAAGGCAAGTGCGGCATGAGCGGTGAAGCGATGCCGGGCAAGGTGTTCTACGAAACCCAGTCCACCCACAAGCTGCTGGCGGCCTTCTCCCAGGCCTCGATGATCCACATCAAGGGTGACGTGGAGGAAGAGACCTTCAACGAAGCCTTCATGATGCACACCTCCACCTCGCCGCAGTACGGCATCGTGGCATCGACCGAGATCTCTGCTGCCATGATGCGTGGCAACACCGGCAAGCGTCTGATCAAGGACTCCATCGATCGCGCCATCTCCTTCCGCAAAGAGATCAAGCGTCTGCGTGATCAGAGCGAAGGCTGGTTCTTCGACGTATGGCAGCCGGACAACATCGACACCGTCGAGTGCTGGAAGCTGGATCCGAAAGATGACTGGCACGGCTTCAAGGACATCGATGACAACCACATGTACCTGGACCCTATCAAGGTCACTCTGCTGACTCCGGGTATGGGTCGTGACGGCCAGCTGCTGGAGAAGGGCATCCCTGCCTCTCTGGTCTCCAAGTTCCTGGACGAGCGCGGCATCGTGGTCGAGAAGACCGGCCCCTACAACATGCTGTTCCTGTTCTCCATCGGTATCGATCAGTCCAAGGCGATGCAACTGCTGCGCGCCCTGACCGAGTTCAAACGTGGTTATGACCTGAACCTGACCATCAAGAACATCCTGCCGAGCCTCTATCGTGAAGACCCGAGCTTCTACGAAGGGATGCGTATCCAGGAGCTGGCCCAGCGCATTCACGAGCTGACCAGCAAGTACCGTCTGCCGGAGCTGATGTTCAAGGCGTTCGACGTACTGCCGGAGATGAAGATGACTCCGCACGCCGCATGGCAGCAGGAGCTGGCCGGCAACGTGGTGGAAGTGCCGCTGCGTGACATGGTTGACCGCATCAGCGCCAACATGATCCTGCCGTACCCGCCGGGAGTTCCGTTGGTACTGCCGGGCGAGATGGTGACCCAGGATTCTCTGCCGGTGCTCGAGTTCCTCGAGATGCTGTGCGAGATCGGTGCCCACTACCCGGGTTTCGAGACCGATATCCACGGCCTCTATCGTCAGGCCGATGGCAGCTACACCGTCAAGGTGCTGCGTTAATCGACAGTGACAACAGTCGAAAGTGACAACAACGGGCCGCAAGGCCCGTTTTTCCCTCCGGAATTCCTGTTCTTATTGCGTGAGTCGCCAACCATGAAGCGAGTGCTCTCCATTCAATCCCACGTAGTCTTTGGCTGTGCCGGCAACAGCGCCGCCGTTTTTCCCATGCGTCGCCTCGGGATCGAGGTGTGGCCTATGAACACGGTGCAGTTCTCCAACCACACCCAATACAGCGAAGGCTGGCAGGGGATGGTGATGCCCGGCGGTCATATCCGTCAGCTGGTAAACGGCCTGGCGGAGATCGGTGTGCTGGCCGAGTGCGATGCGATCTTGAGCGGCTACCTCGGCTCGGCCGAACAGGGGGAGGAGATCCTGGCGGCGGTGGCCCGGCTCAAGGCGCTCAATCCGGCCGCCCTCTATTTTTGTGATCCCGTGATGGGTCACCCCGACAAGGGGTGCATAGTGGCACCCGGCGTCGCCGATTTTCTGAAAACCAGGGCACTGGCCTGCGCCGATATGCTGGCCCCCAATCTGCTGGAGCTGGAACAGCTCACCGGCCGCGATATCCGCAATGTGCCGGAGGCCATCGAGGCGTGCCAGCAGCTGCGCGCGCAAGGGGTCAAGCTGGTGATGGTCAAGCATCTGGGCAAGGCCGGTTTTGCCATGGACCGCTTCGAGATGCTGCTGGTGTGCGATGAGGGGACCTTTCACCTCTCCCGCCCGCTCTACCCTTTTGCTCGCCACCCCATCGGGGTGGGGGATCTGCTGAGCGCCACCATGCTGGCCAATCTGCTGGCCGGTTGTACCCCGGTAGCGGCGTTCGAACTTACCAACGCCAGCGTGGATGCGGTGCTGGCCCGCACCTGGCTGGCGGGAGCTTACGAGCTGCAACTGGTGGCGGCCCAGCATGAGATGGCGCTGCCGCAGGTCTCCATCCGGGCGACCCGCCTCTGAGCTGTTTGTACCAACAGCAGAAACAACAAAGCCCTGATCATCAGGGCTTTTTACATTGCAGATTCGGGGAGAGGGCTTAGTCTTGCGGGCTTTTGAGCGCCTTGACCACATCCTCTTTGGGTTCCAGCTCCTTGACCTGATTGAAGATCTCCAGCTCCCCTTGCGGGCTGACGGTGTAGGCATCGGCATCCTGATAGCTGCCGCTGCCGGCGCTCTCGATGATGACCACCAGCTCGGGCTGTTTGTCGCCATTCAAATCGACCAGTTTCAGCTCCCGGATAAAGCCGTTGCGGGCCATCACCTTGCCATCCTGAAACTCATCCAGTGGAAATTGGGCGTTCTGACCCGAATAGAGTCGCACGTCATAGCTGCCGATGGAGGCGGGCTCACCCACCCCCTGCGCCACCCGGATCACCTGCCCGGAGGGGAGGGTCAGTTGCTTGCTAAATCCCTCTTCGGCTTGTGCTTGCGCCGCCAGCGGCAGGGCCAGCAGCCCTGCGATTATCAATGCTCTGTTCATCTTGCAACCTCTTGCTGTCTGTTGAGCGCGGGCTCCCGCGGGAGCCCACCGTGATGCTGTTACCAGATCTTCACCCGCTTCTGGGGCGGCAGATAGAGTTTGTCCCCCGGCTGGATGTTGAATGCCTCATAGAAGGCGGGAATGTTCGGCACCACGCCATTGACCCGGTACTCGGGCGGTGAGTGGGGGTCGGAGCGCAGCAGCATCTGCATCAGCTCGGGGCGATACATCCCCTTCCACACCTGCGCCCAGCCGAGGAAGAAGCGCTGCTCGCCGGTAAAGCCATCCAGCACAGGCGCCTCCTTGCCATCGAGCGACAGCTCATAGGCCTTGTGGGCGATGGTGAGACCACCCAGATCGCCGATGTTCTCCCCCAGGGTAAACTGGCCGTTGACGAACTGGCCGTTGATGGGCTCGAAGCGGTTGTACTGGGCCACCAGACGGCTGGTGCGGAAGCGGAACTCCTTGAGATCTTGCGGCGTCCACCAGTCGCGCATCATGCCGTCGCCGTCGGATTTGGCCCCCTGATCATCAAAACCGTGGCCCATCTCGTGGCCGATCACCCCGCCGATGGCGCCGTAGTTGACCGCATCATCCGCCGTCATGTCGAAGAAGGGGGGCTGCAAAATGGCCGCCGGGAAGACGATCTCGTTGTTGCTCGGGTTGTAGTAGGCGTTCACCGTCTGTGGAGACATGTGCCACTCGTCCCGATCGACCTGCTTGCCGAGGCGCGCCAGACTGTCTGCGTATTCAAAGGCTTGCGAGCGTTGCAGGTTGCCCACCAGATCATCCGGTTTGATGGCGATGGCGCTGTAATCCTTCCACTTGTCGGGGTAGCCGATCTTGGGGCGGAACTTGGCCAGCTTCTCGAGGGCCTGCGCCTTGGTCTCGGGCGACATCCAGTCGAGCTCCTTGATGCTCTGGCCGTAGGCGGTGCGCAGGTTCTCCACCAGCTGCTCCATCCGCTCCTTGGCCGCAGGCGGGAAGTAGCGGGCCACATAGAGCTGGCCGACCGCTTCACCCAGATGATCGTTCAGCACCCCGAGCGCCCGCTCCCAGCTGGCGCGCTGCTTGGGCGTGCCGCTCAATGTGGTGCCGTAGAAGGCAAAGTTGGCGCGGTCGGTCTCGCTGTCGAGATAGGGGGCGTAGTCGGTCAACAGTTGCCACTTGAGGTAGGCCTGCCAGTCGGCGATGGGGGTCTGGGCCATCACCTGATCCAGCGCGCTCAGATAGGTTGGCTGACCGATAATGAGCTCCGGCTGGCCAGCAATGCCCGCGGCATTGAGATAGGCCTGCCAGTCGAGATGGGGGGCGAGCCGTGCCAGTTCGCTGGCGGAGCGCTTGTTGTAGTTCTTCTCCCGATCCCGCAGGGCGACGTTGTCCCACTGGATGGTGGCGAGCCAGGTTTCGAGGGCAAGAATCCGTTCGGCCTTGCCGCTCGGGTCAGACTCACCGAGGCGGCTCAGCATGGCGGCGATATGCTGCTGGTACTTCTGGCGCAGGGCCTGACTCTCGGGATCCTGCTTGAGGTAGTAGTCCCGATCCGGTAGCCCCAAGCCCCCTTGGTAGAGGTAGACCGCATAGCGGTCAGGGGACTTGGCATCGGCGTCGATCCAGATGCCGAACGGCGCGCCGCCGCCCATGCGGCCACTTTGGGCAAAGGCACGGGCCAGCGCGGCCTGATCACCGATCCGATCGATGTCGGCCAGCGCCGGTGCCAGCGGGGTAAGCCCCTTGGCGTCACGGCCTGCCTGATCCAGATAGCTGGCGTAGAGATCGCGGATCTGCTGGGTCGGCGTGCCGGTGGCGGCCTCCTGCTTGGCCAGCCCCTCGACCAGCACCCGCACATCGGCGAGGGATTTGTCCCGCAGCATGTAGAAGGCGCCATCGGCGGGGCGATCGTCGGGGATCTTGGCGGTGGCGAGCCACTTGCCATTGACGTAGCGGAAGAAGTCATCGCCGGGTTTGACCTGGGTGTCCATATTGGCCAGCGCCAGCCCGGAGTGTTTGGGGGAGTCTTGCGGTACCTGACTGCAGCCAGCCAGCAGGGCCAGTCCAATCAGGCCGGCCAGTAAGCTTTTCTTATTGTTCATCTTGTTTGATTCCAATTCGGATTGTTTGCTTCCCTGCCCATCTTCCTTGCTCCAACCGGTTATACGACCGCCTTGCGGCCAGCCTGGTGGAGAGGGCGGGCGAGCCTCACTCTAGCAGCAGGGTTGCAGCTTGATAAGCCCGACTCTGCTAAGATCGGCCGGTCCGTTTTGGGGAAGCCTATGATTTCTCATCTTTATTCTCGCTTTTGTCTGACTATGCCAGCGCCGGAAGGTTCCACCGGTCTGCTGGTGGCTTTCAGTGGCGGCCTCGACTCCACCCTGCTGCTGGTGCTGGCGGCGCAGTATGCCCGCGAGCACAGCCTGCCACTTCGCGCCCTGCACGTGCACCACGGCCTCAGTCCCCATGCCGATGAGTGGGTCGCTCATTGTGAAGCCGTGTGTCAGCAATTGGCGGTGGAGCTGCTGGTCGAGCGGGTAACCCTTGCCCGTGGCAATGGCGAGAGTCTGGAGGCGCAGGCGCGCACCGCCCGTTACCAGCGGCTGACTGCCCGGATGCGGGAGGGGGAGTGGCTGCTCACCGCCCACCATCAGGACGATCAGCTGGAAACCCTGCTGCTGGCCCTCAAGCGCGGCGCCGGTCTGCGCGGGCTGGCGGGGATCTTGCCAAGCCAGCCCTTTGCCGGCGGCCTGTTGCTGCGCCCGCTGCTCGATATGAGTCGCGCCGAGCTGGGAGAGGCGGCGGCGAGCCTCCCCTTTGGCTGGGTGGAGGATGAGAGCAATCTGGACGTGAGTTATGACCGCAACTTTTTGCGCCAGACGCTTATCCCCCAGCTCAAGGCGCGCTGGCCCGCCATGGCCCAGACCGCGGCGCGCAGCATGGCCCTGTGCGCCGAGCAGGAGGCGCTGCTGGATGAGCTGGCCGAGAGTGACTGGCAGCTGGCGGGCGAGGGGGAGGCGCTCCATATCGGTCCGCTGCACGCCCTTTCACCCACCCGGCGCAACAATCTGCTGCGCTACTGGATCCGCCGGCAGGGGGGCGAGATGCCATCCCGTGAGCAGCTTGCCCGGCTGTGGCAGGAGGTAGCGCTGGCGCGCGGCGATGCCAATCCCCAGCTCAACTGGGGGCGCCAGAGCTGTCGCCGTTATCAGGAGCGGCTCTATCTGGTGAGCTCTGACCTGCAACCCTGTCATCAGGTATTGCCGCTGACCGTGGGTGAGCCGCTGACCCTGCCGGACGGGTTGGGCGAGCTGGTGGTGCGCATGGCGGAGCACTGCGAGGGGCTGCTGCGTGCCCCCCGAGCGGATGAGCCGCTCTCGGTGCGTTTTCAGGTGGCGCCCGGGATCCCCCTCAAACCGGTGGGGCGAAGCGGCAGTCGGCGGATGAAGAAGCTGCTGCAGGAGTATGGCGTGCCTTCGTGGCTGCGGGGGCGCATCCCCATCCTTTACTATGGCGAGCAGGTGGCGGCGGTGGTGGGGCTCTTTGTCTGCGACGGCTTTATGGCTGAGGGAACTGGTCTGGTCTGCCACTGGCAGGGAAGCGGTACAGCCCCGGTTCTGCCCGAGCAGGATCTTGCTTGAGGTGATCTCGGTGTAAGGGGGAGTTAGCCCAAAAAAAAGAAGCTCCGGTCACATGGCGTGCATGTGCCGGAGCAAAGAAGAGTTCGGGATTATTCGAGAAGGCCGGCTGAGCCGGCTTTTTTGCGAGCATAGAGGTGGTTGTCGGCCGCCTCGTAGAGGCTCGGCACATCGACCCCGGATTGCCAGCTGGCGGCGCCAAGGCTGCATCCGACCGAGAAGGTGCTGAGCTCCTTGTTGGTCATCAACATATGCTGCAGTCGCAGCCAGACCGGTCGCCACGCCTCGGGTTCGGCCGGTTGCAGCAGCAGGGCAAATTCATCTCCCCCGAGCCGGAAGGCTTGATCCGTACTGCGGATGCACCCCTTGAGCAGCTGGGCGAAGCGGCTCAGCACCAGATCCCCCACCGGATGGCCCCAGGTATCATTGATCTGCTTGAAGCGATCGAGATCCAGCAGCACCAGCACCAGACCGTGGGGCTCGCGGCTGTGCTGCTCGATGGCGCGGCCGATGGCCTCGTCAAAGTAGGAGCGGTTGCCAAGGCCGGTCAGGTGATCGAGTCGGACCAGCTGATCCAGTTTTTCCAGCCGCAGATAGAGGGGCAGCAGCAGGCAGAGCAGCTGATGGTATTGCATCAGGACCCGTTGCTGGCTGCCGCTCAGCGGATGTTCCAGCTCGTAGTGGAGCTGGCCGAGCAGCTGGCCATGCTGACCGCGCAGTTCGAACGGATAGTTGTGCAGGTTGAGGGTGGCCAGCGGCGGGTGCTGGATCAGCACATGGGGCTGGCCACAATCGAGGTAGAGACCGTGGATCCTGACAATTCTTGCCGCACGATCGGCAAAAGTTGTCAGCAGACCGCCGAGATCGCTCTGCCCCAACAACTGCTCGAGCAACTGGTTGCGTTCAACGCTGGGCAACGGCGTGAGCCGCTCCATCTGGCGAACCCACTGCTCGATGCCATGGCTAAAGCCATTAAGTGACGACGTATTTTCCATGGTCTTCCACCTGTAACACCTGACTACTGTCTCCTCCCTGCAATTGGCATGCCCAATATATCTTTCCTGCCCGCCAGATCGGCTGACTAAGCTTAAGTCGATAAAAGGAGAGGAAAATTTGTACACCGACCTGTTGATCCTGCTGTTCGCCGCCGTGCTGCTGGTGGCAACTTTCCGGCGCCTCGGCTTGCCGGTCATCCTCGCCTACCTGATTGCCGGCGTCTTGCTCGGCCCCCACGGGCTGGCGGTGATCACCGGCCAGTCGATCATGCAGACCATTGCCGAGCTGGGGATCGTCTTTCTGATGTTCTCGCTGGGGCTGGAGTTCTCCCTGCCGAAATTGCTGGCGATGCGCCGGTTGGTGCTGGGGGTCGGGATGTTGCAGGTGCTGCTCACCTCGTTGCTCTTCTTCGCCATCGGCTGGTGGTGGGGGCTGGGTCTGGCCCAGTCGCTGGTGGTGGCGGGAACGTTGGCACTCTCCTCGACGGCGGTGGTGATCAAGCAGCTCGGCGAGCAGAAGCAGCTTCATACCCGCCGCGCCCAGCTGGGGGTGAGCGTGCTGCTGTTTCAGGATCTGGCGGTGGTGCCCCTGCTGGTGATGATCCCGATCCTCGCCCAGCCGGAAGTGCAAGGGAGCGCCCTGGCCGCCGAGATCGCCTGGGCCACCCTCAAGGGGCTGTTTGCTCTCTTCACTCTGCTGGCGGTGGGCAAGTGGTTGCTGCCGCTGCTGTTTCACGAGGTGGCGCGGGCCCGCTCCGACGAGTTGTTCGTGCTGAGTGCCCTGCTGGTGGCGCTGCTGGCCGCCTACATGACCCATTCACTCGGGCTGTCGATGGCGCTGGGGGCGTTTCTGGCGGGGATGATGCTGGGGGAGTCCCACTACCGTCATCAGCTGGAGGTGGACATCAAGCCCTTTCGCGACGTGCTGATGGGGCTCTTCTTTATCACCATCGGCATGGCCATGGAGTGGGAGCTGGTGGCGCGGGCTTGGTGGCAGGTACTGATCTGCGTGGTGTTGCTGGTGCTGTGCAAATCCCTGCTGGTACTGCTGGCTGGGCGGCTGATGGGGGAGCGCAAGCGCGACAGCATGGCCGCCGGTATCATGCTCAGTCAGGTGGGGGAGTTCGGCTTCGTGCTGCTGGCACTGGCGCTGCACCACGGCTTGCTGGATCAGCAACTGGTCTCCCTGCTGATCGGCATCGGCATCATCTCCATCGCCATGACTCCCTGGCTGGTGACCCAGGCCCATTCGCTGGCTCGCAGCCTTACCGATCCTGCGTTGCTGACCCGCTCCGAGGTGGCACAGTCGGGCCTGAGCAAAAACCAGCACGTCATCATCGCCGGGTTTGGCCGAGCTGGGCAGACCTGTGCCCGCTTTCTCAAGATAGAGGAGATCCCCTTTCTGGCCCTCGACCTCGACCCCGAGCGGGTGAGCGAGGCCAAGCTGGCGGGGGAGCAGGTGGCCTTCGGCGACGCCAGCCGCCGCGATATTCTGCTGGCCGCCGGGTTGTTGCGGGCGCGGCTGGTGATCATCACCTTCGATGACCGCAAGCGGGTGGAGGCGATGCTGGCACTGATCCGCGAACTGGCGGGGGATCTCAAGGTGCTGGTGCGTACCCGGGATGACAGCTTTCTGGAGCAGTACAAGCAGGCGGGGGCGTTTGAGGTGATCCCCGAATCCCAGGAGGGGGCCCTGATGCTGGTCTCCCACCTGCTGCTCAATTGCGATATCCCCATCGGTCGGGTGATCCGCCGGATGGAGCTGGAGCGCAGCAGCCAGTATCGCTTTCTGCACGGCTTCTACTGGGGGGATCAGAGCGCCAGCAATCTGGAGGCGGATCAGCTGCTTGAACGCCTCCATCCCCTGTTGCTGCACGATCAGGCGTGGGCGGTAGGCCGTGAAGTGCGCGAGTTGCCGCTCGATGAGGTGCGGATCAAGGAGGTGCAGCGCGGGGATCAGAGTCTGGAACCCAGACCCGAGCTGGTGCTGGCGGCTGGCGATCGGCTGATCCTGTTTGGTACCGTGGTGGCGATGGAGCAGGCGGAGCAGCGTTTGCTGGAGGGACGCTGAGTCCCCTCGCACTCATCGGCAGCCCCCTTTACTCCCGCTCTTTTGGTAGCCCTTCGATATCGAGGAAGGCGACGACTCTCTCCCGTTCCCTCAGAGTGTCCTGATAGCCCAGCTTGATCAGCTGTTGGCAATAACCCGGATAGAACATCAAAAAGCTGGCCAGACTGCTGGTCTCATCCCCCTTCACGCCCAGCACCCGCAACAGGCGGCGCAACTTTAGCGGCAGTTTGCGCAGGTATGCCAGTGCGATGGTGTCGAGATCCTGACTCGGTTTCAGCACGCAGGTCTCCACCCGTTTCAGCTTGAGGCGATTGCGCTCCCGCTCAGGGATAAGATCCAGAGTCTGGTTGATGCGCCATAGCCGCTCCAGATCGGAGTTGAGGGTGTCGGTAAAGACGGTATCGAGCAGATGGCTGGCGATATTGGAGCTGGTGAGATGGCCATGGTGATGGGTCGGCGCCGAGTGCGCTGGCGGATCCAGGGTGATCAGCAGGATCCGCTCCGCCCCCAGATGGATGGCGGGGCTGAGCGGGCTCAACTGGTGGATGGAACCGTCGCCGTAGAACTTCTCGCCGATCCGGGTGGCCGGAAAGATGAAGGGCAACGCCGAGGAGGCGAGCAGATGCTCAGATGTAAGCACGGTGCGTACCCCGCGCCGTCTGGCCCGCTCCCAAGGATGGTGGTCGGCCCGCCCCTGAAAGAAGGTGGTGGATAGGCCGTCATCGTAATCCGATGCCGTGATGGCCAGCGCCTCCAGACTGCCGTAGAGGATGTTGTCATCGATGCGGTGATAGTCGATGAGTTGATCCAGCAGGCGGTGCAGCGGCGCGTTGTCAAAGAGGTGAAAGGCGTGGTTGGTGTGGGGATTGATCAGCCCTGCCGACCCCTCGTACATCAACCGCCACAGCAGGCGTCCCGGGTGAAAATCGAAGATGTGGTGGGTCTCGAAACGGCGCCAGACCCACTCCAGCTTGCGCACCCCCAGATGGAAGCAGGAGGCGTAGCAGGCAAGCGCGGTGACATTGATGGCCCCCGCCGAGGTGCCACACAGGATGGGAAAAGGGATGCCGAGATTGCGCGGGTAGAGCTCCGCAATCGCCTTGAGAGCGCCGACCTGATAGGCGGCGCGAGCACCGCCACCGGTGAGCAACAACGCTGTATTGGGTCTGGCCATATGCTGGCGCCTTATCGTGTTCTGACAAGAATGTTCCCACTGACAAGTTAACTATAAGGCGCTGTATCAAATATAAAAACGGGCGCTTGCCCGTTTTTTTCATGACCCCATGTCAAAGGGCCCGGTGAGGATTTTCCGGCCGAGCCAGCTGATCGAAGGCGGCGAATACCGGGGCGCTGGCGAGGATACGACCGTGGCCCAGTCCCCGGGTGCTCACCAGCCTGGTATGACCATCCTGACTGGCCCGCAAGGAATCGCCGTGCGGGGCAAATCTGTCCTCCTCGTCGTGTACTATCATTGCCGCACCGCTGCGACTGGCGAGGCGACCCAGCGGATCGACCGTGCTCAAGGGGTGCTGGTACTCTTGCTCAATCTCCTTGACCACCGCATCGAACAACCGGATGGAGTAGCCGGAGCGCGCCACCATGCCGTAGAGCTGGGGCACATAGTCGAGCACCGGCGAAATCAACAGCAGCGGCAGGGTATCGATACCCGCCTGACGGCTGGAGAGGGTGACGGCGCCTCCCATGCTGTGGGCGATGACCCCGTGCAGCGGGCCTACTTCACTGGCCAGCTTGGTTGCCAGCTCGTCGAAGGCGCGCACGAAACGGGGCAGGTGACCAGTGTTGCCCGCGCTCTGGCCGTGGGCCGGATGATCGTAGGCAATGGCGGTGAAACCCTGCGCGGCGATATGGCTCATCAGCGGATAGAACTGGCTGGCGCTGCCGGACCAGCCGTGCATCAGCAGCCACAGCGGCCCCTGACCGAGCCGATAGCTCATCAATACACCTTCGCTGGTATGGACGGCCTGCTTCACCAGACCGGCTGGTTCGTGGCCACCGCGCTGGTTGCGCTGGGGGGTGAGCAGCAACTTGCTGGCGGTACGCTTGGCATGGGTAGGGGCGAGTCTGTGGTGCAACCGGGTGCCGATCCCCAGCAGCCATTTGCTCGGGCTGAAGCGGCGAGTGTTGAAGTAGATCTTGCTGCTCATGGTCATCCTGTGGTTTTTATATGCGAACGGTCGTGCTTTTTTGTCGGTTTTTAAAAATTCGTGTTGAACGGATGCCAAAACATCAGCGCCAGCTGCTCAGCAGAGCGTCCACCTCGGGCCAGAAGTGGCGGGCCGGATCCTGACACAGTTCGAGATCGTTGAACACCTGATCCGCCAGATAGAGGCCATAGAGACGGTAAACGGCGCGCCAGGGATCCATCTCCCGTCGCCACTCGCCTGCGGCCTGACCCTGCACCACCTGACGGGCCAGATAGTCGAGCCAGAAGCGCACCAGTTGCCGGGCAGCTTGCTGCACCAGGCTCTTTTGCTCATGGCCATCCTGCGCCGAGGTCCAGGCGTCGAGGAACATGCAGCGACCGGCGAAGCAGTGGTTCCACGCCTGCCAGGCGCGCAGCAGGGCGATCAGCTTGTCGTGCTGGCTCTGGTGCTCCTGCTGACGTACCGGCTGGATCACCCGCAGCCGGAACACCTCGGCGGCGTACTCCAGCACGGCGATCTGCAGATTGTCGCGAGATTGAAAGTGGGCAAACAGGCCGCTTTTCGACATCTCGCAGGCGCTGGCCAGCGAGCCGATGGTCAGGCTCTCCAGCCCTTGCTGGCTCGCCTGCTCGAAGGCGGTCTGCAAAATGGTTTCCCGGGTCAGGCGCCCCTTGCTCATCACTCTCTCCTCGTTGGCGCTGGCAGCATAAAGTACGATCGTGCTAATTGTCGAGCAACAAATAGCCAGCATGGCTGGCTATCTCATCTGGCCTGTGTCGCCGCGTTCGGGGCTCAGCTCTCCTTGATATCGAGCTGTTGCAGGGCGATAACCGCCTGAGTGCGGTTCTTGACCCCCAGTTTTCTGAAGATGGCGGTGATATGGGCCTTGATGGTGGCCTCGGAGACATTGAGCTCCCAGGCGATCTGTTTGTTGAGGCTGCCATCGCGCAGCATGATCAGCACCTTGTATTGCTGGGGGGTGAGGCTGGCCAGCTTGCTGGCGAAATCGGGGCCATCTTCCGATTCGGGATGAAGCGAGATGCCTTCCGGCACCCAGTTATCCCCCCCGATCACCGTATTGAGGGCGTTGACCAGCTCCTTCATCGGCACCGACTTGGGAATAAAGCCGAGCGCCCCGAGCCGCAGCACCTGCTGGATGATGGCCGCATCTTCCGAGGCGGAGACCACCACGATGGGCAGGTCGGGATATTGGCCGCGCAGGTGGGCCAGCCCCTCGAAGCCATTGGCTCCCGGCATCTTGAGATCGAGCAGCAACAGGTCAACTTCGGGGTGCTCGCCGAGCAGGCTGGTCAGGCTGTCGATGGAGTCCGCTTCCAGCAATTGAGCGTCGTTGATGGCCATGTGCACCGCTTGGTAAAGGGCGCCCCGAAACAGGGGGTGGTCATCTGCGATGACGATGGTAAATTGGCTGTCCATATTTCGGTTAATGGCTCACATTGTTGCTAACTGATTGTTTTGAAAAATCAAACTAGCATCGCTCATCAAGAGGGTCAAACCCGCCGGTGCGCAAATGTGAAGCGACCATCGGATGTTTTGCCATCAAGGGCAGGCAGGCCGGTCGCAGGCAACTCATGCAGGAGGCAACAGATGGGATCCTTGGTATTGGCGGTGGGCACCGGCTCCACCTGGGCGATGCGGGCTGCGCTGGTGCTCGCCATGAGCGGGCTGACATGGCAGGAGCAGGTGTTCGATCTGGAGGATGCCAAGTCGCTGGCGCGGCTCAAGCGGTTGGCACCGGCCGGTCTGGTGCCCTGGCTCGAACACGACGGCGTGCGGGTTCACGACTCGCTGGCCATTGCCGAATATGTTCACGAGCTCTGTCCCGACCGCCAGCTCTATCCTGTTTCGCTGGCCGAGCGGGCACTGGCTCGCAGCCTCTGCGCCGAGCTGCACGCCGGATTTCGGCAGATCCGTGCTCTGCTCCCCTTCTTTCTTGGGGCGCCAACCCGTATCGATCCCCCGGTGGAGGCGGTCGGTGAGCTGGCCCGTTTGCAGGAGATCTGGTCGCAGGCGCGGGGCCCCTTCTACTTTGGCGAGGCGGGCATTGTCGATGCCTTCTATGCGGTGATGGCCTATCGGCTGGCCAGCTACGGCATCCTGTTGCCCGGTCAGGCCGGAGCCTATCAGCAGGCGCTGCTCTCTTGGCCTCTGTGGCAGGAGACCCTGCTCAAGGCGCGGTTGCAGTGGCCGGTGGCGGCGCGCCTGTCACAGTGAGCCTTGGTAGATAGATAAACGAGAGAGGGGAGCCAGTGGCTCCCCTCTCTGTTGCTGGTGAATGTGGCTCAAGAGCTACTTCTGCCGACCGGCAAAGACCACCACCACCTTGTCATCCCCCTTCTCCCGCACGAAGGCGTAGGGGGCATCCGAGAGTTTCTGGTGACTGCCTGCTGCAATAGCCGGATGGGCTGCGCGGAACTGGCCCAGTTGCTGCCAGTGCTTGACCAGCTCAGCCTTGTCTCCGCTGGCCAGCTCCTGCCAGTTCATGTCCGAGCGCAGCGCCTGATCGAACACCCCGCCATCCTTGGCCAGCCCGCGGCCGGACTCGTCACCGTAGTAGATCTGGATGCCGCCCGGCAGCAGCATAAAGCTGTTGGCGACCCGGCGCTGTAGCGGCACATCCTGATAGTCGCCAAAGAACAGCTTGGTGTCGTGGGAGCTGATGTAGCTCAACACGTTGAACTCGGGATCCTGATTGATGCGGCTGGCATAGCTGGCATAGGTGGGCTCGGCGCTGGCCATGCACTGGGCCTGTGACAGGGCGAACTCGCGCTGATAGTCGAAGTTGATCAGGGAATCGAAACCGTTCTGATACCAGAAATCCTTGGCGACCCCGTGATCCCATACCTCACCCACCATGTAGAAGGGCAGATCGTCGAGGGCCTTGCCCGGGTTGTTAGTCTTCCACTCCTTGAGCGCAGCGGTGCCCGCCTGCTTGAGCTTGGCCCACACCTCGGGCTCCAGATGCTTGACGGTGTCGGCGCGGAAGCCGTCGATGCCAAAGCGGCGCACCCAGTCGGTGTGCCAGGCGATGAGATAGTCACTCACGGTAGCGTCGGGCAGCGCCTTGGCGAGGGTATCTTTTTTCGCCGCCAGCAACGGCGGCAGCCCTACCGGTTTGGCCGATTCGGTCAGAAAGTCCGGCAGCCCCGCCACCGAGCCGGTGACATCGTCGGTGCCGGGCTGCGGGTAGCCGGGCAGACCGGCGCGCACCCAGTCACCACTCCACCACTTGTTCCACGCGGGTGATTGATAGTCGATGAACTGGTTGTAGCCATGCCAGTTGAGGCCGCCGCTCGGGCGCCACTGGTTCCAGACGGTTGGCAGTTTGCTGCTGTTCTGGGTCAGTTCGGTGAGCCCGAGATCTTGCAGATCGGCGAGGGTGGCATAACCGGCGTGGTTCATCACCACGTCGAGGATGATCCGCATGCCGCGCTTGTGGGCCTCGTCCACCAGGGTTTTCAGACTCTCTTCATCGCCGTAGTTGGGGTCAATCTTGGTGAAGTCGAGCGCCCAGTAGCCGTGGTAGGCGTAGAAGGGGAAATTGCCCTGCTCGCCGCCACCAATGAAGCCGTGAACCTGCTCCACCATGGGGGTGATCCAGATGGCGTTCATGCCGAGGCTCTTGATGTAGTCGAGCTTCTCGGTCAGCCCCTTGAAGTCACCGCCATGCCAGGTGGCTACCTCATCCTGACCATCCTTCTGGCGGCCGAAGCTGTGGTCATTGGCCGGATCGCCATTGTTGAAGCGATCGGTCAGCAGAAAATAGACGCTCGCCTGATCCCAGCTGAACGGTGCTGGCTTGGCTGCCTTGACCGGCTCGAGCAGCAGCAGGCCGCCGCTCTCTTTGCTCGGGGTCAGGGTCAGTTTGCCCTGTTTGACCACCGCCTCCTGTTTCGAGTAGGCATCCCTCAGTCGGGTGCCGTCGGGCCAGACCCCTTTCAGGGATACAGTGGCCGGGCCGCCATCCCAGCTGATGCAGGGCTCTTGTGGTGGCTGGCGTTTGAACTCGCTCTTCTTGGTCGCCCGCAGCACCTTGAGGCTGGGGGTATCCGGGTTGAAGGTGAACTGATACTCCCCGGCCAACATCACCCGCAGGGTAAAGCTGTGATCCTTGCTGCATTTGTCCATGGGCTGGGCGGTGCCGAAGGGAAGCGGCTTGCTCTCGCTCGGGCCAAAGCTGGTGCCGCAACTGTTGCCTGCGTCGCTGATGCGGATCTGGTGGCTCCCCTTGGCAAGGGGATGGGTCAGCTCCACCGTGCCCTTGTCCAGCGCGATCGGAGTCGCCACCGGCTGACCATCCACATAGAGGCGAACCTCGGGGGCGGCCATCGCCTGTTGGGTGAACAGAGGGGAGGCCAGCAGGGCGAGCCAGAGAGGGGATAAGTAATGAGCACGACGCATAAGCCATTCCTTGAGCAGGGCAGTTCGGACAAGGGCCCATTCTAGGAGCAGCAAAGCGCGCCTTGGATCGGCAAAATGCCGATTTGTGACTTCAGTTCAAATGGTTACGTTTTCAAGCCGAGGAAAGTGTGACGGAGAGGAGATGGGACGCTCTGTCGATAAAAATAGCGGCCATAAAAATGCCGGTCAGGTGACCGGCATTTGGTGTATCAGGCATTGTCGTCACATCAGACGGTGAAGAACTTGAAGTTGACGAAGGCCACCGCGATGAAGGAGGCAACCATGCCGCTGATGCAGAGCACTGCTGGGCGGATAGCGGGCCAGCGATGGGTCAGCAGAATGATGGCCAGCAGGGTCGGGTAGAGCCCGAACATGTAGCGTGGCATGGCGTTGAGGCCGGTCATCAGCGGGATGGTGCAGCAGATGAACATCAGGGTCGCTTCAGCCCAGCGCTTCTGGCTGAACAGGTAGCCGTTCAGACACCAGCCGAAGATCACCATGATGGAGAGGTAAGCCTTGCGGCCGCCCAGCTCGAAACCGCTCAGCCACCAATCCAGCGGGCTGTCCATGTAGCGACCCCAGGCCACCTGAATGTGCTTGAAGGCAAAGGCATCGCCGGTCAGGTGATAGAGGTAGACCATGTAGGCAAACAGGCCAAAGGGGATCATCCAGAGGGTGAACACCACCTTGAAGGCGCGCTCGGTAAAGCGGAAAAATTCCCGCCAGCCGTAGGCCTGCAGCGCCAGGATCAGCACCGGGAAGACCATCATCACCCCCAGGTTGCGGGTGGCGGAGATACAGACCCCCAGCACGGCCACCATCAGCCACTGCTCCCGATAGGCGAACAGGAACATCCCCAGCATCAGCGCCATAAAGGTCGACTCGGTATAACCGGAGACGAAGTAGGCTGAGAAGGGGGAGAAGGCGAGCAGCCAGACGCCGAAGCGGGCGGTATCGTCCCCCAGCTTGAGCTGACGCAACACCAGCAGCATCAGCGGCAGGCTGGCGAAGAAAGAGATATTGGTAACAATGATGAGGCCGATCAGGCTCTCGACATTGAACAGGTTGGAGATGGCGCCGGAGACCATCGGGTAGAGCGGCATAAAGGCCCAGTTGGCCGCATTGCCCTTGCTCAGCCAGCGCGGGTAGAGATCGTATCCATTTTCGATGATGCGCTGGAACCAGACGCAGTCGAACTGACAATAGGCCTGCAGCGGGCCGATGTCGGGGGAGCCATAGAGCTGGACACCGAAGTAACCCATGCCATACAGCGCCACCCGGCTCAGCATGAAGGCGGCGATGATCATCAGCCAGTCACGACCGCTGATGCGCAGTGACGGGCGATAGGGGAGTGTAGCCCCGGTTAGCGGGGCAGTATTGGTCATATCATTCATCAGGCAAAAACCCAGACGCGAGAGAGAACGTAAGTGAGGACGGTAACGGTCAGGGTGGCGATGACCACCGGCAGCAGACCGGAGAGCCCCGCAAACAGCAGGCCGCTCAGGATCAGGTTACGCACCGCCAGCGAGAAGAGGGCGACCAGCAGAAACTTGCTGGCGGCTCCCTGCTTCTGGAAAGTGATGTAGCGGTGACCAAAGAAGGAGAACCAGAACGCGATGGCAAAAGCCAACGTGGTAACCAGGTGCTCCGAGATGGTGGGCCAAGTATGAAACAGTGCGATGGAGGTGCCAAGGTCGACGAGGGTAGCCCCCCCGCCGACAAAACCGAAACGTACCAGCCGCCAGAATTCCTCGCGGGAGATCATTGCGGCGCCTGCTCCTGCTGCTCTTGCGGGTTGCTGTCAGCGCTCTGCGGTTTGCCCGCATCCTGCTTGGCATACTGGCCATAGACCCCTTCAATGAGGTAGACCGGGCGCTGTTTCACTTCCACGAACATGCGGCCGATGTACTCGCCGATGATGCCGAGCGACAGCAGCTGGATACCGCCGAGGAACAGCACTACAGACATCAGTGAGGCGTAACCGGGTACGTCGATGCCGAAGAAGATCACCTGGGTGATGATTTTCAGGATATAGAGGAAGGCAACCAGCGAGACGCTGACACCCACATAGCTCCAGACCCGCAGCGGCCAGCTGGAGAAGCTGAGCAGACCGTCGAGGGCGAAGTTCCACAGTTTCCAATAGTTGAACTTGGTTTCACCGGCGTGACGGGCCGGGCGCTCGTAGGGGACGCCAACGGCACGGAAACCGGCCCAAGCAAACAGACCCTTCATAAAGCGGTTGCGCTCTGGCAGCAGCTTGATCGCCTCGACCACTCGACGGTCGATCAGGCGGAAGTCACCTGCGTTCTCCGGCAGCTTGGTGCTGGTGGAGAGGGCGTTGAAGAAGCGGTAGAAGCCACCGGCAGTCAGGCGCTTCATCGGGGTATCGGCGCTGCGATCGACGCGGATGCCGTAGACGGTGTCATAGTCACCGGTCTGCCACAGTTTGACGAACTCCAGGATCAGGGCGGGCGGGTCTTGCAGATCCACGTCCATCGGCACGATGGCATCCCCTTTGGCCTGATGCAGACCGGCGGTCAGGGCCGCTTCTTTACCGAAGTTGCGTGCCAGGTTGACCAGGGTCACGCGCGGGTCACGGGCGATGGCCTGCTCGACCACTTCACGGGTGCGGTCACGACTGCCATCGTTGACGAATACAATTTCAAGCTGGTCTTTCAGCGGGGCCAGTTCGTTGTCTATCGCGTTGATGAAGGCATCGATGCTCTCTTCCTCGTTGTAAACGGGAACGACCAGAGAGAGTCGAAAATCTGGATGCGACATAAGAACGTCCTTATTTGGGATAGTTGTTTTTATAAAATGGTATTCGGGGCAAGGATCACTGGGCTACGGTCAAACGTACCGACTGCACATTGATGGGAGTAGGTGCCGAGAGCGCCAGAAAATTGGGGCGCTTGGGATCTGCCGTGAGTGAGTCGCCGGGCAGACTGAGGCGGATTTCGTTGATGCCCGCTTTGGCCAGTTTCACCGTGGTGGTGAAGTCGTGACCCAGCGCCACTTTCAACAGGGCACCGGCTTCCGGGCTGTTGATGCGGGCCTGTACGGTAAGCTGATCCGGATTGGCCGCCTGCTTGGGCAGCACAAAGTAGAGACCGCCCTGACCGCTGAGCAGGGTACCTTCGTCGCTCGGCTTCTTGGCCCAGCCTTCGCTGGAGAGGAAGCGGCTCGGCTTGGTCAGATTGAGCTCGTTACCAGGCTGATAGGTCATGCTGGAGTTGTGTTCCCAGAAGCGGGTTTTGCCTTCCAGATAATAGAGTTTGTAGGCCAGGCTCACGTTGGGGTGAGCAGCCAGATAGAGGGTATAAAGATAAAAACCGCTCAGCGCCAGGATGGCAGTGAGAAAACCAAACTTTTTGTACGTCATATCACTCTCTACGCCCGACATAATTGGTAGGCCGATGTCGCGCATATGCTAATCCAATTGCAAAAAAAGCATAGTGGATCACAAAAAAATATTTGGTCACATATTAACCCCTTTTTACCCCTGTTCCAAACGTTGCTGTTTCCCGGTTAAACAGGCCTGGCGGGGCACAGGTTGCCAGTGGCGCTCCGGCAGGGCATTTGGCAAATAGAAGCGCTTTGCTGCGTCATTTTCTAGCGGATGCGATAGTCATCTGGCCTCTATCGCCATTTTGCAGGGGGCGATTTATGATGACTCACTTATTCGTCAAGGATGACATATGAAGTGGATCTCTTGCTGTCTGTTGCTTGGATTATGGGCGCCAATGGCATTGGCCAGGGCCCTGTGTCCCGAGCCTATTCAGGTCGGTTACGATAACTGGCCCCCCTACCATTATTACGAAGCCGACTCACCGCAAGAGGTGCGCGGTTATGCCGCCGAGGTGCTGACGGCTGTGCTCACTTCCATGCACTGCAAGGTCAACTATGTGGAGCTGCCCTGGAAGCGGGTACTGCACGAAATGGAGTATGGCGAGATAGACATGGCGATGGAGGCGAATATCAATGATGAGCGCGCCCGTTATGCCTGGTTTTCCGACTCCTACAATCCGGGTCGCACCTTGCTGTGGATCCGCAGGGGCAGCCACTACCCCGAGCAGGATCTGGCGAGCTGGCTGGCCAGTGGTTACTCCCTCGGCGTCACCAAAGAGTACTTCTATGGTGATGAAGTGATGTCGCTGCTCGCTCGCTATGCCAAACAGGTGAGTGCGGTGAGCGACCAGCAAAATTATGAGAAGCTGGCCCGCGGGCGGATCGACGGTTTTCTCGGTGACATGCTGGCTACCCCCAGCGCCCTTAACAAGGAGGGGATGAGCGGTCTGTTCACCAGTCACCCCATGGTGGTATCTGAATCGCCAAGCTTCTTTATGTTGGGCAAGCGCAGCTTTTCGCCGCAGTTCTTGCAACAATTCAATCAGGCGTTGGCGCGGTTCAAGGAGACAGATGCGTATGACATTATCTGGCAGCGTTATGCCCCCGGGCGCTAGCAAAGTATTGGCCGTTCACGCATCATGAGCGGCCTGAGCATCGGGTCTGCTTGTCAGGCCCGACAGAGTGAACAAACCGTTTTGAGGTACCCATGGGGATGAAGTATTGGCTGGCCCTTGCCAATCTGGTGTGGCTGGGATGTTTGCCCGCTGGCGCGGTACATGCGACCGAAGCACAAGTTGTGGTGGCGGCCAGTGAAACCGGACACGACTGGTATCAGGGCAGTCAGGCCGAACAGGCCCGTGTCGAGCTGGAGCAGCAGTTGCAAGAGGCTGTGCTTGCCCAGCTGCATCCCGATTTTTTCACGCTGTGGAAGCGTCTGCAGGCCACCCCTGCAGACAAGCGTGGTGCCATCTATGACGACATTTTTACCAAGCTGAGCCGTTTCCAGCACGCCTGGCGGGCGATGGATCTGGTCTCGCGCGAGCAGATGAAGACCCTTAAGCTCGATTTGAACCGCCCTGTAGTGACCCAACCCAGCGATGATGACCTGCTCACTCAGGTGAAATCCCTGCGCCCTCAGGTGGCGGAATACGAGGCGGTGCGGGCCAAAGTGCACAAACTGCTGGCAATGCCGATGGCCAGCAAGTGGCCGACCCTCGATATGCCGACCCTGCGTGCCGGAGAGAGCTCCGCCGAGCTCGGCCAAATCCGCGCCATGCTCAACGAGCTGGGCGACAGCGCCCCGAGCCATGGTGATCAGATTTACGATGGTGATACCGAGCAGGCCATCAAGCAGTTCCAGCGTCGTCATGGTCTCACCGCGGACGGCATTATCGGTCGTCAGACCCGCTCCTGGCTCAATACCGGCCCGCAAGTGCGCGCCAGCCTGCTGCTGCGCAACCTGTGGCGTCGCGATCTGGTGGATCAGCTCGCCGGTGGCCGCTACGTGCTGGTCAATATTCCCGACTACCGCCTGAGCGTGGTGGAGTCCGGCAACGAGGTGTTTACCAGCCGGGTCATCGTCGGCAAGGAGCAGCGGGCCACGCCCATTCTGGCCAGCGAAATTCGCTCCATCGTGCTCAATCCCTCCTGGCATGTGCCGCGCTCCATCCTGAGCAAGGACATCCTGCCCAAGCTGGGTCGCGATCCCGCCTATCTGAGTCGCGAGCAGTTCGAGGTGATCGACAGCGAGGGCAATCCGGTCCAGTTCACCGAAGAGGGGTGGCATCAGGCGCTGGCCGCCGGTTTCCCCTATCGCCTGCGGCAAAAGCCGGGGGATCACAATGCTCTGGGGCGCTACAAGTTCTACCTGCCCAACAATGACGCCATCTATCTGCACTCCACCCCGCGCAAGGCGCTGTTCGAGCAGGGGGCTCGCGCCTTCAGTTCGGGCTGCATCCGGGTGGAACATGCGGACGATCTGGCCGAGCTGTTGTTGGCGGACTCCCGCTATCAGCCGGACAAGGTGGCCAATATCCTCAAGGAGAGCCAGACCAAATGGTTGCCGCTCACCACGCCTATCCCGGTCTTTACCGTCTACTGGAGCAGCTGGATCGACGAAAATGGTCGCCAGCAACTGCGTAACGACATCTACGGATTTGATCGGGTCAGCTTCCAGAGCCGCCTGCTGTGATCCCTGCCACAGAGTGAAAAGCCCGGCCTGTGCCGGGCTTTTCTATGGGCGATTGAGGTTTGACAGGGCCCCCCGCCGGAGGGTAGTTTCAAACGCCTGTATCACATTCAATCAGTGATCTTATTCAACTATTTTTCGCTTGAATCTGCGATGGACGAACCCCTTATGCTGGAACAAGAGATAAGTCGACGTCGCCTGTTGTTGGGAGCCGGTTGCCTGCTGGGCAGCTCGCTGATCTCCTTCCCTGCACTGGCCAGCCGCAGTACCACCGGGCGTGAACTCAGTTTCTTCAATCTCAATACCGGCGAGCGGGTGCGCGCCAGCTATTGGGAGAACGGCCACTATCTGAGCGACGGGTTGGCCGAGCTCAACCACATCTTCCGCGATTACCGGCGCAATGAAGTGTTCAACATCGACAAGAAGCTGTTTGATCAGCTGTTCCTGTTGCAGCACAAGCTGGGTCGGCGCAGCGAAATTCAGCTGATCTCCGGCTATCGCGCCCCGGCAACCAATCGTCAGAAGCGCCACAAGAGCCACGGCGTGGCCAAACACAGCTACCACACCCTGGGGCAGGCGGTGGATGTGCGGATCCCCGGCGTACAGCTGGCCCATCTGCGCAAGGCGGCGCTCCAGCTCAAGGTGGGTGGGGTTGGTTACTATCCCCGTGATAACTTCGTTCACCTCGATACCGGCCCGGTGCGCAGCTGGTAAAGGGGATGGCAAGCTGCCAAGCTCTTCCCACCAGAGAGGAGATAGCGATGAAAAAGATAGTGATTGGCGGCCTGATCGCCCTGTTGTTGACCGGTTGCAGCAAGCTCAACCGTGAAAATTACGACCAGTTGAAGATGGGGATGAGCTACGCTGAGGCCAGCACCATTCTGGGCAAGGCGGAGCGCTGTGATGATGCGCTGGGCACTACGAGCTGCCTCTGGGGCGGGGAAGGGAAGAACATCAAGATCCGCTTTATCGCCGACAAGGCGACCTTCTTCAGCTCGGAAGGGATTAACTGAGTCGCAGACCGTCCATGAAAAAAGCGCCACTCGGGCGCTTTTTTGTTGCTCGCAATCCAACCCGCCTCGCCAGAAGCTGGCGTACTCAGTGGGTCGCGTACTGATAGTCGAAGGTGGGTAGACCCCACTTGAAGCGAACCGCCAGCAGTCGTAGTACAAAGCCGATCCCGATGGAACCGAACGCGGCCCAGTTGGTGGGCAAGCCCTGATCCAGCGCCAGACAGTAGAGGGCTGCGGTGATCAGCGAAATGGCTGCATAGAGCTCGCGACGAAATACCAGTGGAATCCGCTGGCAGAGCAGATCCCGCAGCACCCCGCCAAAGACCCCGGTCACTACCGCCATGATGCAGGCAATACCGGCGCCGTGGCCCATATCCAGCGCTCGAGCCGCACCGAAGATGGAGAAGACCACCAGTCCCAGGGCATCAAGGGCCATGAACAGCTTGCCGAGGTAGCGCATCAGGGGGGCGGAGACCACACCCGCCATCGCGGCTGCCGCAACCAGTAGCACGTATTCCGGATGCTCAATCCAGAGCAGCGGATAGTGGCCCAGCAGCACATCGCGGATAGTGCCACCACCGATGGCCGTCGCCGAGGCGATGATCACCACACCAAACAGATCCATCCGTCGCCGACCCGCGGCCAGCGCGCCGGTCATCCCTTCGGCCACCAGGCCCACCAAGAAGAGTGCATGTAACATGAGATATCCCAGGGAACGAGAAAGGCCAGAATCCTACCAACTCGTGTCATATGGGACAAGCTATCGAATGCATGCATTAATTTAATTCATGCTAAATACGAAAAAGGCACCGTTTCGGGTGCCTTTTTCTAATCAATGTTCAAGGGTTAGCGCCCCAACTGCTCCTGCCGGTAGTGATCGACCCACATAGCGGTGGCGCCACAGATGGCAACCGGCATCACGAAGAGGTTTACCACCGGAATGGCGGAGAAGAGGGTCACCAAAGCGCCGAAGCTGAGGCACTTGCCGCGGCGCTGCTTCAAGGCGTCGCGCATGGTGATGAAGTCGATCTTGTGGTTGTCGAACGGATAATCCACATACTGGATCGCCATCATCCAGGCGCTGAACAGGAACCAGAGCACCGGCGCCAGGGTCTGGCCCACCACAGGGATCAGAAACAGGATCAGGCAGCCGATGGCCTTGGGCAGGTAATACTTCAGCTTGGTCCATTCGCGGCCGAAGGTGCGTGGCACATCCTTGACGATATCCAGCATGCCGCTGTCATTGGCGGGCTGGCCGGTGAGGATCTGCTCCACCTTCTCCGCCAGCAGGCCGTTGAAGGGAGCTGCGACCCAGTTGGCAACCGAGCTGAAGATAAAGGAGAAGACCACCAGGATTGTGATGAGGGCGATGGGCCACAGCAGATAGTCCAGCCAGTCGAGCCAGGCGGGGATCTGCTGATGGAGCCAGGCGAACAGGCCGTCCAGTTGCAGCAACAGGGCATAGAAGGCCCCGGCAAAAAGCACGAAGTTGACCAGCAGGGGGATCAGCACAAAGGTGCGGATGCCCGGTTGGCGAATGAGGGAAAAACCGCGCAGAAAGTAGTCTGCACCGCTGATTGAATCTTTGACCATATGGGGTGATTGGCTCATGTGAGCTCCATCTATGCATGGGAGAACTGCCAGCATATTACAAACAAGCCTTTGATTTGGTAAAGTCGCCGACTATTCCTTATTTCGTGCCGTGGCGACCAAAAATCGGGCATGAATGGGGATGATGCCTGCATATTACAAACAAAGCCGGGTCTGGATTTGGTAAAGTCACCTGCCCGCATCCTCTTTATTTAGCCACTGATACAGGTCGCCATGCGTCTGAAACTGATCAAACTCGCCGGCTTCAAGTCGTTCGTCGAGCCGACCCGCATCGAACTGTCGGCAGACATGACCGCCGTGGTGGGCCCCAATGGCTGTGGCAAATCCAACGTCATCGACGCGGTGCGCTGGGTGCTGGGGGAGAGCTCCGCCCGCCATCTGCGCGGCGAGAACATGACCGATGTCATCTTCAACGGCTCCATCAACCGCAGTGCGCACGGTCGCGCCTCGGTGGAGCTGGTGTTCGACAATCCCCATAACCGGGTGCCCGGCGAGTTCGGCCGCTTTACCGAGATCTCGGTGCGCCGCGAAGTGCTGCGCGATGGCTCCAACCACTATCAGATCAACGGCCAGAAGTGCCGCCGCAAGGATGTGACCGACCTCTTCCTCGGCACCGGTCTTGGCCCCCGCAGTTACGCCATCATCGAGCAGGGCACTGTCAGCCGACTGGTGGAGTCACGTCCGGCCGATCTCAAGCTCTTTATGGAAGAAGCGGCCGGGGTTTCCCGCTACAAGGAGCGGCGCCGCGAGACCGAGCAGCGCATTCGCCACACTCAGGAAAATCTGGAGCGCCTCGGCGATATTCGTGGCGAGCTGGGTTCGCGCCTTGACCACCTCAAAGCCCAGGCCGAAACGGCCGAGCGCTACAAACAGCTCAAGAGTCGTTCGCGCGCTGCTCGCGCCGAGCTGATTGGCTCCGAGTTGTGGGCGCTGGAGACGCGCCTTGGCGAGGCCAAAACCGAACTGGCGCAGGCCGAGCAGGCGCTGGCGGCGCTCGATGCCAAGCGCACCGCCGATGAGGGGCGCCACGTCACCCTGTCGGTCGCCAGACAAGAGGCGCAAGCCGAGCAGGCGAGCCGTCAGCAACAGATTTTTCTCGGTGGGCAAGCTATCGCCCGCCTCGAACAACAGCAACTGCACCAGAGTGAACTGGGGCGCGACTGGCAGGCCCGTGCAGAGGCGCTGGGCGAGCGGATTGCTACCCGCAAGGCGCAGCTTGCCAGCCAGCAGGATCAACTGACCGAAGGGGTATTGCGCGCCGAGCAGGAGAGCGCGCGGCTGGAGCAGTGTGAGCAGTTGCTCACCGAGCAGCAGGAGGCCCGCCAGCACGCCAGCGAGCAGCTGGAACAGGCCCGCTTGCGCCAGCAGCAGTGGCAGCAACAGTTGGCCGGGTTGCAGGGGCAGCTCAACCAGACTCGTACCCGGTTGGGTGGTTTGCAGGAGCTGCAAGCCAAGACCCGGCTGGCGCGCCTCAAGCTGGAAGATGAACGTGCTGGCCCCCTCGGTACAGAGGCCGACGATCTGCAACCGGCCCTCGATGCCATGAGTGGTGAGCTGGAGCTGACGCGGGCGGCCAATGGCGAGCTGACCGAGCAGCTGGCGCAGGCGGTCGACGCCCATGAACAACTCAAGCAGCTGCATGGCCAGCAGTTGAGCCTGCAACGGGAATTGGAGGCGCGGCTGGCGACCCTGGATCAGATCCTCGGCGAACAGATGGAGGGGGCGACCCTGGCCGATCGACTGCAGGTTGCCCCCGAGTGGGCACCGGCGCTCGACAAGGTGCTGGGTCGCTGGCTCACCGCAACGCCGGCGGACGAGTGCAATCTGGCGCAAGAGGGGCTCTGGATTGGCCCGGCGCAACCGGCGGTTGCCGGTACGCTGGCGGCGCAACTGGGCGGCGAGCATATTCCCGCCTTCCTCAATGCCATCTGGCTGGTGGAGAGCCGGGAGACCGCATTGGCCCGCCAGCCAAGCCTTGCGGCCGGTGAGTCGGTACTGACTCCTGCTGGCGACTGGCTGGGGCCAAACTGGGCAGATCTGGGGCAGGGCGCGGCGCTCGGCACCATGGCGCTGCTCGGTGAGCGTGAGCGGTTGCATACCGAGCAGGAGAGGGTTGCCGCAGGGCTGGCACAGCTGAGCGAGCAACTTGTGGCTGCCGATGCCCGGCGTGCCCAGCTTGCCAGTGCGCAGGAGTTGTCGCAGCGAACCTTGCGCGAGCAAGAGCAGAAATGGCAACAACTGCGCGAAGCCTGGAGCCTGCAACAGGGTCAGCGGCAGGAGCGGTTGCAGCGGCTCGGTCAGCTCGGCGAAGAGCTGATCCGGCTTGATCAGGAGCAGGCCGAAGAGGCAGAGCGACTGGCCAGCGCCCGTGAACAACTGGAACTCGATGAGGCGCGCCTTGCCGAGTTGCAGGAGCAGGGGGAGCCGCTGACGCAAGGGTTGCTGGTTGCTCAGGAGCTGTTGACCCGCTGCGAGCGGGCGGTCGACGAGGCCCGTGTGCGCCGCGAGCAGCAACAAGCGGCCTGCCAGCGTTTGCAACTGGAGTTGGGCAATCTGCGCCAACTCATTACCCTAGGTGAAGAGGAGTTGGCGAGGCTCGGGCTGGAGCTGGCCGGGCTGAAAGGGCCGGATAGCGAAGCAGTGCCGGATCTGGCGCCCCTGCTGGCCGAGCAGCGCAATCTGGAGGCGCAGCAGCTCGCCTGCCATCAACGGCTTGCGGAGCTGGAGCGCCAGTTGGGTGAGCTGGAACAGGCCAGAAGTGCCGATCACAAGCAGCTGGTGACGTTGCAAGAGAAGCTGGCGACCCTGCGTCTTGAGCGCGAACGCAACCTCACCCGTCGACAGGGGCTGCACGAGCAGTTCGAAGAGTTGGGGATTCGGCTGGTAGACCTCGATCAGGCGGTGCTGATCGCCGCTGATCGCAGCAAGCTGCGGCAGGAGATCCAGACTCTGGAGGCGCAAGTGGAGGCGCTCGGCGCCATCAACCTGGCGGCGCTGGAGGAGTACGAAGAGGCGAAAACCCGGGCAACCTATCTTGAAAATCAGTGTCAGGATCTCGAGCAAGCGCTGGAAACCTTGAGCCAAGCCATTAAAAGAATTGATAAAGAGACACAAATACGGTTCCGGGACACTTTCGATAAGGTCAACGAAGATTTAAAATCCCTGTTTCCAAAAGTGTTCGGTGGGGGCAGTGCCTGGCTTGAGCTTACCTCCGATGATCTTTTGGAGGCCGGAGTGAGCATCATGGCGAGACCTCCGGGTAAGAAGAATGCTACCATTGCCCTGCTTTCCGGGGGGGAGAAGGCGTTAACCGCGCTTGCGCTGGTTTTTGCCATCTTCAGACTCAACCCAGCACCTTTTTGTCTGCTGGATGAGGTGGATGCACCGCTCGATGAAGTGAACGTCGGTCGCTTCTGTTCTCTTGTCAAAGAGATGTCGAGCACAGTACAGTTCGTTTACATCAGTCATAATAAGGTCTCCATGGAGATGGCTGAGCAGCTGGTTGGCGTCACGATGCAAGAGCCCGGGGTTTCTCGCATTGTGTCGGTCGATATCGGTGAAGCCGTCGCTTTGGCTGAGCAAAACTAGAAAGAGAAGCAGCTAATGCAGGAATTGCGTTACATCTTGGTTGCCCTGGGCGGTATTGCTATTGCGGCATTGCTCATTCACGGGTTGTGGAGCAACAAAAAGAATCGTCAGGCACCGATCAAAGAGAAACCGATTGGACGGATGGACTCCAAGTCGCGGGACCGTGATAACGACGCCTTCGACAGCGATGGCATCGGCCAGGTACGCGTGGTCAGTGGTGGCCGTCGTGCCGAGCCTAAGCTGCGCAGTGAAGAGAGCCGCCAGCCGGAACTCGGTCGTCGCCCTGCAGTCCCCACCTTTGATGATGAAGATGACGAGGACGATCTGCCGCCGCCCGTAGTGCGCAAGCCTGCTGCCCGCCCGGTTCCGCCCCCTCCTGTCTATGAAGAGGAGGAAGCGTTCGACGAACCGCTGCCCGAGGAGATCGACGAGGCGCCCGCCGCGCCGGTGCGCAAACCTGCTCAGGTCAATCGTCGTACCCCGGTCTACCGTTCCCGTCCCCAGCGCGAGCCCATGATGCAGTCGCTGGATGACGAGCCGCTGGTCGAGCCCGCCTACGCGACCGCTCCGACTTTTGGTGCCCGTGCAGAGACAGTCCGTACCGCCGACACCGTTCGTGCCGAACCGGTGCGTGCTCCCGAGCCGGAATATCAGCCGCAGCCCCGCCATGTGGCTCCCGAGCCTGTTTATGAAGAGCCGGCCTATGTGGCACCTGCTCCTGTGGTGGAAGAGCCGCGCATGGCGCCCCAGCCGGTCGAGAAGATCTGGCAGGATGTCTATGTCATCAACCTGATGGGCCGTCCGGGTCACGACTTGCAAGGTGCGACCCTGCTCTCATCCCTGATGGCGCTGGGCTTCAAGTTTGGCGAGATGGATATTTTCCACCGTCACGAAGATCCCAACGGCAAGGGTGAAGTGCTCTTCTCCATGATCAACATGGTCAAGCCGGGTACCTTCAACCCGTACCGGATGGAGCAGTTCACCACGCCGGGTGTCTCCCTGTTCATGCAACTGCCGCTGCGCAGCAATGCCGCGTTTGCCTTCGAGGATATGCTGCAGGCTGCCGATCAGCTGGCCAGCGATCTCGATGCCATGCTGACCGATATGGATCGCAGCCCGCTGAGCGACGAGACCATTGCCCGTTACCGTCACGAACTGGCTGCCTACGAGGCCAGTCGCGACTAATACGCCATGCGGGTCGAGTGAAGAAAAAGTGCGGTACCCAGGTACCGCATTTTTGTTTCTACCCCGGCCGTATGTTCAATCACACTTCGAGACTTTTTCATGAGCGACACCCTCTCCCGCCACCGTCAATTGTGTGAACTGCTTACCGAATATGGTCACCAGTACTATGTGCTGGATAACCCCACAGTGCCGGATGCCGAATACGACCGTCTGATGCGCGAATTGATCGCACTGGAGGCTGACCACCCCGAGCTGAAAACCCCGGCTTCGCCGAGTGTGCGGGTCGGCGGTCAGCCACTGACCACCTTCAAACAGGTGCGCCACGAGATCCCCATGCTGAGTCTGGATAACGTCTTTAGCAGCGAAGAGTTGCAGGCGTTCGAACAACGGATGAGCGATCGCCTCAAGCGTGACGTGCGTTTCACCTTCTGCTGCGAGCCCAAGCTCGATGGTCTGGCGGTGAGCTTGCTCTATGTAAATGGTCAGCTGGTGCAGGCGGCCACCCGGGGCGATGGCGCCACCGGTGAGGAGATCACCGAGAACGTGCGTACCATCAAGGCCATTCCTCTCGCATTGCGGGGCTCTGGTTGGCCCGAGCGGTTGGAAGTGCGTGGCGAAGTCTTTATGCCCAAGGCCGGTTTCGAGGCGATGAACGCCAAGGCGCTGGCCGCAGGCGAGAAGGTGTTCGTCAACCCGCGCAACGCCGCCGCCGGCAGCCTGCGTCAGCTCGATTCACGTATCACCGCCAGCCGTCCCCTGAGCTTTTACGCTTACGGTGTCGGTGTTGGCGGCGAGCTGCTCGGTGACTCTCACTTTGGTCGCCTCAATCAGCTCAAGGAGTGGGGTCTGCCGCTTAGTCCCGAGGTGAAGCTCAAAGAGGGGGCCGCCGGTTGTCAGGCGTTCCACGACGACATTCTGGTCCGTCGTGGCGAGCTCCCTTATGAGATCGACGGCGTGGTCTACAAGGTGGATGCCATCCCCCTGCAGGAAGAGCTGGGCTTTGTGGCCCGCGCCCCGCGCTGGGCGACCGCCCACAAGTTCCCGGCGCAGGAGGAGATGACAGAGCTGGAGAACGTCGAGTTTCAGGTCGGCCGCACCGGCGCCGTGACCCCGGTCGCCAAGCTCAAACCGGTGTTTGTCGGCGGCGTGACTGTCTCCAACGCTACCTTGCACAACGCCGACGAGATCGAGCGCCTTGGCGTGATGGTCGGCGATACCGTGATCGTGCGCCGGGCAGGGGACGTGATCCCGCAGATCGTGGCCGTGGTGGAGGCACAGCGCCCTGTTGATGCGCGTGAAATTCTCTTCCCGACCGAGTGCCCGGTGTGTGGTTCGGCAGTGGAGCGGCTGGAAGGGGAAGCGGTTGCCCGCTGCTCCGGTGGCCTGTTCTGCGAGGCGCAGCGCAAGGAGGCGATCAAGCACTTCGCCGCCCGTCGCGCCATGGATGTGGACGGCCTTGGCGACAAGATTGTCGAGCAGCTGGTGGACAAGGGGCTGGTGAAGACCCCCGCCGATCTCTTCAGCCTCAATGCCATCCAGCTGGCCGGTCTTGAGCGGATGGGGCAAAAATCGGCCCTCAATCTGGTGGCTGCTATCGATGCTGCGCGCAGTACCACCCTGCCGCGCTTCCTGTTTGCCCTGGGGATCCGTGAAGTGGGGGAGGCGACTGCGCTCAACCTTGCCAACCACTTCCTCACCCTGGATGCCCTGCGCGCGGCCTCGGTGGAGCAACTGCTCGAAGTGGCCGATGTGGGTGATGTGGTGGCCAAGCATGTCTACTACTTCCTGCGTCAGCCCCACAACGTGGAGGTGCTGGAAGCCTTGCTGGCTGCCGGCATCCAGTGGCCGGCCATCGAGAAGAAAGAGGCCGCGGAGCAACCCTTTGCCGGCAAGACCTTCGTGCTGACCGGCACCCTGACCACCTTGTCGCGCAACGACGCCAAGGCGGCATTGCAGGCGCTGGGGGCCAAGGTGGCGGGCTCTGTATCTGCCAAGACCGATGTGCTGGTCGCGGGGGAAGCGGCCGGTTCCAAGCTGGCCAAGGCACAGGAGCTTGGCATTACCATCTGGAGCGAAGAGGAGTTGCAGCAGGCGCTGCAAGGCCAGAGCTGAGTTCGTCTCTCTGATAAAAAAACAACCCGGTATTCGTGCCGGGTTGTTTTTTATTCCCCCGCTATCACCATTTTTTGCGGGGGTGCAGCAAGCGCCTGAGCAATATTTCCCGAGTGCTCAGTTTGCTCAATCAGTATGGCAACACTCTACAAGGCCACCTGATGCATCAAGCCGAAGGGGGGCATCCTCTCTCGAGGCTTATTCCTGTGGCTTGAGGAAGTTGCGATAGAGCATATAGAGGTGGGCCGAGCTCCAGCTGAAGTTGCTTGCCCCCTGCATGGCGCCGGTCTCCGGATTGTAGTTTTCGCGGATGGGGCCGCTGCCCGCCAAGCCCTCTGCGTTGTTGAATAGCTTGTTGACCAGAGCCTCGGCATCGCTGCGGTAGCCGTAGTTCTCCAGCCCCTTCACCCCGAAGTAGAACTGATCGAGCCATACCCGGCCGCGCCAGTAGATATTGGGGTCGTAGGCCGGGTTGGTGAGTGCGGCTGTGCCCAGCGGAATCTTTGTGTTGAACTCCTGGGCGTTGAGCATCACCTCACGCACCCGCGCCGCTTTCTCCTTGTCTGCGACCTCTGCCCAGAGCGGGCTCCACCCTTCCGGGCCACGGCCGCGAGCGGTCAGCAATTTGCCGACGCAGCCGTTGCCGTCAGCCACATCCCCCTGAGCAATCTGACGATCGTAATAGAAGCCTGACGCCTCATCGAACATGCAGCTGTTGATGTAACCAGCCAGCTGGGCCGCGCCATCGCGGTAGCGGCTCGCGTCGTCCGGCTTGCCAAGCAGGTCGGCCATGTCTGCCAGAATGCGTTTCTCCTTGGCGAGGAAGGCGTTGAGCTCCACCGACTCCTGATCGATGGAGAAGCCGATCAAATCGCCATTGTCCTGATGGTTTTCAAAGAAGGCGACGTTCCAGTCCTGACGTGCCTTGGCCAAATCTCCGTCATAGGTCTTGTCGGCATAGCGTTGCAGCTGGCCCGGTTCGATAAAGCCGAAGCGGGCGGCGTTGTCCATGCCGGACTCCCAACCGGCGCCGTGCTGGGCACCGATATCCATGTCGCTGTACCCGCCCACGTTCAACACCTGTTGATAGAGCGGCATACCGGCGCAGGCATACCAGCCATCCCCCTCACTGGTACAGCTGGAGAGATCCAGCCCGGCGGGAATACCGTTGGAGTACTGCACCTTGAAGGTGATATTGCCGTACTCGTCGTTGTGCTCCACATGCTTGGTGGCGCCATATTCGATGATGCCGTTGCGGTTGTTGTCCCGCGCGCGGTACCACCAGTCGTGGTAGGCCTGCAGCTTGGGATACATCTCGGCGATAAAGGCCTTGTCCTTGGTGGCGCTGTAGATTTCCCAGATGGCCCAGGCGGAGAGGGGCGGCTTGGTGTCGCGCTCGTTCCAGTTGCCGCCATCGCCACCGCGATCAGCCTGCTTGTTGTAGAAGACGGCGTCGATCACCATGCCCGCATCCTGTGGTCGCACCGGATCATCCGGCTGTACCTGATAGTCATACATGGCGCGCACGTTGTTCTTGGCCACCTCCGGGTTGAAGTGTGCCATGGCATAGGCGTGCTTCCAGCTGTCCCAAGCCCAGACGCCGTCGAACCAGCGGGCGGTATTGGAGGGGGTTACCCCGTCGTGGAGGATGGCGCCAGCTGGGGAGCGCCAGTTGCCATTGAGGGTCTCCATCGCCTTGACGGCGATGCGACGCTCCGACTCGGGGATCCCCTGATTGGAGAGACCGTTGGCAAGGTAGCCCTCCCAGCGGCGGATGGAGTCGGCAAAATAGCTGGCCGGGTCGGCAAGCAGGGCTTGACGGCTCTGTTGATGGCGGCTGGCGTCATCTGCGGAGTGGAGATAGCTCTGCAGGGTGTAGATATCCTCGCTCCCCTTGGTGGCCAGAGTAATGCTGGCGTCACTTTGATAGCCCAGTGTCTTCTGGTCGAGGGTGGTGCGGCTTGGCAGGGTGCGGTCGATGCGATAGCGGGCGCTGCCGCTCTGCATGATGTTCCAGGTGCTGCGCAGTTTGCCGAACTGGAATTCGATTCCTTTGTCGCTCTCGCTGATGGTGCGAGTCCAGCCTGGATATTTGCTGGCAATCGTATCCTTGGCATCCCATTGATTGAGCAACTCGCCCTGCCAGTTGAGGTTGAGGGTGAGCGGTGCATCGGTCTGATTGATGAGTCGGGTGCGGATAAGGGCGGTGCGGGCATCGCCATAACGCAGCTCCAGCTCCAGCGTAAAGGGCTCGAACTCGAAGCGTTGCACCAGCGCACCGGGAATGGCGTACACCTCCTGCTTGCGGGCGCTGGTGAGCGGGAACGGGCGGCCGCTTGCATCGCTCAGGGTGAGCTTGTCCAGCTCGCTGGCAAAGAAGAGGCTGTACTCCTCGGAGATGACCATGGGGCCGGTAAAGCCCCCCCACTCCTTGTCGCTGGCAGGCAGCAGGAAACCGTGCCATGCCCCCAGATCGAGCAGCGGGTTGTATTTGAGGTTGGAGTAGCTGTCAAAGTCGCGGAATTGGGTCGGTGTTCCCCGACGGTTGATCACGTCCTTGTACTGGATGGCCTGCTCCGGTTTGGCGACTGTGCTGCTCTCTGTCTGGTTATCGTTGCAGGCGGTCAGTCCGAACAGGGCGGTGCCGAGGGCTACCGAGAGTAAAGTTTTACGAAACATTTCTCGCTCCAATTCCGTTTATGTAGGTTAAAAGGAAGATTTTTTACGCTTTTTTTAGTGAAAAGGTGTTCGGTAGCCATTGTATGGCAAGGGGAAAGGGAGCGTTGGCGCGAGATCACACTCTGAAGAGGCGGCAATGTGAGCGGGATCACCGGGTTACATCAGGTTACATAGAATGGTCTTTAAGTAATATTTTACTTTTCGTTGCTCGCCAATCTGGCAGGGCAGGTGTGCAGGTATTGGTGGGGCGTCAGGCCAAACTCCTGTTTGAAGCGGGCGGCAAAGCGGCTGGGGGAGTCATAACCGCAGGCGAGGGCAACCTCCAGCGGGGTCAAGCCCTGTTGCAACAGGTTGAGGGCGTGGCTCATGCGCACCTTAGCCAGCAACTGGCGAAAGCTGCGACCTTCGGCGGTCAGCTTGCGCACCATGGAGGCGCGGCTCATGGAGAAGTGGGGGGCCACCGCCTCCAGGGTGTGGTCGATGCCGGGTTCCACCGCCAGGTAGCGTGCCAGCCGCTCTGCGAGGGTCATGGTGCTGGCGGGAAAGAGTAACCCGAGGGCGTTGGCGGCCCGCAGTTCGGCATAGAAGCCGCGCAGCAGTTCGGCCTGGGTCGCCTCGCTCAGTCCCCGTTCGGCCATGGTGCTGATGAGCTCAAAGCAGAAGGCGAGCCCGGGGGTGACCTTGACAGCGGGTTCCTCCAGATCGGCGTGGGAAGGGGCTGACTCGGCCAGCCATTCTGGTGGCGGCGGAGTGAGCAGCGTGATGGCGTGGGAGCGAAACTTGCCCTGCTCCGGCTGATTGACGAAGGTGAGCTGGTGGCCTGCCGGGATCAGCAGCCACCGCTCCCTGTCAAACGACAGACGCCGCTCGCGCCACCATAGTTGCTTGCTCCCCTGGGTGACCCAGATGAGGGTTGGGGCATAGATGAGCACCCGATGCAGGGGCTGCTGGCGGATCCCGAGATAGTGGCTCTGTTGCAGCAGGGGAGTGCTCATCCGGTTGGCTCCTAGGGAGTGACGAAGGTGGCGGTCAGGGTGGCCTTGCCGAGCGCCATGCTATTGAGCATGTAGCCTACCATAGCGGGCGGGGTATCAGCCTTTACCTCGAGATCATGGGGCAGGGCCCAGGCGGTGAACTGATAGCGGTGCATGCCGTGACCAGCGGGCGGGCAGGGGCCGCCGTAACCCTGGCTGCCAAAGTCGGTGCGGATCTCCAACCCCTGCTTGAGCTTGCCGGAGGCATTGCTGGCCAGCTCGCTCTGGGTGGCAGGCAGGTTCACCACCAGCCAGTGCCACCAACCGCTGCCGGTGGGGGCATCGGGGTCATAGGCGGTGATGGCAACACTCTTGGTGCCTGCCGGCAGATCTTGCCAACTCAGCTGGGGCGAGTGGTTGTCGCCGCTGCAGCCAAAGCCGTTGAAGCTGAACTGTTTGTCCATCAACTGGCCTTCGTGAATGTCCGTGCTCTTCAGGGTCATGGCAAAGGCTGGCATGGCCGTCAGGCAGAGCAGTGGCAACAGGGCACTCTGTTTGAGCAATTTCATCGGGTGACTCCTCGTGTGGTAACGGGTTCACTTTAGCGAGGGTGGGACAGGATTTTGTTGCAGAACGACTCAAGGTGAGGTCGATTGGTGAGTTAATTGAGCCTTTTGGTGGTTTCATGGCAAGAAGGTAAACGGCAGCCATAAAAAAACCGGCATCAGGGATGCCGGTTTTTTGTTTGACGATAAGAGGTGCGGCTTAGCGCAGGATCATCTCGTCACGGCCCGGGCCGACGGAAACCATCGGAACCGGTACGCCGAGCAGCTCTTCGATACGCAGCACGTACTGCTGGGCCGCTTTGGGCAGCTCTTCGAAAGTGCGGCAGCCGGTGATGTCTTCGCTCCAGCTTTCCATCTGCTCGTAAACCGGCTTCAGGGCAGCGGTTTGCGGCCAAATCGGGTTCTCGGTGTGGGCACCTTCGTAGGCCACGCAGATCTTCAGATCCGGCAGACCGGTCAGGCAGTCCAGCTTGGTCAGAGCCACTTCGGTGGCGGCTTGCAGCTCGACACCGTTCTTGGTGGCGACGGCGTCGAAGTAACCGACATCGCGGGGACGGCCAGTGGTAGCGCCGAACTCATTGGTGATCTTGCGGAACTCGTCCTGGTTCTCCATGGCGGTCAGCAGGGTGCCGGTACCGACAGAGGAGCTGAATGCCTTGGCCACAGCGATGACGCGCTCCGGACGCAGACCCGGCAGACCGCCACCGATACCGGCGTAGGCGCCAGATACGTGGGAGGAGGTCACCCAGGGGTATTCGCCGTAGATCAGGTCACGGCCAGCGCCCAGCTGGGCTTCGAACAGCAGGGTCTTGCCTTCAGCCTGCAGCGCTTTGAGCGGCATGCTGACGTTGCACACTGCGTCGATCCAGGGTGCAGAGACTTCCAGCAGCCAGTCGGCCATCTCCTGGGCAGTCTGGGTGAATTCGAAGGAGGGGTAGATAGCCTTCATCTGCGGCAGTTTCCAGTCCAGCATGAACTGGATGCGCTCGACCAGCACGTCCGGCTGTTTCAGCCAGCCAACCAGGATTGCTTTCTTCATCACGCGATCGCCGTAGGCAGGGGCGATGCCCTGACGGGTGGAGCCATAGGCGCCGTCACCCAGACGTTGCTCTTCCAGGGTATCTTCCAGTGCGTGCAGCGGCAGGCAGAGAGTTGCGCGGTCAGAGATGGCCAGCTTCGGAGTCACGCCGGAGGCTTTGACTTCCTCGAGCTCGACGGTCAGTTTCTCGGGGCTGATCACCATGCCCGGGCCGAGGACAACCAGGCAATCCGGGTTGAATACGCCACTCGGAACCTGGTGCAGCTTGAAGGTGCCAAGGTCGTTGACCACGGTGTGGCCAGCGTTGTTGCCGCCCTGGAAGCGAATGCTGGCGCCAGCTTGACCTGCCAGATAATCCACGATGCGGCCTTTGCCTTCATCACCCCAGTTAGCACCTACGACTACGATAGACGACATGACTCTTTCTCCTAAGACGTTAGGCGTCCATCCTAGGAGCCTGATGCGGATTAGAAAAATTAATTATCTTTATAATTCCGATAAGAGAACCATATAATTATGGCCAATTTAGCGGCAAACCGTCCGATTTTGCCTGGCAAGCCCCGCACATTGCGGGTTGAGGGACTCTTATGCTGGATATTCACTGGTTGCAAACCTTTGTCACCCTGGCCCGATTGCAACATTTTGGCCAGACAGCCACCGAGCTGCACATGACCCAGCCCAATGTCAGCCTGCATATCAAGCGGCTGGAGCAGGCGACCCGGGTGCGGCTGATCGAGCGCAGCCCGTTTCGCCTGACGCAGGCGGGGGAGCGGCTGCTGCAAAGCGCCGAGCGCACCATTGCCGAGTTGCAGCTCTGCCAGTCCGATCTCAATGCCCTCAACCAGCTGAGTCAGGGGACGCTGGCCATCGCCGCCAGCGACATCATCTCCCGCCTGCTGCTGATCCAGCCGTTCCAGCGCTTCAAACGGGAGTTTCCCGGCATCGACCTCACTCTGTTCAACACCACTTCGGATCAGGCCGCCGAGCTGGTCAAGGCGGGCAAGGCGGATCTGGGTTTTGTCATGGCGCAAAAGCGCAGCGAACCGCTCTTCTATACCGAGCTGCAACAGGTGACCTGGTGCGCGCTGGGCCACGGCCTTGCCCGCTGGCAGGCGCGGGCGGTGGCGGGGGAGAGCGATCCCCTCGACGAGCCGACCCTGATCCTGCTCGGTCACGACACCCGTACTCGGGCGCTGATCGACCCGTCCCTGCCGCTGCTGGCCTTGCCCCCCTGCCGCATCATGGAGGTGGGCAGCGTGGACGCCCAGCTGGATTGGGCCGAGGCGGGCTTTGGTGTCGCCATCGTGCCGGACTTTTCCCTGCATCCGCGACTCAACCTCACCGCGCCGGTCACCAGCCTCGGCGACTTTCCCGGTACCAGTCTGGGCTACGTAGTGCGCCAGAATCAGGTGTTGTCGCGGGCCATCAAGCAGTTGCTGCACTGGGTGGAGGAGGAGATCCAGAAGCCCAACCCCTATCTGACCCGGGTGATAGAGCCATAGCTGTACGGCAAGGTGAACAGGCCAATCGACTGCGCCACTATCGAACGCATATCAATAATCAGGGCAGCCGAGGCTGCCCTGATGCGTTTGTGGGTGCTGACCACTCAGTGCTGCGGCGGTGTGGCTGCACTGGTGGCAGGGGAGGGAAGTATATCGGTTTTATCCTGCGGTGGGGTTTCGTCAGCAACCGCGCTGCTGGCCGGCTGGGTTGCCTGCTCTTGCTGCGAAGTTGCCGCAGAGGCGCTCTGTGGCAACTGAGTCGAAACGGCAGCCGATGGTGATGGAACCGTTGACGCTGCGGCAGAGGGAGCCACTCTTTCCCCCTCGGTGGTCGGCGTAGCAGTGAGTTCGGGGGTGACCTCGAGCGCCTCTTCGGGCAAGGGATTAACCTCTGTTGCTTCTGTTGCCACTGCGGCACTGCTGGTGGCGGTCGCGTCAGAGGGCGCAGTCGCCCCGTCGGCGGCACTCACCGGCCCTGTCGTGGGCGCCGCCTCCGAGGCCGATGGCGCTGGTGCTAACGGCTCCGGCATCAGCTGTTCCGCGGTTAACTTCTCGGGGGTCAGTGGCAAGGGGGCTGGCGGTTGATCCGACATCCCCGCATGGAGGGGTAGCTCGGTTTGCGCCTGCAACTGCTCGGGGGTCACCTTGCTCAGGGCAGGATGCAGCCGACTGAACTGTTTGACCCGGGCCAGCAGGGTATCGCGCACGGTTCGGACGATGGGGTCCGGCAGGCTGGCCAGCGCCACCAGTTCGGCACTCATCCCGATGTTGTTGATAGCTGTAGTCTGCCCCGGATAGAGGTTGGCGGCGATGCGGCTGCGCTGGTAGTAGGGGTGCTGCTTGAGCAGCGTGTCGATCTGCTCCCCTTCGATGGGGATGAGGCGCACCTTGCAGCGGCTGATCAGGTCGCCGACCGCCAGACTGGGGTGACCGGCTACCACAAAAGCGGCATCCAGCGAGCCATCGCACAGCCCTTCCAGCGGTTCGCTGTCCGATTTGAGCTGATAGGCAGCAAACTGCCCGGGTTGCCATCCCATGGCTGCCATCAGGGCCTGGCTGGTGATCTGCTCACCGGCGCCCTTGTTGCCCGGATAGACCCGCTTCCCTTCGATATCTGCCAGGGTGGTGATGCCGCTATTGGGGGCGGCCAGCAGGGCCAACGACTCCTGATAGAGGCGAAACAGGCTGCGCAGCTCATTGTTGGCCCCCTGCCCACTGAAGGGGCCGGTGCCGTGCAGAGCGTGGTGCAACACATCGGACTGCACCAGCGCCAGCTGTACGTCCCCCTTGTCGAGTGCCTTGAGGTTGGCCATCGAGCCACGGGTGCTCTGCACGGTGCAGCTGTCCCCATGCAGGGCATGGCCGGCATTGAGCACCCGGCAGATGGCGCCACCGGTCGGGTAGTAGACCCCATTGAGCGGGCCCGTTCCGATAGTCAGCGCCTGGCTGCCAAAGGGGAGCAGCGCAGAGAGTGCACAGAGTGGGAGCAGAAGGTGATGCAAGATCCGTAGAGACATAATTGACCGTTGACTGAGTTGACCGCTGGCTGATGACACAGGGAAAAAGGGATGGGGCTTGCCCATCCCGTTGCTGGCTGATCAGGGCTTGTTGTGGTTGAGGATTGCCCGCTCAATCCGCGCCAGCGCGTCGGTCAGCCGTGCTCTGGTGCAGCCGAAGTTGAGCCGCACGAACTGACCGTCGCCAAACTGGGCGCCGGGGGAGAGACCAACCCCGGCCTGCTCGAAGAAGGCGATGGGATCGGCAAGGCCAAGGGCGCTCACATCGATCCAGGCCAGATACGTCGCCTGATGGTTGGCCAGCTTGACGCCGGGCCAGCGGGCAACCGCCTGCTGGATCAGGGCCAGATTGGCCGCCAGATAGTCGAGTTGCTCGGTCAGCCACTGTTCGCCACCCTCATAGGCCGCTTCGGCGGCGACAAAGCCCAGCAGGTTGACGTCGGCGCTGATGCCGCGCATCGCCTGTTGCAGCCTGAAGCGCAGACGGGCGTTGGGGATAATGGCGAAGGAGCAGCAGAGACCGGCGATATTGAAGGTCTTGCTCGGGGCCATCATCACCGCGCAGCGTTCGGCCGCTTGCGCACTGATGGCGCCGTAGGGAATGTGGCGGGCGTTTTTATCCAGCAGCAGATCGCAGTGGATTTCATCGGAGCAGATCACCAGATTGTGGCGCGCGGCGATGGCATCGATGGCCAGCAGCTCGTCACGGGTGAAGATGGTGCCGCCCGGGTTGTGGGGGTTGCAGAGCAGCAGCAGATCTGCGGCGGGGGCCTGACGCTCCAGCTCTTCAAGATCCAGCACCCAGCGACCCGCTTCCTCAATCATCGGCACGGTGAGCAGGGGACGATCATTGAAGCCCGGCGCCTGCAGGAAGGGGTAATAGACCGGCTTGGGGGTGATGATGCCGCGACCATGCTGGCTCCAGGCCTTGCAGGCGAGGTTGAGCCCCGGCACCACGCCTGGCAGGAATACCAGCCATTCGGGCTCGATAGTCCAGCCATAGCGGGTCGCCATCCGTTCGATAATGAGTTCGATCAGTCGCGGCGAGGGGCGTGAATAGCCGAAAATGCCGTGGGCGACCCGTTTGGTCAACGCCTCGATCACGGATGGGGGGGAGACAAAGTCGGTATCGGCAACCCACATGGGCAGCACATCCTGACCCTTGTACTTGTCCCATTTCAGGCTCATGGTGCCACTACGGTCTACTTCCTGATCAAAATCAAACATGCGAACTCCTTGTGCTGGCAGGATGGGCTTTCACTCTACGGGGTCGCGGCCTCCCTCGCAAGGCGCACACCTGCTTATGCCATCCTTGAGCCCGCTCTTGATAGTGACATAAGATAGGCGCCGAATTTTCATACGGCTGCCGCCCGTTAGCCCGTATCGTCCTTCCAATCAGTGGTAACCCTATGAGCTTGTCGATAGCGGCGGTCAAACGCCCGGATCCCGTCTCTCTTTCATTTCTTGCCGTGACTTTTATGACCGGCGTCGCGGTGGCATTGCAGGTGCCTACCTTAAGTCTGTTTCTGGCCGAAGAGGTGCAGGTGCGCCCCTTTCTGGTCGGGCTCTTCTATACCATCAACGCCGTGGTGGGCATTCTGGTCAGTCAGTGGCTGGGCCACCGCTCCGACAACAAGGGGGATCGCAAGCGACTGATCCTGCGCTGCTGCTTTGCCGGGGTGGCGCTCTCCTTGTTGTTTGCCTGGAACCGCAACTACTGGCTGTTGGCGAGTCTGGGGGTGATGCTGGCGGCGCTGGCGGCCACGGCCAGCCCCCAGCTGTTTGCGCTGGCGCGGGAGTACTCCGACAGCCGCAACCGGCGGGCGGACATGTTCAGCTCGGTGATGCGGGCCCAGTTTTCGCTGGCCTGGGTCATAGGCCCACCCATCGCCTTCGCGCTGGCCATCGGCTACGGTTTCGAGCTGATGTATCTGGCCTCGGCACTGGCCTACCTGCTCTGTGCCCTGGTGGTGTGGCGCTGGCTGCCCTCTCTGCCTTTGCCCAAGATGGCCGAAGAGACAGAGCGGGTCAGCAGCTGGCGGGATCCGGCGGTGCGGGCGCTCTTTATCGCCTCCACCCTGATGTGGACCTGCAACAGCATGTATCTCATCAATATGCCGCTCTACATTACCCGCGAGCTCGGGATGGATGAGAAGCTTGCCGGCATCCTGATGGGTACGGCGGCGGCGCTGGAGATCCCCTTCATGCTGCTGGCGGGTTATTACACCGCGCGCTTTGGCAAGCGCCCCATGATGTTGCTGGCGGTGCTGGCTGGCGCGGCCTTTTACACAGGTCTGGTGACCCTCACCGACCAATACGCCCTGATCGCCTTGCAGCTGTTCAACGCCATCTTCATCGGTATCGTGGCGGGGATCGGCATGTCTTACTTTCAGGATCTGATGCCGGGGCGGGCCGGGGTGGCGACCACCCTGTTTGCCAACAGCATCCGCACCGGCTCCATCATGGCGGGGGCTATCGCCGGTGTGGTGGCGGAGGTGTGGAGTTTCCACGGGGTCTTTATGGTGGCGTTGGGATTGGCACTGGTGGCACTGGCCGCCAGCTGGCGGGTGCCCAACGTCTGACGGGGGATCTGGCTGTTATTTGTCGTGCTGGGACTGGGCGTGCGGGAGCGGCGCTGATTCGCCCTGATATTCGTTGCGCAGGCAGCGCAGCAGCAGCTCGGTCGCTGGGCCGAGAGATTCGGGGGAGAGGGTCAGCAGATAGGTGTAGAGGTGGCGCTCGTTGCCGCTCTCCAGATCCAGCTGTATGAGTGAACCTTCCGCCAGCTCCCGCTCTACCAGATGGCGCGGCAGCCAGGCATAGCCGAGGCCAAGGCGCAGCATGGCGAGCACTTCGTGGTAGTGGGTCGCCTTCCAGCCGGTGTCATCCGCATCGTTCCAGTCCACCGAGCGGTGAATGGGGGGATGAAGGCTGATCTGGTTGTGGCTGGTCAGCACGTCGCTGCGGATGGGCCCCTCCTCTTGCGCCAGCGGATGGCTGGCGGCGCAGAGAGGCAGCAGGCATACCTCGTCCAGCAACAGGCCGGTGCGATCGCCGGGCAGGTGCTCGGAGAGCATCAGATCCCCCGGTTGCAGGGCGTTGAAGTGGCAGTGAATGCGTTCGTGCAGGTTGACCCGGCAACCCCGGCTGCGGGGATAGAAGCTGGCCAGCGCCCGATAGAGGCGATCCCTTGGCTGCAGCGCCGAGACATAGAGGTTGATCTGCGGCTCCCACTGCCGCTCCAGGTTGTTGGCCAGATTCTCCAGCTCCTCCACCTGCTGGCTCAGCTGACGGGCCCGCTTGAGGAAGATCTCGCCCGCCGGCGTCAGCACCGCCTTGCGGCCGCGCACCTCCAGCAAGGGCACCCCCAGACTCTGCTGCAACTTCGCAACCGCATGATTGAGGGAGGACTGGCTCTTGTTCAGCGCCTCGGCCGCCTGGGCGTAGCCGCCGCAGTCGACCACCGCCTGAAAGATCCGCCATTGCTCAAACGTGCTCTTGGGACGAAACATAGTTCAACCTGATTGGAGATAGGATGGTCAGTGGTTCGAACAGGGAGCCTGTGCCCCCTATTCAATTTAACCCCTGCCGCACAACACTCTGGGTATTTTATTGATTTATTTGGGCTGAGCCACAAAGGTCTGGCCGGTTTTTCCGTGGCTGTCCGACCCCATCAGGTAGAGGTAGAGCGGCATCAGGTCGGCCGGAGTCTTGAGGTTCATGGGATCTTCCGCCGGGAAGGCACTGGCGCGCATCTTGGTACGGGTACCGCCCGGGTTTAGGGTATTGACCCGCACACCGGTGTTCTCAAGCTCGTCGGCCAGCACTTCCATCATCCCCTCGATGGCAAATTTGGAGATGGCATAGGTGCCCCAGTAGGCGCGCCCCTTGCGCCCCACGCTGGAGGAGGTGTAGACGATGGAGGCATCGCCCTGCGCCTTGGCTGTCTGGCGCAAGAGCGGCAGCAGCGCTTGGGTCAGCAGGAATTCCGATTTGACGTTGACCTGCATCACCTCGTCCCACTCCTTCTCCTGAATGTGTTCAAACGGAGAGAGGGTGCCAAGCAGACCTGCGTTGAACAGCACGCCGTCGAGGCGGCCAAACTGCTGGGCGAAGGTTTCGGCCATGCCGCGGTAGTGGGCGGCGGTGGCCCCTTTCAGATCCACCGGCACGATGGCGGGCAGCGGATAACCGGCGGCTTCAATCTGGTCATACACGGCTTCGAGTTTGGCGCTGGTGCGGCCGAGCAGGATCACGGTGGCACCGTGAGCGGCGTAGGTGAGGGCGGCTTCGCGGCCGATCCCGTCGCCGGCACCTGTGACCAGAATGACTTTATCCTTGAGCAGATCGCGGGGTGCCTGATAATCGAGCATGACAACTCCTGTTAACAAATTCCGGCCATAAGTGCATGGCAATCGGCGCCAAGTGTACTGATCCGCGCGCCTGTTTGACCAGCCAGCGGCAAGAAAAATGTGAAGAAAATAGAGAGGTTGTGATGCTCTGGTTGGTTTTTCCGGTCACTGGCTGCGATTTTTTGCGCGCCTCCACCAAACTCCCTAGAATGTGACGAAAACCGATCCATTCTGGAGTCCATCGTGACATTTCTGACCGAATATGGCCTGTTTCTGGCCAAGACAGTGACCTTCCTACTGGCCATCGGCGCCATCATCCTGATGATTGTCAGCACTCGCCAGCCGAAAGCGCGCAAGGGTGAGCTGGTGGTGACCGATCTCTCGAGCGAGCTGGAGCAGGGGCAGTTTGCGCTCAAGAGCGCGCTTGCCAGCAAGGCCGAGCGCAAGGTGCTGGAAAAGCAGCAAAAAGAGGAGCAGAAAAAGCGCGCCAAGGCCGGTGATGAGCGCAGTCGCCTGTTCGTGCTCGATTTTAACGGCAGCATGGATGCCAAAGAGGTGGCCTCCCTGCGCGAAGAGGTGAGCGCGGTGATTGGCGTCGCCCAGCCCGGCGACGAAGTGCTGCTGCGACTCGAATCCGGTGGCGGCGTGGTGCATGGCTATGGCTTGGCCGCTTCCCAGTTGCAGCGACTGCGCGATCGTGACATCAAGCTCACCGTGGCGATTGACAAGGTGGCGGCGAGCGGCGGCTACATGATGGCTTGCGTGGCGGACAAGATCCTGGCAGCCCCCTTTGCCATCGTCGGCTCCATCGGGGTGATCGCCCAGCTGCCGAACTTCAACAAGTTGTTGAAAAAGCACGATATCGAATTCGAGATGCACACCGCCGGTCAGTACAAGCGCACCATCACCATGTTTGGCGAGAACGACGATCTGGGGCGCGAGAAGTTTCGCGAGGAGCTGGCAGCGATCCACGAGCGCTTCAAGGCCTTTGTGGCCGAACACCGCCCGCAACTCGATATCGATCAGGTCACGACCGGTGAGCACTGGCTGGCAAGTCAGGCCAAGGGGCTGGGGTTGGTGGATACCCTCTGCACCAGTGATGACTATCTGCTGGCGCAGGCCAGCCACCACAAGGTGATCGGCATCAGCTATCGCAAGCCAAAAAGTCTGACCCAGAAGCTGGGGCAGCAGGGCGCGCAGGCGCTTGAAGCCGGACTTGGGCGGCTGTGGCAGCAAAGCCCCTGGCGCTAAGCCTGGCCTTTTTGCATCCGGTTGCACCTTGTTGGTGAGCGAGGGTTGTTTCCATTGAGGCCCTCTGTTACAACTGAATGCTTTCCCCGTTTATGACAGGATCTTGTGGTAAGAGCTGCGGGGCATGGAGCATAGCGATGTCATGGAGCACCTTCAGGCAATTTACCCCGTTGGTCTGGATCGTCATTCTGGGCACCTTCATGGTGCGCACCAGCTACTACATGGTGTGGCCCTTCCTCTCCATTCTGCTCTATCGGGAGTATGACCTTTCGGCCACCTTCATCGGCCTGTTGCTGGGTGGCTCGATGGCCCTCTCCACCCTGGTCAGTTTTTACGGCGGCTGGCTCTCTGATCGCTTCGGGCGGCGCAGCATACTGCTGGCCGGTTGTCTGGTGGCGATGATCTGTTTCGGTCTGCTCGGTTTCTCCCATGCGGTGTTCTGGCTCGGGATAGGGGTGATGGGCAGCGGCCTCTCGTCGGGGCTCATCGATGCCCCCGGCAAGGCGCTGATGGCCGACAGTCTGGCCTCGGCCAAGGCGCGGGAGCTGGCACTGCACCTGCGCTATTTTCTGCTCAACCTGGGGGCCGCGTTGGGGCCTCTGCTCGGGGTGACCCTCGGGATCAACGCCCAGCAGGAGACCTTTCTGTTTCTGGTGGTGAGCTATTTGCTGCTGGCGCTGGCCTTTGGCTGGGGATTTCGCCGGGCTGGCAGCACAGGCAAGCCGGGTGCTGCTGGCCCCGGACTGCGGGATGCCATCAAGGTGTTGCTGGCGGATCGCGCCTTCCTGCTGCTGGTGATGGCCAATCTCCTGATGGTGCTTGTCTACTCCCAGTTTCACTCGCCGCTGGTGCAGTACCTGACCCGGGCTGGTATGCCGCAGGTGGCCGAGCTGGTTGCTCTGCTGGTGGCGACCAATGCCCTGACCGTGGTGCTGCTGCAGTTTCCGCTGCTGCGGTTGTTGTCACGCTGGCCGGTGCGGGTACGGCTTCATATCGGCATGGCGCTCTTTCTGGCGGCCCAGCTGCTCTTTGCGCTGGGGGACCCGATGGTGCGCAGCCACTGGTTTGGCGCCGTGCTGTTGCTCAGCATCGGCGAGACCATCCTCTTCCCCCTGCTCAACGTGCTGATCGACCAGATGGCCCCCACCCACCTCAAGGGGAGCTACTTTGGTGCCAGCGCACTGGCCGGGTTGGGAGGGGCTGCTGGCGCCCTGCTGGGAGGCTGGATCCTCGAGCAGTGGAGCGGGCAGTTGCTCTATATGCTGATGGCGCTGCTTTGTGTGGCGATTTTTGCGCTTTATGAAGCTGGCGCCCGACATCATGGTCGGCGAAGTGCTCGGCAGGAGTCGGTGATAGGCTAACCGGGCTGACTTCGCCGCTGGCCAGCCCCTTATGGTTCAGAAGGTCAGCACCTTGTCGGCAGCCAGGGTCCATTGGGCCAGCATCGGCAGGGTGCCGACCTCAATCCCCTCGATCAGCGGCAGGGCGGTAATGCCACGGGCATCGGTGCAGGTCTTGCACAGGCGAATGGTGACGCCTTGCGCCAGCAGGATCTCCAGCATCTGGCGCAGGTTGTACCCCTCGGCCGGTGCCTGACCAGCCAGCGCTGCACTCACCGCATCTGACATCAGGAACAGCTTCAGGCTGGCCCCCCCCTGTTCGTTGAGGGCGATAGCGAGACGCAGGGCGTTGAACAGGGATTCGCTGCCATAGGGGGCACCGTTGGCAATGACCACAATTTGTTGATTCATAACAGACTCCCGATTGGAAAGAGCGCCATTGTAGAACCAACAGGGTGCCAATTGCGTGATGTTGCACAACTTCTGTCGCACCTTTTTCCCGCTTGCTTGACCCTGCTGCCGATCGAGGTTTTTATGGTCAGCTCGCAAACAAGACCGGATGAATCGAGATGTGGAAAGTATTGGGAGCCGGCTTGCTGCTGTTGGCGGGTCAGGCCTTTGGCAATGAGGCGGTCGGTTGCAAGGCTCGTCTGCAGGCCGTCAACGACCAGCTGGTGTTTGCCAAAGCACACAATAACGCCGGGCAGATTGCCGGACTGGAACAGGCAGCGCGCAATATCAAGGCCAACTGTACTGATGAAGGTCTGCTCAAGGAGCAGAAAGAGCGGGTTAACAAACTGCGTGGCGAGGTGGATGAGCGTCTGCTTGAACTGCAGGAGGCGAGAGTCAGTGGTAAACCGGAGAAGATTGCCAAGCGACAGGCCAGGCTGGAGGAGTCCCAGACCCGGATGCTGGAGGCCCAGCGGGAGCTGGACAAACTGATCCGGCTGGTCGGCAAGTGATGACCAGCCGCTGAACGCAGGATCAAAAAAGGCCGATTGCTCGGCCTTTTTTCGTTTTACGGTCTGTGCATCAGTTACTGCCGGTGCATCCGAACAAACTTCTCCATCAGCTGATCTTCGGTCTCCACATGAGCGGGATCCCAGATGATGCAGTCGATAGGGCAGACACTGATGCAGGTCGGCTTCTCATAGTGACCGACGCACTCGGTGCAGCGACTGGGGTCGATCTCGTAGATCTCCTCACCCAGGCTGATGGCCTGGTTGGGGCACTCGGGATCGCACATGTCACAGTTGATGCACTTGTCGGTGATGAGCAGCGCCATTTCAGGCCGCCGTGTGCGGGTTGCGGGTATCCTGGCTGTCGCCCAGATTGCGCAGCAAAATGCCGTAGTTCACATCCAGATCTTTCGGGACTGGCACATAGACCACGTGACCGTTGCCCGGCGCGGTATCGATAAGCTCGCCCTTGCGGTTCTCCATCTGCTCCAGATTGAAACGGACGTTGCCCTGCGGGGTCATCAGCTCCAGGTTGTTGCCCACCAGGAACTTGTTCTTCACCTCGACCTCGACCATGTCACCTTTGCGACCGGTGATCTCGCCGACAAACTGCTGGGTGTCGGAGACGGAGTAGCCGTAGTCGTAGTTCTGGTATTCGCTGTGGTTGTGACGGCGCAGGAAACCCTCGGTATAGCCGCGGTGGGCCAGATTTTCGAGAGTGCCCATCAGACTGCGGTCGAACGGACGTCCCGCCACCGCATCATCGATTGCCTTGCGGTAAACCTGAGCGGTACGGGCGCAGTAATAGAACGACTTGGTGCGCCCTTCGATTTTCAGCGAGTGAACGCCCATCTTGGTCAGTCGCTCGACGTGCTCGACGGCACGCAAGTCCTTGGAGTTCATGATGTAGGTGCCGTGCTCGTCCTCGAACGCGCTCATGTACTCGCCCGGGCGGTTGGACTCTTCCAGCAGCACAAGGGCATCAGTCGGCTTGCCAAGGCCTAGCGTGTTGTCCGGACGCACTGCGATGGGCTCCTGACGGTGGACGATCTGGCCCACGTCATCTTCTTTACCTTCGTGCACCTTGTACTCCCAGCGGCAGGAGTTGGTGCAGGTGCCCTGGTTGGGGTCACGCTTGTTGATGTAGCCGGAGAGCAGGCAGCGGCCGGAGTAGGCCATGCACAGCGCGCCGTGAACGAACACTTCCAGCTCCATCTCCGGCACCTGCATGCGGATCTCCTCAATCTCGTCCAGCGACAGCTCGCGGGAGAGGATGGCGCGGGTCAGGCCCATTTGATGCCAGAACTTCACCGTGGCCCAGTTGACCGCGTTGGCCTGCACCGAGAGGTGAATGGGCATATCCGGGAAGGCTTCACGCATCATCATGATAAGACCGGGGTCGGACATGATCAGCGCATCGGGCTTCATCTCCACCACTGGGCGCATATCGCGGATAAAGGTCTTGAGCTTGGAGTTGTGGGGCTGGATGTTGGCCACCACATAAAACTGCTTGCCCAGCGCATGGGCTTCGTTGATGCCCAACTGCAGGTTTTCGTGATCGAATTCGTTGTTACGCACCCGCAGGCTGTAGCGGGGCTGACCGGCATAGACGGCATCGGCGCCATAGGCATAGGCGTAACGCATGTTCTTGAGGGAACCTGCGGGGGAGAGCAATTCTGGTTTAAACATGGCGGACTCTTTATATCTGATTGCAAATCAGGACGATGCCACCTGATGGCATCGTAGTGGTTGAGTTGCGGTGCAAGAAGCTCTCAGAGAGGAGGCTCAATGCAGCGCGACCCGATGACGGCATATCCGGGGTTATCGAAAGAAGATGCGCCGGATATTCGGGGTGCGAGATTGTACTCGCCCCCACGTCATCATGCAATTTGGCAGGAAATTGTTGGCTGCGCGAGCCGACAGGATGCCGAAATGAAACAGCCGCTCAGGCCCAGCGGGAGAGGGGAGATGGCATGGCATGGGCATAACCCTGCTGATAGTCACAGCCGAGCAGGTTGGCTACCTCGATGTGTTGCTGGGTCTCAACTCCCTCGCACACCACCTTGGTGCCGAGCCGCTGCAGGTACTCTACCAGACCGGTGAGCATCCGCAGTGCATGGCTACTCTTGGTCGCTTGCAGCAACAGGGAGCGATCCAGTTTGATGATCTCGTAGGGCAGCGCCAGCACCCGTTGGAAGTTGCACTCCTGGGTGCCAAAGTCATCGCAGACGATATGGGCGCCGTGGCTGCGCAACACTTCAATCAGGGCCAGCTCCTTGTGCTGTAGCGGGGCGTGCTCGAGTACCTCGAACCAGATGTCGAGCCCTACCTTGCGCGCCTGGATCAGTACCAGCAACAACAGGTTCTGGTAGGTGGGGCTGTTCAGAGTCGGGTTGAGGTTGATTGAGAGCAGACTGGTGCTGCTCTGCGCGAGCGTCGGCAGGTCGCGCAGAATCGCTCTGAGCATGACGATGTCCAGATGAAGGGACTCCTCATCGCTGAGGGAGAGAAAGTCGATCCCCTGATAGCGCTGCTGGCGGGGTTCCCAGCGTCTGGCCAGCGCTTCAAAGCCGATGATCTGGCTGTTCCGGTCAACGATCGGCTGATAGAAGGGGATGGCAATATCCGCTGTTGCCAGGGATGCCACGTCACCGACCGAAAACTCTTCTTTGAACGCAAACATGGCGCTTACCTGTTGATAGACATAGGGGCGCATAATACAACAGGGATAGCAGAATGACCTGTAGGAATCATCTGATAATAAGAGTGCACCTGTAATCAAAATAGGAATTCTCTTATTAACGTAATTTGTGAACTTCAATAGACTAGATACAGTTATATGCTTTTTCTTTTCGAAATCGAAGAGTTAAGAATCATGCTGCATTAAAAATTAGTGGAAGGCTCATGAAAAAAATATGTTCTGCATTAATTATTTTGATGTTCTTTAATAAAGATGTTTTTGCTTCTGCTGAAATAAATATAGGAACTTTGTATGACTATATGAATGGCCAGCAAAGTACCTATTTAAAACGGGTTCGTAATCAGGGCGATAGCACTGCCTTTATTAAGGTGGCAATCCACGAGATCATCTACGATGAGATGGGAAAACCATCAGAGTTGGCTGAGTTGACCGAAGGGCCTCGGCCGCTGATTGCTAGCCCCTCTCGCATGATTATTCCGGCCAATGGCATGCAGGCTACCCGACTATTATATATGGGGGGGCGGGACAAGGAACGTTACTTCAGAATTCGCTTCATTCCTGTTTTGCCAAAACAGGAGGATGGATTTGACTTGGGGGCCAATATAGATTCAGAGAGTCAGCAGGCAGTTTCAGCGGGTGTAAATATATTGACTGGCTTTGGCACAATTGTCTTTGTCATGCCTAAAGAAAGTCTATTTGATACCCAATTTATAAAAGAGGATTCCACGACAACAGTCATTAATAAAGGAAATACCACTATAGTGTTGGATTTTTTTGAAGAATGTGATTCACGGGGAAAAAACTGTTCAACGCCAAGCAAGATTCATTTGTTGCCAAACATGTCTAAACAATTAGTCAAAAAAAGTAATCACCTCTATCAGTTTTCATTGATAGAGGGTGATAAGAGCAGAAGCATCGTGATTGGTCACTGATGTTTCATATTCCCAAAAAGGAGAGAGTAATGAAAGTATGGATAGCAGTCCCTTTGGCCATGCTGGTGTCAGCCAATTTGATTGCTGCTGAACGTCTTGAGCATCAGGTTACAGTGACGGCTCAGATCCCGAGTGAGGCTTTCTATGTACAGCCGACAGGCGGTGACAACTGGATGAACGTACCGCAGAAGCTGGCTTACAACCCATATACCAAAAAGTTGGACAAGCTTACCAAGCAGTTGGATGTAAAAAGCACAATCGGAGCAATTACCGGTTATTTGACCAATCCGGCCATGATGGCCAGCGGTAATGACAACATCGCATTGACCGTAAAAATTGGTGGGGTCACGTTGGGGACAACATCCGTGGAAGTTATGAAGGCGGATGATGCCAAGACCGGCAAGTTGCTCGGGTTGGAAGTGATCCCGGCGGATGCTCCTGTCGCGGGTTATAAGCCAGGTAACTACCAAGGTGTGGTCAACATGATTTTTGAGTCGGAAGCTCCCAAAGGAGAAGCACCCAAAGGCGGCGTATAAACCGATTGATGGAGGCTCCCTGCATCAAGGGAGCCTTTTTGTCTGTGCTTAGAAGAAGTGGGATAGATACATGCAGTATTTCTCTTTCCTGTTGATCCTGGTTGTGTTTTGCGCACCTGCCTGGGCCACGGGTAGGCATGTTGCACAACCCCTTGATCTGTTGCAACAAGTAGAGGGTTTGCCTGATGGCTTTGCCGATCACTTCTTCGGCGTCCCGCTGGCGGTGCGCATTCTGGTGGATGGGCAGTTGTTGGGGGAAGGCGAGATAGTGCTGGGCAAAGACACCAGCGTACAACTGTTGGCTCTGACCAGCAGCCATGAAAGTGAGCTGGACGAGCGTAGCCGTCAGCGTTGGACCAAGGCGCTGGAGGCATCCCATCGACTGGGCCCATGTCAGAATCCATGCGCTGACGAAGTGCTGGCGCTGGAGTACAGCCTAGAGAACTCCCAGTTGTCGGTGCTGACGGCCGGTGCCGAGAAGGGACAGCCGCAGAACCGTTATTACAATCTGCCCAGTGGGGGCAGCTATGGCGCCCTGTTGCGCCATCAGTTGAACCTGACCCAGGAGGAAGGTGAGCTGCGTAGTGGCCGTTACAACCTAATTGCACAGGGAAGCATAGGCCAATGGACTCCGCTGTTTGAGGGAGAAGTGAGCCGGTCAGGAAATGGGCAGGTGGCGCAGCACCATGTACAGCAACTTTATGCCGAGCATGAAGGAAAGGGGCACTTCTATAGGTTGGGCTACTTCTCGCCTTATGCACAAGGTTTGGTGCGTCAACCTACCCTGTTTGGCGGGGGAACCCCGACCGTGTTGGGTGTCATGCTGGGGGACTCCGACACCCTGTTGATAGAGCAAGGCCAGGCCAGTACCACTCCTGTCTATGTCACCCCGAGCCGGCCCGGCATGGTGGAGATCTATCGGGATGGGCAGCTCATTAACTCGCAGCAGGTGAGTTCGGGGCTGCAGGCACTGGACACCAAGGTGTTTCCTGCTGGGATCTACGAGGTGGAACTGCGTGTGCTGGAAGATGGCCAGATTACCGAACGGCGGCGCGAGATGATCTACAAGCCGATGAACTGGCAAAACCCTGATGAGGCATGGCGTTTCAACCTGTTTGCTGGCCAGCAGACCCGCCTGTTCAGCAACTTGGAAGAGGACACTCCCAGTCCTCTAAGTAGCGGTATCATGCTCAATTATTTGCTCACTCCCTCCGTGATCGTCGGGGCATCCAGCCAGTATATCGACCAGCGCTGGCAGCACGGCCTTTCTGCCGACTGGAGCCTGAATGATCAGTGGCGGCTGTTTGGTAACCTGATGTCGACACAGGAACTTGGAAGCGGCTTCGATCTGCAGGCCTTGTATCACTATGGCGAGGGTAGCTTGGTGCTCAGCCACCAGCAGCAGCACCAGAAAGGGCCAGTTTGGGAGGGGAGTCACGACCTCAAGCAGAGCAATATATCGTTGCAGCAGCGGCTCGACGAGCGACACTTTGCCAACCTCTATTTGGCACATCAGGCGGAGCGTGGGTTGGGGGTTGATCTGGGCTGGCGTTACAACGGCGAGCTACTCGGTCAGACGGTGAGCTGGAACCTGACGGTATTTGACCGGCCAGGTAGCATCAGTACCGATAACGCGAGGGACAGGGGGAGTATGCTCTCTCTAAGCATGAACTTGGGTGGAGAACGTAGTCAATTGGCTGTCGGTATAGGTAGTCGAACCTCCCGTTCCGGCGGGCAAGAGCGTAACGGATCTCTCAGTTACCAGCAGTTACTGGAGTGGGGGGCCCTGCAGAGCGTCGGGGTAAATCTGACAACTGACAGTTATGGCGTCGGCACAGCAGGCTATGCCAGGTTTCAGGGGGATCTGGTCAGTGGTGATGCCTACCTGCTGTCTTCCTCCTATAACCGTACTCTGAGCGGTGGGCTCAATCTTGACAGCACCCTGGCGTTTGGTGATGAGGGCAGTCTGACCATGACCGGCCAATCTCAGGGGTATGAGGCGGGCATGATAGTGGATCTGGAGTCCGATATGCCTGATCTGATCTTGCGTGCCGATGACGATCAGGGTGGTAATTTAAAGTTGCGGCCAGGGCGCAACCTAATACCCGTAGCAGCCTATCGCAGCGGTGCTGTTGAGCTGGATCTGGCTGGCCATGATGCCCCCTCGGTGAGCATTCGCCCCAACGTGTTGCCTTATCACCTCAACAAGGGGGGGGTGGCCTATCATCAGGTTCACGTCATGAAGACGGTAACAGTCATTGGTCGTCTGTTGGATGAGAAGGGGGCTCCTTTGAAGGGGGCAATGGTTGTCAATCATGCAGGTAGAACCATGAGTGAAGTGGATGGTTTTTTTGCCGTTGAGATGAGCGCCCGCAATCCAATCTTGAAAATGGAGATAAACGGCATTAGCCAGTGTGAGACTGTTGTCGATGTCCCCACCTTACCAATAAATAGCAGAATACTATTTTTAGGTGATCTAGCCTGTCACAGTTTAGAAACAAAATTGAGTTCAGTTAAATATGATTAAAATATTAATTTTTATATTTATATTTATGATGCCATTTACGATGGCGCATTCCGTCGTTTTGAAGGTCAATGCAGAATACTCACAATCACGGGATAACCCTGGAAAAAATGAATTTAGAATTACAGACCCTTGTATAAAACTACCACTATCTTATTTCTGTGATGATAATGTGTCTAGAGTGGTTGCTGTGGATACAGATATTGACAAACCAATATTTAGAGGTAGTAATGCATGGGACCGATTTTTTTTCCATAGCTTCCCTAGAGAAAAATCTGTCACACTGACTAGTCCCACAGGCAGTAAAGTGAACATGAAATTCTCCTTTACTCATACCGGCTATACTCTAAAAAATGTAGGGGTGGATATTGGTGATGCATATCAGGCGCATCCTAACTCGAACTGTTCCCTAGTTGATCGAGATACCGCGAGTAGCACCAAAACAGTATTTTATTCAATCGCGGCCAACGCTCAAAAAAATGGGGGTTCATGTTACACGAAAATATATCCAAACCCAATTAGAAGGATCAATGCGATAATAAGTAAATATTATTTTGGTTATAAACTTTCTGCTGATAACATAGATACTATTCCGAATGGTCGATACCAAGGAAGAGTGACACTTACTGTTGGTTCATCAAACAAAGATCTTGATCTTGGTAATTCGGCATATAGAGCACCATCAATTATCGAAATGGATATATCTTTAGTTGTAAGAAATCAAATGAAAGTAGAGTTTCCTCATGGTAGTAATACAGTTGTCTTGACGCCACCTAAAGGCTGGTGGAATTCCACATTGCCTACAGTATTAAACTCAAGGTTACCTGTGAGAATATCAAGTGATACGCCTTTCTGGATCGGTTTGATGTGCCAGTATACACATGTGGGGGGCGGGCAATGTGAAATAAGAGATCGCTCTGGTAGCCATAGAGTACCAATTGTTATTTCACGTAATAATGCATATGGGAAGTTTATTTTAAGTCCATCCGTGAAAGTGCCATTTAAGAATAGTAAAGAAAGTGCCAATGATTTTTTCTTATTTGAAATAGAACAGTCTAAAGTTGATGAAATGAGGAAGCGACCAGGAGCTACATATAAAGGCATTGTGACATTAATTGTCGATGCAACAATACCTGTTGGTGGTATGTAATATTAAACTAAACCGTTATTTTGTGCATAAAAAAACAGTTCACTATCGCTTTGCAAGCCTAGGCGCATCATGGCGCTCTTTTTCTGTGTACTGATGGTCTTCACACTGCGATTCAAGTGTTCTGCTACCTGGGTGACCGACATGCCACTGGCCAGCAAACGCACTACCTCGCTCTCTTTTGGTGTAAGCGGGGTGAGATCGGTGTGACGAGATATGCCGGCCTCAGTCAGCAGGGTTTTAACAGACTTACCTATATAAGTGTGGCCAAGCAGCACTTGGCGAATGGCTTCTGATAACTCAGTGATAACAGATTTTTTTAATATCAGGCCACTAATCCCACATTGAAGCAGAGCCTGTAATATTGCATTGTTGTGGAGTTGTGTCAGTACAATGATCGCCAAATTGGGATACTCTCTGCGTAATTGCTGTACCATTACGAGGCCATCACTGCGACTATCACCCGGCATGCTGAAATCCGTTATCAGCAAGTCACATGGCTGTTGCCTTAATAAAATATACAAATCAGAAACCCTATATGCCTCTGCTACGACATCACAGCGTGGGGTTATTTTTTCAATCAGGCTACGGATACCAGCTAAAATCAATGGATGATCATCGGAAAGTATAATCCTAAAGGTCATAAGTGAGTCTCTCTTGATGCGATTAGTAAAATTAAGGCTATCAAAGCTGACATTGATATACTACCGTGCGATCCCTGTTTTTTATATGCATACACTGATTTGTAAAAATATGTAAACCACTATGTCGATATGTTGCTCAATAAAGTCATTGCTCAGTCAAATTACCATTATTGTTGGATTTTATTTATTCTTTACCCCTGTGTTACAGGCTTCTGAGCCGCCTGAGGTTGCCACTATTGAAGTCGGTATATTAGCAGGAGGATGGGCTCCATTTCAGCGATGGGATGGTAAGGTTGCCGCTGGATTCAGCGTGGAATTAATGGAGCAATTAGCTAAAAAACTGGATTACCGGATTGCCTGGCATGCCTACCCTGACTGGGATGCCATGTATGCGGATATTTGCCGTGACAAGATTGATCTCTTGCTCGATGCTTTTAATGCTGGGGGACGCCCATGTGTCACCTACAGTTTGCCCTATTACACCTCACCGACCGTGGTAGTTGTGCGTCAGGACAGCGCCCTCTTTCGCGACGTGAGCCGGTTACAGTCTGCGAGCATTGCCATCGAAAAGGGCTTTATGACCGAGACGCTGGTCAAGCTGCACTATCCGAAGGTCACACCGCGGCTCTTCGTAGATACTCGCAGCGCACTGCAGGCGGTGGAGCAAGGGCGAGCGGATGCCTATATCGGCAATCTGTATGTAGCCAATCTGTTTATCAAGCGTCACCCTGCGCTGGCGGTTGTTGCACAGTCTCCCCTGTTGATGGAGCCCCTTCATCTTGCTGTTGCCAGCCAGAATCAAACGCTTTCTACCCAGCTTAATACTGCCATTCAGGCGTTGACGGTCGAGACCCGCAGCGAGCTTGAGAAGCGCTGGTTGGGGGAGAACCTGGTCCCCAACTTTATGGGGCACAGTAATTTTTTGCTGCGCCCTGATGAGCGAGCATGGTTGTCGGCTCTGCCACCATTGAAGTTAGGATTGAGTCCCAATTGGATGCCTTTCTACTATCGTGACAGGGATGGCAATCTGGTTGGAATGGTAGTTGACTATCTGGCGCTGCTGCAAGAGAAGCTTGGCTTGGCTTACAGCAGGGTTCCGGTTCAGAGCTGGCCTGATCTTCAACAACAGTTGCTGCATCATGATGTCGATCTTGTTGTGCTGCCAACCCGCATCATCGACAGGTTGATGGGTTGGCATGCCAGCCAGCCTTTCGCATCATTTCCCATGGTATTGGTGACGGCAAGCGGTACGCCCACCATAGGAGATATCACGGACCTGACAGGCAAGCGACTGCTATTGACCGACGGTATGTTAATTCCACAGATCAAGGCGCTGTTGCCGGATGTGACGATTAAGGTGACAAGCAACGCCAGTGAAGGGTTGGCGGCAGTTGCGGCTGGTGAGGGGGATGCCTATATCGGCAACCTGGTGGTAGTCTCGCGACTCATTGCGGATCAGTTTGAAGACCAGCTTAATATTGCGGCTCCTTCGCCCTTCAAGGATGAGCTGGTGGTAGCGGTACGTGAGCCCTATACCCCTCTCTTGCCTTTGGTCAATCGGGTGCTGGCCAGCATGAGCGACAAGGAGCGACGGCAGATCCGCAATACTTGGTTGGCTTTGAACTACAGCGAGGGGGTGTCATGGCAGCAACTGATGCGCACACTTATCCCGCTGGGGTCGGGTATAACCCTCTTTATACTGGTTATCTGCATTGCGTATTGGCGCCTTCGTCAGGAAATTACCAGACGTCGGCAGGTGGAGCTGGCACTGGCCAGAGCGAAAGAGCGGGCGGAATCGGCGGCGACCATGAAAGGGGAGTTTCTGGCCACCATGAGCCACGAAATTCGCACCCCCATGAATGGTATCGTCGGCATGGCGGAGCAGCTCACCTTCACCGAGCTGACTCAGGAGCAGCGCCAGATGGTCGAGATCATCAACCGCGGTGCCCTAGGACTGCATGCACTGATCGACAATGTGCTCGACTATGCCAAGCTGGAGGCAGGCAAGATGCAGCTCGAGCAAACCCCGTTTCTCCTCCGTGAGCTGATCGACAGTGTGTTGACCATGACGGTGAGCGAGATACACCGCAAGGGGTTGCGCGTCTACTTGTGGGCTGATGCCGGTGTTGCGGCCCGGGTAAGCGGCGATGAGCTGCGTTTGCGTCAGATCCTCTTCAACTTTGTCAGCAATGCCATCAAATTTACCGAGCGGGGCTTTATCGAGATTTCGGTGCAACTGCTGGCACAGGGGGAGGGACAACAGCAATTGCGCTTCGGTGTGCGCGACAGTGGCATCGGCATGACACCCGAAGCGCGTGACCGGATCTTTAATGCCTTTGAGCAGGCGGAGAGCTCTACCACCCGCAGTTATGGTGGTACTGGCTTGGGGCTGAGTATCTGCCAGACCCTGGCCACCTTGATGGGGGGCGAGATCCGGCTGGAGAGTGCCCCGGGGCTCGGCACTTTTATCACCTTGACAGTCACGTTGCCTGTTCTGGTAAAGCGAGAGCCGGATCTCCGTCTCAATGGCCTGCAAGCCAGCATTGAACTGCATGACGATAAGCTGTGTCACACCCTGTTACTGCATCTTGACGCGCTGGGAGTCACGCGAACGTCGCCCCCTGATAATGCTCAGTTGCGTTTCAGTGACCATGACCTGGCGGCTGAGGGCGTTATCCGGGTGCTGCCGCTGGCAACCCCTCTTGGCTATCGCAGTGATGAGAAGGGTTACATTCTCAACAGCAATCCCATGACCTGGCATGCAGTGCGGGAAGTCTGCTATCGCCAGCTGGTCTTGAGCGATGAGACCGCCTCACAATTGATGCCCAATAGCGCTGCGCGTGGGTCCATGCTGCCCTGTCGGATACTGCTGGTGGAAGATAATCCCCTTAACCAGCAGCTGGTGATACGCCAGCTCGGGCAGCTCAAGCTGAACTGCGAACTGGCTGAGCACGGCCAGCAAGCCCTCGAGATGGTCGCGCAGTATCCCTATGATCTGGTGCTCTGTGACTGTCAGATGCCGGTGATGGATGGCTATGAGTTCACGCGCAGGGTACGGGCTGGGGAGGATAAGAAGCGCTTGCTGATCATTGCCATGACGGCCAATGTCATGCCTGAGCAGGCTGAACGCTGCTTTGCCGCCGGCATGGATGATTTGCTGGGCAAGCCGGTGCTGCTGGATGGTTTGCGTCAGATGCTGCAAAAGTGGCGTATCCTGCCATCGCCATCCTTGATTGATGTCGCGGCCATGGAGGCATTTTTTGGCCAAGGTGACAAGTTACGGCAGATGTTTCCGCTATTTCGCCAAGAGCTTGAGCAAGCGATGGTGCAGCAGCCACAGGATGACAAGGCACTGGCGAATTGGGTGCATCGTCAGGCGGGGACCATCAGCATGATGATGGCGCCGCAGCTGGCTGAAGAGGCATGGCGACTGGAAGAGAAGATCCGCCAGCTCGGGTCCTCATCTTGTGCTGATGAGCTGACCGGATTTCGTGCCCAATTACAGCAAATCATCGGGGAGCTGAGGGGGTTAAGCGAACGGTATGAAGAGTCAGTTGTTGTCGAGGGAGAACTGAAATAAGGGGAACTGCTCACTCATAAAATCGCGGGGTGTATGGCCATTACCAGCCCCAGCCAGCCACTCCCAGTCCAGTCTTGGCGAGCCCGCTTTAAAGCGCTGGTAGGCCACTCCCTTGTGAACCGTCAGAAAAAGAGTCGTGGGGAGTCCCAGCTTGTTGCTGTAGCGCACCATCAGATCGCCCTGATAGTCGTTGCTGATTCTGATTTTGAGTGCCTGCAGTGTCAGACCTGTTGCGTGGCCATGCTCATCCCAGACTTCAAACATGATGTGAACACTCTGATGTTGATGATGCCACGATGAGCAAGGTGGGATGCAATTGCAACTGTCAAATCTGACAAGGGCGGAAAGTGTTAGTGGGCAAGAAAGCGAAAACCCGGCGCAAGGCCGGGCTTTCTGAATGATGGTGGAGGGAGAAGGATTCGAACCTTCGAAGGCAGAGCCGTCAGATTTACAGTCTGATCCCTTTG
>NZ_JAAKTL010000006.1:0-208724 GCF_049174415.1 Aeromonas sp. 601039
GTTCGAGTCCCGTCCGCTCCGCCACTAATTTGAAGGCCTTCCCTGATGGGAAGGCCTTTTTGCTATGGGCGGTTTTTACCCACTAACCCCGATGGTTGCACACCAGAACCAACACAAAGCCCAGTCTCACGACCGCGCGTTGGTGTTTTTAGCGTGTTAAACAGCCAGTATTAGCATTTATCTGCAGGAAGAGAACTAAAAATCCTGTCATTTCCTCCATTTTCTATCTATATCAAGCCCTTATCTGATGGATTACTGGCTATTTTAACTGGTTTACTTTTGGCCAAACTCTGTTCATGGCGAGCGATTAGGGTTGTATCTCGCTTATAACTCGGTAGAGTAAGGGCATCTTGAGTTTGCCTGTCCCGCGCCGAGTTTGCCGGGTTCCAGGTGTAACTTGGCCAGTTTTTATCAACCTTAAGTCAGTGGTATCGATATGGAACAAGTAAACAAGTCCACCTTCAGCGATGTACTGGAATATGTGCGTATGTCCCGTCGCCAGAACAAACTCAAGCGTGAAATTGCGGATAACGAGAAAAAGATCCGTGACAACCAGAAGCGCGTGCTGCTGCTCGACAACCTGAGCGACTACATCAAGCCGGGCATGAGTATTGATGATGTGCAGGCGATCATCGCCAACATGCGTGCCGACTATGAAGAGCGCGTGGATGACCACATCATCAAGAACGCCGAGCTTTCCAAAGAGCGTAAAGAGCTGAGCACCAAACTGAAGGGCATGAGCTCTCACAAGTAAGCGTTCAGCTTTTGCTTAAAAGACACCGGCCACTGGCCGGTGTTTTGTTATCAGCTCTGATCTCTGCCACTCCTGCAACAATCGGCTCCCCTTTTTAGAATTGCCCTGTTACCATCACTACAAAGCGGTCAATAGTTTCAAGCCATTGACTTGAAAAGACTAAGCTTGAGTGAAACACAATAAATTGCGCAACCATGGTGGGGCTGATATGGGCGCATCAGAACAGACGGATTTGACACAAGTGGCATCTCAAGATTCATCTGTCCAGACCTCGGACGGGAACCCAAAGCGCAAGCGTCGTCCCTGGTGGCGTTGGCTGTTCTGTTTTCTCTTTTTATTGTGCCTGGGGGCGGTGATCGCTCTGGTTGGCTATGAGATGAAAACCTCGAAGCTGCAATCTCAGGAGATCTCCCGCTATGCCGCCAAGCTCACCTATCAGGTCGAGCCAGGCCAGAGCAAGCAGATCGCTTTCCCTGAGGATGGCCCGTTCGACAAGCGGCTCGGCTATGTGCAACTGCCGATGATGCAGGAGCGTTTGCTTCAGCGGGGCTATGAAGTCAGCAAGCAGGTGCATTTCTCCGACGCGCTCTATGACTACGCCAGTCGTGGCTTCTTCGTGCCCTATACCGAGAAGGTGCAGGCTGGCCTGACGTTGCACGATTGCCGCGCAGAACCTTTCTATCAATTCAAGTATCCGACCCATCACTATCCGGATTTTGACTCCATTCCGCCTCTTGTCATCCAGTCGCTGCTCTTTATCGAGAACCGCGACTTGCTGAGCAATGAAGAGCCGTTGGCCAATCCGGCAGTCGACTGGCCCCGTTTTGCCAAGGCGGCACTATCTCAGGTGGGCAAGGCGCTCGATATGCAGGATCAATCTGCCGGTGGCAGTACCCTGGCGACCCAGGTGGAGAAGTATCGCCACTCGCCGGATGGCCTGACCCTGTCGCCGACCGAGAAGATCCGTCAGATGGCCTCTGCCAGCGTGCGGGCCTATCGTCTCGGGCCGGAAACCCTCGAAGCGCGCAAACTGGTCGCCTGGGCCTACCTCAACTCGGTACCGCTCTCGGCTGCGCCGGGATATGGTGAGGTGCATGGTTTGGGGGATGGTCTCTGGGTCTGGTTTGGTGCCAATGTCGATGACGTGAACCGTCTGCTGGACCCCGCCCGCAACCAGAACGCACCGCTGGCCGAGCAGGGGCTTGCCCTGCGTCAGGTTGTCTCTTTGATGATTGCGCACCGCCGTCCCTCTTACTATCTGGCTCAGGGGCGAGAGGCATTAGCTACCCTGACCGACAGCTATCTGCGCCTGTTTGTGCAGGAGGGGATGATCACGCCACCTCTGATGGAGGCGGCGCTCAAGGCCAAGATTACGTTCCGGGACTTCCTGCAGTCCCCGGCGATCACCCGGGTGAACAATAACAAGGGGTTGCAGGTTGCCCGTACTCGCCTTAGCCGTCAGCTCGGGGTGCAGCTCTATGACCTCGACCGGATGGATCTGACCGCCGATACCAGCCTCAACATGCCGCTGCAGAACGAAATCTCCCGTTATCTGCAACAGCTGGCCGATCCGACGTTTGCCGCCCAGGTAGGGCTGTTTGGTGAGCGCCTCCTCTCGCCGGAGAAGACCGGCGATGTGCGCTACAGCTTCACCCTGTTCGAGAAATCGCCGGAAGGGTTCAAGGTGCGGGTACAGACCGACAACACCGATCAGCCGTTCGATATCAACGAAGGCTCCAAGCTGGAGTTGGGCTCAACCGCCAAGTTGCGGGTGCTGACTACCTATCTGGAGATCGTGGCCGAGCTGCACGACAACTATGCCGGGATGCCGGTCGAGAATCTGCGTAAATTGGCGGCAGTTTCTCAGGACAACCTCAGCCGCTGGGCCATCACCTATCTGATGACGGCTCAGGACAAGAGCCTGCCTGTAATGCTGGAAGCGGCGCTGGATCGCAAATACTCCGCCAGCCCCAACGAAGGGTTCTTTACCGGTGGTGGCATGCACACCTTCAACAACTTCCGCCGCGAGGATAACAATCGTATTCCGACGTTGCGTGACTCTCTGCGTGAGTCGATTAACTTGCCCTTTGTGCGGCTGATGCGCGATATCGTGCGCTACAGCCTCTACAAGGAGGGCAACCGTGCCCAGTTGCTGAAGGATGACAAGGATCCCCGTCGTCAGGAGTATCTGGCCAAATTTGCCGACAAAGAGGGCCAGACCTATCTGCTGCGCTTCTGGCGCAAATATCGCGGCAAGACCCCCGAGGAGCAGCTCGATACCTTCCTCGACGGTCTCAAGCCGAGTGCGGTACGTCTGGCGGCGGTTCACCGCTACCTGATGCCGGAAGCCAGCGAAGCGGCTTTTGCTGCCTTCCTGGCGGAGCGGCTGCCGCGGGAGAAGCTGAGTGCGAAACGTGTCAATCAGCTCTATGTGAGCTATGGACCGGGCAAGTATTCACTGCCGGATCAGGGCTACATCGCCCGGGTTCACCCGCTGGAGCTGTGGTTGCTGGCCTATCTCAAGGAGTTCGACAAGGCGACCTTTGCCGACGCGGTGGCGGCCAGTCGTGACGAGCGACAAGAGGTTTACAGCTGGCTGTTCAAGACCCGTCATCGCAGTGCCCGTGACAGCCGGATCCGCACCATGCTGGAGGTTGAAGCCTTCCTCGATATCCATCAGCGCTGGGCCAAGCTCGGTTACCCGTTCGACCATCTGGTGCCTTCGCTGGCGACCGCGTTGGGTAGCTCCGGCGACCGTCCGGCTGCACTGGCCGAGCTGATGGGGATTATCCAGAATGGCGGTATCCGCTCGCCAACCTTGCGTATCGAGCATCTCTCGTTCGCCAAGGGGACTCCCTTCGAGACTGAGTTTGAGCCGCAGCACACCGAGGGAACCCGGGTGATGCCGGCAGAGGTGGCGGCAGCCCTGCGGAGTGCGCTCTCCAAGGTCGTTGAAGGGGGCACGGCAAGACGTATCGCCGGTGCCTTTACCCTGCCGGATGGCACTGTGCTGCAGATGGGGGGCAAGACCGGGACCGGGGATAACCGGATTGAAACAGTGGGCCGTTATGGCAACGTGACCAGCTCGCTGGCGCGCAACCGCACCGCAACCTTCGTCTTCTATCTGGGTGAGGATCACTTCGGTACCCTGACCGCCTATGTACCGGGTAGCCAGTCTGACAAGTTCCGTTTCACCTCGGCGCTGCCGGTACAGGTGCTCAAGGGGATGGCTCCTCTGCTGACGCCTTACCTGCAACCGGGCTCCCATACCCAGTGTCTGGCGAACCAGTGATACGCACGAATTACCGCTCATCACGCAGATCACTAACCAGAGAAAAAACGGGGAGGCTGACAGCCTCCCCGTTTTTATTTCCTTATCGGACGCAGCGGTGCTCGATTGCGATCAGGCGTTCAGTACGAACTGCTCGATCACCTGAGCTACACCATCTTCATCGTTGCGGGCGGTGGTGTGCTGGGCGAGACCCTTGATCTCGTCGGTAGCATTGCCCATCGCCACACCTAGGCCAGCGTACTCGATCATGTGGCGATCGTTGCCCGCATCCCCGACGCAGATCACCTGATCGGCGGTCAGGCCAAGATGCTCGGCCAGTGCGGCGACGCCGGTTCCCTTGTTGCTCTGCTTGTTCATGAATTCAAGGAAGAAGGGGGCGCTCTGTACCACGGTATAGTGCTCATAGAGCTCTGCAGGCAATCGCTCGATGGCGCGGGAGAGCTGGGGCGGCTCGTCGATCATCATCACCTTCATGATCTGCTCGTCGGCAGGCAGGGTAGCGAAGTCGATCAGATTGATCGGCATGCCGATCAGGCGAGATTCGTGCTCGGTGTAGGTACTGACACGGGGGCTGATCAGGCCACGGGTGACCGAGAAACCGTGGACGTTCACTTCCAGCTCATCAGCCAGTTTGGCGACGGCGCTGGCGTCACTGCCGGTCAGCAGCTGGCTGCGGATGATGCGCTGATCGGCCACCTGCTGCACCAGGGCGCCGTTGTAGCAGATGACGTAGTCATGTTCTGTGGTGAGGCCGAGCTCTTCCAGATAGCGGCTCATCCCTTCCAGCGGGCGGCCGGAGGCCAGCACAACGGTTACCCCTTTGGCGCGCGCGGCGCTGATGGCGGCGTGGGTGCGGGGAGTAATCTGGCCCTGCGGGTTGAGCAGGGTGCCATCCATATCCAATGCGATCAGCTTGTACATCTCTCACTACCTGAGTCTGGGTGGCCCGCCCGGTGGGGCCAAGGAAGTGGCGAGTGTAGCGAAAATCGGCGGCGGGATCACGGCCGGTTCAGCGATGGGGCCGTGCCGGTTTAGCTATTTGTGTCCCTCGTAAGGGGTCATCTCCAGGGTTTCATCATGGATGGTCAGGCGGGTAGGGCCTCGGGTGATGGTAACCTTGCGTTTGAAGCTGGCCATCTCGACCTCGATGCCGGAGTAGAGGTGTTGGGTGGCAATGACCTCCATCTGAGCCATCAAGTTTCGCAGCTCCTCCTGGTTGGCGGTGAGCTGCTCATCGAGCTGGGCCAGTTCGGCCAGCTGATGGTCCCGGATCGTTTTGAGCTTGCGCAGGGTATCCGGATTGCGCTTGTCGCCGGGTAGTTGCAGCAACTTCATGACCAGCTCCTTGATTTTCTCCAGCTGGGCCTGACACGTCTGCTGGCGCAGCTTGAGCTGGTGTTCCTGCTCCTTGTGGGTGAAGTAGCCACCGAGGATCTGCAGTCGGGTATGGTTGGCGGCCTCGGCCCCCAGGCTGGGGGCCATGATCAGGCGATTGGCAATGCTGGTGCCCCCCAGCAGTGTGCCTTTGCGCATGTTGCTATCGCCCACCTTGATATCTTGTCCGCTGCGGGAGTAGCAGTGGCTGAGCTGGCTCTGGATCTGGATATCCCCCCCCGCTTCCAGCTGGGCATACTGGGCGTAGCTGGCGTGGATCTCCCCCTGCGCATTGAGCTGGCAAAGGTACTCTCCCTGCTCGTTGCGGCGGCCAATGATGCCGTGGCGTACCGTGATGCTGCCCCCAGCCTCGATCCAGCCCCCTTCGATAAAGCCGCCAATCACGATGTCACCGCTGACCCGGATCTTCATACCGGGGTTGACGTCGCCGCTGACGATTAAGCCCCCTTCAAAATCAATGTGGCCGTGGCGGGCATCCACCTGTTTGACGCTGAGCACCTCGTCCACCTTCATGCCTGCTTTCTCCTGACAGGGCAGGCCAGCCCGACCGGCAATCAGCAGGTCGGGATCGTCGGGGGAGATGAAGGTGCCTTCGCCAGCGCTCATCGGACTGTCTTTGCCATCTTTGGCGGGCAGGTCCTGACCGGTCACGGTAAAACCGGGCACCCCGACGGTGGCCGGATGACGGCGCATCAGCGGAGCGCCGGCCTTGACGGTGACGATGGAGCCGAGATCCCGCAGGTCGACCTTGCCATGACCCAGCTCCTGTGGTTTGAGGATCCGTTCGGCCGGGGTCTCCACCAGCCGCTCATAGCGAGTGTCCTGACCATTGACGGCTGGCTGGCCGTTGGCAATCACCAGCTTGAGCTGACTGCCGGGGGCGGCTTCCTTGGCTGACTGGATGGCAGCGGTGAGCAGTTGCTCACTCACCCCCTGTTTGATTTCGCTGATGGCGATCGCCTCTTTCAGCTGTTCCAGCGTCACATACTTGCCACCCCAGTCGGCAGTGATCTGGGCGATGGCGCTCATGCGATCCTTCTCCACGATTACGGCGAGTCGGGCATCCTGACGCTTGCCGATGGGGATGGGGTTGGCAGGGACGGGGGCGGCAGGGTTGGTGAGCAGGGTATTGAGCAGGCTGATGGCCTGTTTGATCCCCTCGGGCAGCGGCTGATAGCGGCGACAGTTGGAAGCGAGCAGCAGAGCCTGCACATCCTGTTCCGTGACAGGTTTGGTGAGACCGGCGGCAATCCGCAGGCAGACCAGTTCCATATCGCTTGATAGCAGCAACCACTCTTTGCTTAACACCGCATCTCCTTGCTGGATGAGAACGGAACGATCGGCTCGCTCCTCTACTGTCATTTAATCTCTCAATGATTAATAAAGCGAGTCGCCAACCCTGAGAGTGGGCAGTATTCAGATATTTCCTCTGAATGGTCAATGAATTGAAGTCAAATCGGTGATGGCGGCCAGATAAATATGGGCGCTGTTTGGAAACGGAGTGAAAAGGCGGATCGCAGCGCCAGCGACATAAGGTCGCTGGCAGGGGGGGGGGTTATCAGCTGCGCTGGGCTGTTCTGGCCAGGGTGAGGTAATCGCCGAGCACCGGCTCACCCAGCATATGGCGGCGCAGCATGTCGAGGGCGGCAAAGGCGAGGATCTTGCGGCGGCTCTCCGGGCCGGGGTGGCGGACCTTGACCGTCTGACCGATGTGCATGCCATCGGCACAGAGCAGCAGTGGTACACCCTCAGTGCCCTCGCGCCCTATGGTCAGTTGCAGGCCCGCATCGGCGGTCGGCAGTTGCGCCAGCTCATCGGCCAGTTGCGTGCTGAAGCGTGCTTCCAGCTGGGGATGGCCGTGACAAAGCGCCAGCAGCGCACCTCCACTCTCCCCCTCCAGCAGAGTCAGCGGTTTGTCTTGCAGCAGCGCAAGGATCTGCTGCGCCGGTTCCGTATCTCCGCTGCCAACCAGCCAGGGGCGGATCGTATCCAGCAGTCGGCGCTCGGCACTCTCCATATCAGCGGCACTGGCGCCGTGGCCGATCAGTTTCAGCTCGATAAGGGGCATGGAGGAGCGGTAACCCAGCTCGATGCCGGCTGGCCAGGGTTCGGCATCCAGCATATCGCTGAGCGCCGACTCCGAGATGCCGAAGGTGTAAAAGCGACGCAGCTCGGTATCGATCTGCGCCCCGGCCAGCTGTTTGAGGCGCGGCAGAATTTGCTCGCGCACCATCTGTTTGAATTCGAACGGCACGCCCGGGGTGAAGAAGAGCTGGCTCTGGCCACTTCGCACCACAAAGCCGCAGGCGGTGCCAACCGGGTTGTCGAGGATTTCGCATCCCTGTGGCAGCCATGCCTGTTTGGCATTGCTTTGTGCCATGGGGCGGCCACGGCTGGCGTAGCGCGCTTCGATGGTAGCGAGCCAGTCGGGGAAGAGGGTGAGCGGTTGGTCAAAGGCCTCGGCTGCCGCCTGAGCGGTGAGGTCGTCGGCAGTGGGCCCGAGCCCGCCACACACCAGCACCACCTCAGCGCGGCTGGCACTCTCTTGCAGCACCGTTTTCAGGTCGGCGAGGTTGTCACCCACCGTCAGGCGACGGTGCACCTGCCAGCCCTGCTCCAGCAGCAGAGCGCTGAGCCAGGCCGCGTTGGTATCCACCACCAGACCCGTCACAATTTCGTCTCCGGTACTGATGATCTCGATACGCATGGCAGGCTCCTTGGATTAAACGGGTGGCAGCGGTTGGCCTCGGGCCAACACAATCAGGCTTTGTTGTGCTCGAAGTAGTAGCTGATCCGGGTACGCGGATTGAGGTACTCGAACACGGCGGGCGGCAGCCGTTTGGGGTGGATCACCTTGGCGATCGACAGTTCGGCTTGCTGCAGGTCGATGATGGCGGCTTCCTGACGGGGAATGCGCGGATCGTACACCAGCACCGAGGGGTAGAGCAGGCGGGAAGCGTTGACCGACATTACCAGCCCCACCTGACCATTGGAGAGTTGCACCACGCTGCCGGGGGGATAGATCCCCATCAACCGGATCAGCATGCTGAGGTACTCCGGATTGAACTGGGCCTTGCGCTGCTTGTAGAGGCCGCTCAGGGCCGAGTAGGGCACCTTGGCCTGCATATGGCAGAGGTTATCGTACTCGTTGATCAGAGACACCATCTGGGTGAGCTGATCGAGCTGGCCACCCTTGAGCCCTTCCGGCCCGCTGCCATCGAGATATTCGTGGTGGTGCAGCACTATCCCCTTCGCTTCCGACGGGAAATCCTTGGCCAGATTGAGCAGATCCAGCCCGTAGCGCGGGTGCTGGGCCATCAGGTTCTGCTCCGGCCTAGTGAGCGGCTCGGTCTTGCGCAGGATCTGGCTCGGGATCTTCAGTTTGCCGATGTCGTGGAACAGCGCCCCCATACCGATATGGCGGATCTGGTCGGCCGACATGTTGCACTCCTTGGCCAGCAGCATGCTGAGTACGCTGACGTTGAGGGAGTGGAAGTAGAGGTTGTTGCCATCCTCGCTGTCGGAGACCAGATGGAGCACCATCTCGTCCACCGAGAGCAGTTGCTCGGTCATGGCGTTGACCAGCTCCTGCGCCTCGCCGATGGCATTGAGGGGGCGGGACTGGAGCTTGCTCATCACGCTGCGCACCTGGGCCAGCGACTGCTGAAACTGTTTCTCGCACTGCTGCAGGTTGCGACGATACTGCTGCAACTGCTCGATGCGGCGGTCCTTCTCCTGCTGCATCCGGGCCTGCCGCTGGGCGGCGTCTGCGCTCTCTTGTGGTTGAGGCTGTACCTGATTGAGGGGCTTGGGCGGAACGTCGCTCTTGTCGGGAATGATGGTGACCAGTTTCAGACCGAGTCGGCGGATCAGCTCGATCTCCTCTTCATTCTTGATCTTGAAGCTGGAAAACAGGAACGGGTGTTCGCGCCACCCCAGTGGCAGGGAGACATAGTTGCCGACTTGCAGTCGATCTACGGAAATCTTGATACCGGTCATTATCTTGGATGCAGGGGAGATACTGAGCCGTATGCTAGTCAAAGGCGAGAGTGAATACAAAAGGTATCTGATGACAGGGTGGGAGCTTTATTATAGGCTTCTGGATGTCCAGACATATTTACCGATGCAGTACAGGGAGTAAGCATGCCGATCAAGATCCCGGATCAGTTGCCCGCAGCCGAAGTGTTGGGGCAGGAGAACATCTTCGTGATGACGGAATCCCGGGCCGTCACCCAGAACATCCGCCCGCTGCGGGTACTGATCCTCAATTTGATGCCCAAGAAGATTGAGACCGAGATCCAGCTGATGCGGATGCTCTCCAACTCGCCGCTGCAGGTGGATGTGGATCTGCTGCGCATTGATGACAGGGAGTCAAAGAACACGCCGCAGGCGCATCTGGAGAACTTCTATCACGACTTCGAGCAGGTGCGTGGCAACAACTACGACGGCATGATCATTACCGGCGCGCCGCTCGGGCTGGTGGAGTTCGAGGAGGTGGTCTATTGGCCGCGTATCGTCGAGATCATCGAGTGGTCCCATCAGCATGTTACCTCCACCCTGTTCCTCTGCTGGGCGGTGCAGGCGGCGCTCAAGGCACTCTACGGCATGGAGAAGCAGACCCGTGGCGAGAAGCTCTCCGGTGTGTATCATCATCATCGCCTCGATGAGCACGAGCCGCTGCTGCGCGGTTTCGATGACGAGTTTGTCGCTCCCCACTCCCGTTACGCGGCGTTTGATGGCGATCTGATCCGTGCCCACACCGATCTGCAGATTTTTGCCGAGTCAGAAGAGGCGGGAGTCTATCTGGCGGCCACCAAGGATTGTCGTCAGGTGTTTGTCACCGGCCACCCGGAGTACGATGCCCTGACGCTGGACGGGGAATATCAGCGGGATCTGGCGGCAGGGCTCGACCCGACCATTCCGGTCAACTACTACCCGAATAACGATCCGGGCAAGACCCCGCGCGCCAGCTGGCGCAGCCATGGTCATCTGCTGTTTGCCAACTGGCTCAACTACTACGTCTATCAGCTCACCAGCTATCGGGTGGAAGATATCGGCAAGGTCTTTACCTACGACCAGGGAGGCAAATAGTCAGTCGCCCTGCGCCAGCCGCTTGGCCAGCTGGTCGAGCCATTGGCGGTGGCAGGCCAGGGTAAACGCCTTGGGTCTGTGGGCCTTGATGGCGGCCATCGCCTCTTGCTGTGGCTGGCCAAGGGTCATCAGCAGCGCGGCAGCGACCAGACCGGTACGACCGCTGCCCCCTTTGCAGTGGATGACCAGATGTTTGCCATCCCCCAGCAGCTCGCGCAGCTGCGGCAGCGCCTGTTGCCAGGCAGCCTCGAAGTCGGTGTCGGGGGCCAGATCATCCTCGATGGGCAGATGGAACCAGCGCATCCCTTCGTGCTCGACCTGTTGGCCGAGCTGCGCCAGTTCGAGTCGGATCAACTCGGCGCTTGTCATCAGGGTCACCACCCCGTGGGCACCGGCCAACCGTAGTTGATCGAGCGCCAGGGTCAGCGGCACCTGCTGGGTGCCGGGGCAGGGGGTCAGCAGCAGCTGACCGTCGACACGGGGAACCTCAAGGCTCCAGAAGGGGTGATACGGGTGCATGGCGGATCCTCGCGTGGTGGCCGCAGGGCTGTGACCGGTGAATGGCGCCAAGGATAGGCGGGGCAGGGGGGATGTCAATGGCCGTTGTGTTTGCCCCGGTTTACGGGCAGAGTCTAAAAAATTGAGCGGTTCAAGGAGTTAAGATGAGAAACCTGGATCAACTGGATTTGGATATCCTGGCCCATCTGTTTCGGGATGCGGGCATGACCAACAAGGATCTGGCCGCGCTGGTGGGCGTTGCCCCCTCCACCTGTCTGGAGCGGGTGCGCAAGCTGCAGCAGGATGGCGTGCTCAAGGGGGCACACTGCGAAGTGGATTATCAGGCTCTCGGTGGCCACATTCAGGCCATGGTCTCCCTGCAGTTGGCCCGCCACAGCCGCCAGATCATCGATGCTTTCCGCGATGCCATTCTGGCGCTGCCCGAAGTGATCAGTCTGTTCCACATGGGCGGCAAGGATGATTTTCTGGTGCACCTCTGTGTCTCCGACACCGAGCACCTGCGCAACTTCGTGTTCGATCACTTCACCTCCCGCGAGGAGGTGGTGCACCTCGAAACTTCGCTGGTGTTCGAGCACAAGTTCAGCCGCTCCCTGCCCTGCTTTCCCCAGCCATAGCGGCCAGTGGGCCGACAATATGGGGAGATGAAAAAACCGCCAGCTGGCGGTTTTTTCCATTCTGCTATCGGCTGAATCAGCACGGTTGGCTCAATTGGCGGCGGTGCGTTCATCCTTGGCCGTCTGATAGAGACTCTTCTGATAGGCCATGCTGCCCCACAGGGCCAGACCAAGCGCATCCTCCTTCAAGGCGTCCGGCTGCGCCGCCAGGGTCAGCTTCTCGCTGGCATTGTCGTAGACATAACCCTCTGCCGCCCGCTCCGGTTGCAGGATCACCACATCCTTGCCGCGCATCAGGGCGAAGTTCTTGTCGTACTGCATGATGGCACGCCCCGGCCAGTCGGCAGGCATGCGGGTCAGATCCTTGCCGAGCATGGGGTAGTCGGCACTGATCCCCATCAGGGAGAGCAGAGTCGGCGCCATGTCGATCTGGCTGACGATGCGCGGATCCTTTCTCGGCGCAATGCCGTCGCCCACGATAACCCCCGGAATATGGAAGCGGGGGATGGGCACCAGACTGGCGCCACCGACCCGGCTGTCGTGGTCGGCGATGACCAGGAACAGGGTGTCCTGCCAGTATTCGGACTGTTTCGCCCTCTTGAAGAATTCGCCGATGGCGTAATCCGCATACTTGGCCGCGTTGTTGCGGGTCTGTTTGGGTTGCTCGAAGAGTTCGATGCGGTTGTCCGGGAATTCGAACGGATCGTGGTTGCTGGAGCTGAACACCAGACTGAAGAAGGGTTTACCCTCCTTGTGCAGCGCTTTGAAGGTCTCGTCGGCCTTGGCCATCAGATCCTCGTCGGAGGCGCCCCAGGAGCCCTTGAACACCGGATTGTCGAAATCCTTCTGTTCGACGATCGTGGTGAAGCCGTTGCCGAGGAAGAAGCTGCGCATGTTGTCGAAGTGGCTTTCGCCGCCATAAATAAAGCTGGTGTCGTAACCCCGCTGCTTAAGCAGATCCGCGATGGTGAAGAAGTTGGTCTGGCTCTTGCCGAGTTTGACCACCGCCTGTGCCGGGGTCGGCGTGAAGCCAGTCAGTACCGCCTCGATACCGCGCACCGAGCGGGTGCCGGTGGCGTAGAGCTGCTCGAAGGCCCAACCCTGCTGCGACAGGGCATCGATGTTGGGGGTGAGCGGCAGGCCGCCGAGGGAGCCGACAAACTGGGCGCCCAGGCTCTCCTGCAGCAGGATCACCAGATTCTTCGGTTTACCCTGGAAGCTCGCCTCGTTGAAGGTCTGGCTGGGCAGCAGATCGGAGTTGAAATCACTGGCCGGACGGCCACTCTCCTTGCGCATGACCTCGAGCACCTTCTGAGGGGTCATCTCGCCGTAAAACTGGCCGGCATCCTCCTCGGCGCCCATCTGCTTCATGGCAAAGAAGAGGGAGTAGGCGGAGTTGACGGTGAGCGAGTTGACCAGCGGATCCTCGGCAAAGGCGACCATGGCCGGGTTCAGGGCGCGGTGGCCGAGACTGGAGCGGGCACCGAGAAAACCTATGGCCAGAATGAGCAGGGCGAAGGCCGGACGCAGATACCAGCGGGGGAAGCTGAGGCCACGTACCAGACTGCCGCTCAGCCACCAACCGCCGGTCAGCATGGCGCCACTGAAGAGTAACGCCAGCAGCAGCTCGGCTTTGCGGCCTGCCCACAGCATGGCGAACACCTCTTTCGGATAGATGAGGTACTCCACATAGAGGCGGTTGGGGCGCACGCCATACTCGGTGACAAACGAAGGGGTGGAGATCTCGAGGAACAGCATCAGCCAGAGTCCGACGGTCAGCCACACTCGCATCAGTTGCAGCCAGCCCCGGCCGATGGCATGGGGGCCTGCCAGCAGCAGAGTGAGCATGGCGGGGACACCCCAGACCCAGCAGAGGGTCGCAAAGTCGACCCGGATCCCTTGCAGCAGCATCTCCTGCCAACCGGCCACGGCATCCACCCGTTCCAGTTGCCAGAGGCCGAGGGCGATTCGGCTGAAAGAGAGAGAGAAAAGCGCGAGCGCGCAGAAGATGGCGAAGGGCCAAAACGGGCCGAGTCGCTGTTTTAGATCTGTCATTTTTGTTCCTGAATGAGACTGTAAGCGCCTGTCCACAGACGTTTTTTACTTGTTGTGAGGTTATGACAGATCGAACTGGTTAAGGTTGCATTCAATTTTGTTAAAAGCCGGAATTAACACATTTGTCATCTAAAAATGTGATGTCGCGCGCTTAATGAGCACAGCATAACCTGCTGGATAAAATGTGAGCCACAGCGCGTATGGATGGGGGATGGGTGTTTATAATTGCCGCGAATTATCTCAATCGGAGCCGAAGGGATGCCGGTCTTTATCGATGTCGAGTATGTGCGGGGATGGCGCCTGTTTCTGGTGTTATCGGATGGCACTACAGGTGTGCTGGATCTGACCCCCTGGCGAACCCAGCCGCTGTTTGCAAAGCTGGAGAGCGAGCGTCACTGCGCCCGGGTCTTCATCAACCGTCACCACCAGCTGGAGTGGCCCGTCGGATGTACCTTGTCAGCCCATGAGGTCTATCACCTCATCTCTCCCATCGATGAGCGGGAAGCCTTCAGCTAATCCCCATTTTTTGTGAGCCAACGCCAGATTCCTGTTGCTGGAATGTTTGCCTGTTTGCCTTTCTGAGCCAACTTGGGTAAAACCTGCGCAACATTTTGCCAACTTGCCTTCGCTTCACCTGACAGAGGCTTGCCGCTTTCGCGCCGCAGGCCTTTTTTGCGGCCTGACGGCAAACCTTTCCCTTGCTGAAAGGTTTGATTGGTTGAATGAAAATAACAGAACAAACAAATACATAAGGAAAATGTATGGCTTGTCATATGCGCACACCTCTTGCCCTGCTGGTGGGCGGGCTCGCCTGTCACGGCGCTGCCGGTCAGGAATCGGTTCAGCAGCTGGATCCCATGGTGGTGGTGGCAACCCGCCCCGCCAGCACCCTGGAGGTGACACTGGATCCCAAGAAGCCCGGTTCCCCCATGCCTGCTGCCGACGGCGCCGGTTATCTGAAGAATGTCACCGGTATGAGCATGGTGCGCAAAGGGGGGCTCGGTGGCGACCCTGTGCTGCGGGGGATGGGGATGTCCCGTCTCAACGTGCAGATGGATGGCGGCATGCTGGCCGGTGGGTGTGGTGGCCGGATGGACCCGCCCACCGCCTACGTGTTCCCCCAATCCTTTGACCGGATCCGGGTGCTGAAGGGGCCGCAATCCCTCGAGCAGGGGGCCACTCTGGCGGGAACCGTGCTGTTCGAGCGGGACAGACCCGAGTTCACCACACCGGGTCTCAAGGCCGATGCCTCGGCCCTCTATGGCAGCTTCGGCCGCGATGACCAGATGGTGGATATGACGGCGGGTTCGACCGATGGCTATCTGCGCGGTCAGTTCACCCACTCCGACAGCGACGATTACCGCGATGGCCACGGTGACAAGGTGCGATCTTTCTATCGTCGCGAGAACGGCACCGCCCAGCTGGGCTGGACGCCGGGGGAGCACACCTGGCTGGAACTGACCGCCGAGCGCAGCAACGCCCGCGCCGCCTATGCGGACCGCACCATGGATGGCCCCATGTTTGATCGCGAATCCTTCGGGCTGAAGCTCAAGCAGGAGCAGATCACCACTCACTGGCAACGCAGCGAGCTGACCCTGTGGGACAACTACATCGACCACATCATGGACAACTTCAGCCTGCGGCAAAACAGCGGCATGAAGATGCTCTCCAACCCGGATCGCCGCAATACCGGCGGGCGCTGGGCCAACGATATCGCCCTGCCTGCCGACTGGCTGCTGACCGCCGGGCTAGATAGCAACCGGGATCAGCATCGCAGTCGGAGTGGGGTCGACTATGCCACTAAGGATCGCCAGCGCACCCTGCGTTTCGAGCAGCAGGGCGGCTTCGCCGAACTGGGTCGTCAGCAGGGGGCTCACAGCTACAAGGGCGGTTACCGCCAGGATAGGGTAGAGACCACCCGCTATGGCTCCGGTGAACAGACCCTCTACAGCGATACCCTGAGTCTGAACAGCGGATTTGGCCGCTACGAGTACCAGTGGTCGCCCCGCTGGTCCAGCTATCTGGCCTGGGGGCAGGCGGAGCGGGCGCCGGACTACTGGGAGCGCAGCAAGGACAGTACCCCGTTCACCCTCAACCCGGAGCGCAGTCGCCAGTGGGATGCTGGGTTGGCCCTGCGCAGTCGCGAGCTGGACCTGACCCTCTCCCTCTTTAGCGCCGACATCAAGGACTACCTGCTCTACAACAGCAAGTCGAACAAGGTGCGCAATATCGATGCCCAGACCCGGGGTGGCGAGCTGGAGGGGCGCTGGCAGTTTGCCGAGCAGTGGCGTCTCGATGGTGGTTTGGCGGTGGTCTATGGCGAAAACCAGAGCGACATCAAACCGCTGGCCCAGATGCCGCCGCTTGATGGCAAGCTGGCGCTGGGCTGGCAGCCAAATGAGGCGCTGAACTTCACTCTGCTGGGGCGCGCGGTGGCGGCGCAGGATCGGGTAGATCTCTGGTCCGGTACCGTTGCGGGTCAGGATCAGGGGGAGACCCCAGGCTTCTTCACCATGAACCTGAGCGGCGCCTGGCAGTTTGCCAAAGGGTGGCAGCTCTCGGCCGGGGTGGACAACCTGTTCGACACCTTCTACTACGAGCACCTCTCCAAGTCGGTGCACAGCAGTCAGGCCGGGCTGGGCTACGAGCAGAGCGGCCGCATCCCCGAGCCGGGCCGTTCCTACTGGCTCTCGCTCAACTACCGGTTTGCCTCGGCGGGTGTGCTCTAACCAGTTGAGTCAGATAACGTTTTCAGTCACAGACACCGCTGTGTGAGCCTCGCTATCATGGTGGAAAACAGGCGTATCAGACGCCTGCTCTCACAGCGGGAAGATAACAATGAAACAGGGAACGTTACGCTATGGCGGCCTGCTCGGGGCCGCCCTGTTACTTGCGGCTTGCGGCGGCAGCGGTAGTTCAGGCGGGGAGAGCTCTCCCCCCGTCGTCAATCCGCCGGTCACCCACCCTCCGGTCGCGACGGCCAGTCGTGCCTGCTATGGCGACGATCAACCCGCCTGCAACCTGCGCATCTATCAGGTGATGGTGGAGTCGTTTGCCGATGGTGACGGCAGCGCCAACTACGGCGTCGGCTATGGCCCCTCCCAGCACAACGGCGATCTGCAGGGGATCATCGACAGTCTCGACCACATCAAGAGCCTCAACGTCAACGCCATCTGGCTCACCCCGGTGTTCGACTCCTGCGCGGGGCAAGGGGGTGATGACAAGCTCGATGCCACCGGCTACTTCGCCTGCGACTTTTTCACCGTGGACCCCAACTTCGGCAGCAATGCCAAGCTCAAGCAGCTGGTGGACGGGGCGCACCAGCGCGGCCTCTATGTCTTCCTCGACGGGGTGTTTGGCCACGTCAACAAGGTGGGGGTGAGCAAGCCCTCGCCAGAGGGGCGTCTGCCAGCCCTAACCAGCGGCGGTGCGGGTTATCCCGGCCAGCTGGTGGATTACAGCAAGCCGGAGAGCCTCGCCTACTTCAAGGAGGTGGCCCGCTACTGGGTCGAGCAGTACGGCATCGACGGCTGGCGCCTCGATCAGGCCTATCAGCTTGGGCTGGATGATTGGCGCGCCATTCGCAGCGAGGTGGAGCAGGCCAGCGCAGCGCGCAAGGCCGCCGGTCAGCAGTGGGGCACCCTTGGCTACATGGTGGGTGAGGTGTGGAAGGGGGCTGACGATATTCGCGCCCAGGCTTACGGCAGCAGCGACAATCCGGCGCTCTCCTCGGCCTTTGACTTCCCGTTGCGCTACGGCATCGTGCAGGCGCTGGCGGTGGAGGAGTCCGGCAAGGGCGGGCAGGGGGCCAGCGTGCTCGATGCCAGCTGGAACAAGGTGGAGAACTACCCGAATCATGCCATGCCGAACCTGATGCTGGGCAACCATGATCTGGTGCGTTTTGGCGATCTGCTGGAGCGCGGCAACTTCAAGTCGACCGAGTACTGGCAGCGCCACAAGGCGGCCTTCAGCTTTATGGCGGCTCGCTCCGGCCCCATCACCTTCTACTATGGCGAGGAGTTTGGCGACGAGGTGCCGGGCTTTGCCGCCAAGGTTGGTGGTGACTGTGCGGCGCAGGGCTTGTGCGACGATCATGTGGCCCGCAGCGACGGCAAAGTGCCCGCTGTCACCGGCTTTGTGCCAAGTAGCGAACAGGCCGAGTTGAAAGATTGGCTGGCCCAGCTGCTGGCGATGCGTGCCGCCCACCCCGCTCTCTATCAGGGAGAGCGAGTCAAACTGGTGGCCGAGGGCAGTCTCTATGGTGACATCAAGCAGACGGCGGGGGAGCAGATAGTCTACCTGCTTAACCTCTCCACCACAGCGCTTAGCTACAACCTGCCGACGGGCAAACTGCGCAGCGGTAGTGCGCTGGTGGATCTGCAAAGCGGCGAGAGTCTGGCCATCGGCGGCAGCAGCGTGACGGTGGAGATACCGCCCTTGAGCGGGCGTTTCCTGCGTCTGCAATAAGTCAGCCACAGCACGCTTTGATATGAGAGAGGGCCCCATCGCGGGGCCCTCTCTGTCATTGCGGGCGACAAAGTCATGGCGGGTTATGCGGTAGTCTGGCCCCGGTTTTCCAGCCGCTGGCGGAAGGCGCGGGCCAGTCGCTCGTAGAGATCCTGCGCCTCCTTGTCTTCGATATCGCCGCGGATCCAGGGGTTGTCGACGATCTCCAGCAGCACGCAGTCACGCCCTTGCTGGCGCAAATCGAGCCCGTAGAGGCCATTGCCGAGCTGATGCACGGCACGGCGAGCGGTCTGCAGTACCCGCTCCGGCACCTCGTTAAGCGGCAGCGCCTTGATGCGGCTCATGTCGAGGGGGTGCTTGCGGCGGCGAATGCGGTTGCCCGGTTCGGGCCGGTAGCGGCGACAGGCGAACAGCGGCGAGCCGTCGAGAAAGCCGATGCGCCAGTCAAACTCGGCGGGGATCCGGCTCTGCACCAGCAGCAGGGCGGAGCGGCCCAGCCCCTCGTCCAGCAGGCGGGCCAGCTGCTGCTCGTCGCTGGCCATGGCGAGATCGCGCCCCTGCGCCCCGTCGGGCACCTTCACCATCAGCGGCAGGCCGAGCCGCTGCACCAGCTCATCCACATGGTGGCGGCCGCGGCGGGTCACCACCATGGTGGGCGGCATGGGTACGCCGCTGCGCACCATCAGCTCGTAGAGGTAGAGCTTGTTGCTGCAGGCTAGGATGGCGCGGGAGCTGTCGATCACCGGCATCTTGAGCTGTTCGGCGCGATGGGCAAATTCGAAGGTGTAGTGGCCGACTGCGGTTTCGGCACGCAGCCAGAGGGTGTCGAACTCCGGCAGCCGCTCGATGGCCGACGGTGGCAGGATCTCGGCCCGGATGCCTTGGGCGGCGGCAGCCCGGATAAAGCGCTCCAGCGCCAGCCCGTCACTGCTGGCACGGCCATCATCGGGGTCGACCAGAATGGCGAGCTGGTAGAGCGGCGCCGCCTGCTCCTCATCACCGGTCCCCACCAGCGCCTGAGCGTGGTGCAGCATCAGCTCTTTCTCGCTTGGGCTCAGCTCCAGCGGCGACAGGCTCTGCTGCTGGCGCACCGACCAGCCGTGGCGGCCGCGCTTGAGGGTCAGCTCCTGCAGCGGCAGTTGGCTCAGGCCATAGTAGTAGCGGGCCAGCCCCGCCAGCTCGCTCTGTTCACACTGGCCGAAGATGGCGCGCACCCGGATCCTGTCCTCGCTCTGCTGGGCCAGCCACCCTTGTGCCTTGCGCCACAGCTTGGCCGGTGGCTGCTGGGGTTGCAGTCTGCTGATGGCCTGCAAACCCGGCAGGCAGTGGTGGCCGCGGGCCTGGGCCAGCAGTGAGCAGTAGTAGCCTGCGCTAAGGTGTTCCAGATTGCGGCAGAGGTTGATGATGCGGGGTCGGCCGCCGGTGGTCGGCACGCCATGTTGCAGATAGGTGCGGGCGGTCAGCAGATAATCGGCATGGCAAGGCCAGTCGCCCAGCTCTTCGACGATGACATAGGTACTCATATTTTCGGCTCCACAGATCAGACTGCCTGAACAGGCAGGATCCCCAGTGGGCTTCGATGCACCGACAAGCACGACAATGGCGCGAGGGGAAACAAGAGGTTACAGTGCCTAATATGACGCCTTGGTAACTTGTGATACAAGTCGCATTTTTGGTGCTGAGGATAAATAACCGAACAAGGACTCCCCGTGTTGACCGTACGTGCGGCCCGAACCGATGATCTGGGCGCCATCGTTAATCTGGAACGCTACTGTTTTCCCCCTGAAGTCGCCTTTGGCCGCAGCCGCTGGCACTATCTGCTGGCCCACGCCAAGGGGCGCACCCTGTTGCTGCTGGACGAGAAACATCAGCTGATGGGCTATCTCTGCCTGCTTGAGCACAGAGGCTGGGATCGGCTGGTCATTCAGGCGCTTGCCATCCGCTGGACGGTGCGCCGTCTGGGCTGGGCGCGGCGCCTGCTGGAGCAGGTGATCTGCGAGGGCAAGGCCGCTGGCTGGGGGGCGATTCGCCTCGAAGTGGGGGACGCCAACGAAGAGGCGCTGGCGCTCTATCAGGGATTGGGATTTCGTCCCCAGCAGCGGCTGGCGGACTACTATGGCCGCGACCAGCACGCCCACCGACTGCTGCTGCCGCTGGTGAGCGACGAGGAGCGTGAGCGGCGCAGAGTGGCTCGCACTCAGGCGCGCAAGCCGTCTTTACAGGCCAACTGGCCATATTGAACGAGCAGAATCGAGGAGCAGGATGAGCTGCGACAACTGTCTTGCCACCGCCATCAGGGCAAAGCTGGGGCGCTGTCCGGTCTGCGCTGGCCAGACCTTCGTCATCGGCCTGATTGGCTGGTTGGTCTGGTGGTGGTGCGGCGCCGACACCTCGGTCAACGCCCTCACCGGCCTGCTGTTTGCGCTGGGTGGCTCGGGCCTGTTGCTGCTCCATCTGGTGGTATTTGTCTGGCGCAAGGCGACCGGACGTGAATTGAGCGATGAATAAATCAGATTGGATTCAACAACATAAATAACAATATCGGTGTAGATATGGAGGTTCAGATGATTGCAATGGTAACGGGCGCCTCGTCCGGTTTTGGTGAAGCCATCAGCCGCCAGCTGGTGCAGGCGGGCTACAAGGTGATCGGCACCGGTCGCCGTGCCGAGCGGCTGGCTGCGCTGGCTGACGAGCTGGGCGAGCAGTTCCTGCCGCTGGCGTTCGATGTGCAGGACAAGGCGGCTACCCGCGCCGCCATCGCCGCTCTGCCAGCCGCCTGGAGCGAGGTGGATCTGCTGGTCAACAACGCCGGTCTGGCGCTGGGGCTGGAGCCGGCCCACAAGGCGGATCTGGAAGATTGGGAGCAGATGATCGCCACCAACATCAGCGGTCTGACCCTGCTCACCCGCCTGCTGCTGCCGGGCATGGTGGCGCGCAATCGCGGTCACGTCATCAATATCGGCTCCATCGCCGGCACCTACCCCTATCCGGGCGGCAACGTCTACGGCGCCACCAAGGCGTTCGTGAAGCAGTTCAGCCTCAACCTGCGCGCCGATCTGGCGGGCACCGCCATCCGCGTCACCAACGTGGAGCCGGGCCTGTGCGGCGGCACCGAGTTCTCCAACGTGCGCTTCCACGGTGACGATGCCAAGGCGGCCTCCGTCTATCAGGGGGTGGAGGCGATCCAGCCGGAAGATATCGCCAATACCGTGCTCTGGGTGAGCCAGCAACCGGCCCACGTCAACATCAACAGCATCGAGATCATGCCGGTGGCGCAGACCTTCGGCCCGCTCCATATCAGCCGTCGCTGATCGCTGCATTGGTTGAAACAAAGAGGCTCCCGTGGGAGCCTCTTTGCGTTGGCGAGCCGATTACAGGCTCATGATCTTCTTGAACTCCTCCGGCGAATACTTCTTCTCGCTGCGCTTGGTCAGATCCGTCATCAGCTTGTAGCGCAGCGTTTTGGCCATCTGATAGGTCTGCTCCAACTGGCCATAGGAGTAGTCGGCGGCCAGCCCGATGGCGGTAGCCTTGTCGCTGGCATAGGCCTGCTTCAGGCTCTTGTCGAGCAGGGCCACCTCCTTGTAAAGCTTGCTGCTCTCCTTGCTCCAGACGCCGCGCAGCAGCGGCAGGTACTTGTCCGGATCAGCGCTGGCCAGCGCGGTCAGGCTGCGGAACTGCCAGTAGGCGGAATCATCGGAGTAGCTGTCGCTGCCGGTGCGATAGGGCAGGGGGTAGTTTTCCAGCGTGTTGTAGAGCGGCACCATGACCGATTCAGCCAGCACGCCGTAGCTCTGCCAGATCAATCCCTGCAGCTCTTTTGGCATCTCCTTGCGCAGCTGGATGACGTGGGATTCGAGCTGGCGATCGATGCGGATCGGCCGCTCCGCCTTGCCCGCCAGCGGCGTGCCGTCATAGGTGGCGCTCAGCAGTTTGGCTACGTCCGGCACGGCGATGGGGGCATCCGGCTTCATAAAGAGCGGATATTGCGCCTGCCGGGTCGGCTGCGGGTGGCTGGCGGTCAGCATTTTCTGGCCGAGCCACTCCCGATCCACGTTATACGGGTCAGCGATGACCCCGAACGCCTTGGCGAAGTTGAACTCTTTCGGGTCGGCGTTATCCAGCAGTTTGTGCTCGCGTACAAACTCCAGCAGCTTGGGCGAGTGCAGCACATCGGCGCTGTCGAGATTGACGCCGTGGATCCGCAGGCCGTTGGCCACCATGGCGTAGCTGTCGTCCGGCACCCGCACCGCGATCCAGTGGTGGCCGGAGCCGATCTCCATCAGCCAGGCCTCGTTCACATCCGCCAGATAGAGGCTGTTGCCTTCACCGGCGCCATATTGCTCCACATAGCGGCCAAGCAGCTCGACCCCCTCTTTGGCCGTCCTGGCCTGCGGCAGGATCAGGGTCGGGATGATAGCTTCAATCACTCCCTTCTCGATCAGCGGATCGGCTTTTTGGGCCTTGTCGTTGACCTCGGCACTGGTGGTGGCCGAAATGGCAACGTTGAACTCGTTGATGCCGCGCTCCTCGTAATACTTGCCGTCCGGGTCGCTGGCTGTGGCATCCCAGTCACGAATGGCGGAGTAGGCGAAAAATGCTTTGGGCATCGGCACTTCCAGTCCATTGCCCAGTTTCCAGAGTTTGCCCTCGTTCTGCTGCGCAGGCCGGAAGGCGAGGTATTTGTTCCAGTTGTTGACGCCAAAATCCTCGTTTCTGGCAATCATTAGGCTGCCGTCCAAGCTGGCTCCCTTGCCGACAATAAGGCCGGTACAGGCGTCGGCACTGGTGCCAAGCAGGGTGAGCAGGGTGGCGGAGAGAAGACTCAAGGTGTGTTTTTTCATAGGTGTACCCGAAGGGTTGCGGTGAGTGAGAGCTAGACGAGGGGATGAGGTGTGGGGAGCCTGCAACTCCGAACTGGCAGCGGAGTGAGCACGACAGATTGGTCTGCCTGTTATTGGTTTTTCGAACAGATCATCCATGATACGGCTGGCTGGTTGTGATGTGCGCCAAAATTGTATTCCTGAGTGGTTGTTTATTTTGTGATCGAGCTGCGGTTCCTGACTTTTCTCTGGCGTCGTGGTACGCGGACGGCGAAGTGTGCCAAAACAGCGTGAACCGGCAGCAGATGAGTCATGATTCTGACGCCAGTTTGCGTGGGGGACGTGGTGAGATCCGCCATATCTCTGGATCTCGCACTATCTGACAAGTTGGCCTGTAACTTGCTGGTTTAATTGATAATGGTGGGGTATGACGCCCCATGTGACCGGATCAGCCTGTGCCCATTGCCGCAGATGCGCACCGAATTGGAGCCCCCATGGATATCAAACCCTACAGCCAGCAGCTTGCCCAGAGCGCCTCCAACCACCGCGCCCTCGCTACCCTCAACAGTGCCAGTAGCGGCGGTCAGGGCGGTGGCTGGGAGGAGATGGTCAGCCTCTCCACCCAGCGCATGACCGGCCAGGCCCAGCAGGTGCTGACCTACGAACATCTGGCCAAGAACAACAAGTTGCCACCGGCGCTGGATATGAGCTCCGACAAGGGGGGCGTGGTGCAGCAGCTGGTGGACAAGGCGCTTGGTTTCGATCGCAAGAAGTTCAACGAGATCGAAGAGAAGCTCAAGACCATCGCCGATAACAAGAAGCTGACGCCGGAAGAGCGTGCGGAGCAGAGCAAGCCGCTCAACGAACAGCGAGAGGCGATGCTCAAGGAGGCGATGGATCGCCTGACCGGCAAGAAGAGCTCATCCAAAGATGAGGCCAAAACTGCCTGATCCTGCCGCTGTTCTGAGATCTACCCGGTCGGCACCGATGGGCCAGTGTCGACCGCCGATGGGCAAGCTTCTGCCACCTCTTTTGACCTCACCTCCCCACAGGCGCACAATGTCCGCGCATTGAGCCAGTCGAGGAGTCCGCCGTGTACAACTTCCAATATGCCAATCCGACCCGTATCTGTTTCGGCGAGGGGCAGATCGCCAGCCTGCCCGAACTGATCCCGCCCGGCAGCCGGCTGCTGGTGCTCTATGGCGGCGGCAGCATCAAGCAAAACGGCGTCTATGAGCAGCTGACCCGGGCCCTGGAAGGGGTGACGTGGCAGGAGTTTTCCGGCATCGGCGCCAACCCCAGATTCGAGCTGTTGATGGAGGCGGTGGCGCAGGTGAAGCGCGAGCGCATCGACTTCTTGCTAGCCGTCGGCGGCGGCTCGGTAGTGGATGGCACCAAGTTTGTTGCGGCGGCCGCCTGCTACGAGGGGGATGATCCCTGGGATATCTGCGGCAAGCAGGCGAGTGTGCACAAGGCGCTGCCGATGGGCTGTGTGCTGACCCTGCCAGCCACCGGCTCCGAGAGCAATCCCACCTCGGTGGTGAGCCGGGGGGATGTGAAGGTCTCCTTCAGAAGCCCGCTGGTGCAGCCGCAATTTGCGGTGCTCGACCCGACCACCACCTACAGCCTGCCGCCGCGCCAGACCGGCAATGGCGTGGTGGACGCCTTCGTCCATATTGCCGAGCAGTACCTCACCTTTCCGGTGGGAGGCGAGGTACAGGATCGGCTGGCGGAAGGTTTGCTGCAGGTGCTGGTGGAGAACGGCCCCAAGGCGCTGGCGGAGCCGACCAACTATCAGGTACGGGCCAATCTGATGTGGGCCGCCAGTCTGGCGCTCAACGGGCTTATCGGTTGCGGGGTGCCGCAGGATTGGGCCTCTCACGCCATCGGCCATCAGCTGACGGCGCTCTATGGGCTGGATCACGGCCAGAGCTTGGCGGTGGTGCTCCCCTCACTGCTCCGTGAGCGGGCGAGCCAGAAGCAGGACAAACTGGCCCAGTTTGCCGAGCGGGTGTGGCATTCGACCCGCGAGGACAAGGCCCTGCGCATCGAGGAGGCGATCATCCGTACCGAGCAGTTCTTCCAGAAGATGGGACTGGGTACCCGGCTGGCCGACTATGGCCTCAGCGAAAGTTGCATTCCGGCGGTCTGCTCCAATCTCAAGCGGGTGGGGCGGACCGCGCTCGGTGAACAGCAGGATATCGACCCGGATCGGGTGGCGCGCATTCTCGCCCGCGCGCTATAAGCCGGCGCCGGTTTGTGTCCCTGGCTGATTCATTTTCCCAATTAAAGAGGGCCGCTTGTTGCGGCCCTCTTGCATGATGGGTTAGCCGATCACTCGGTGCGTGCCTTCAGATAACCGGCGTAATCCGGGATCTGCACGCTGAACGCTTGCCGCATATGGGGGCTGTCCATGATGAAGTCGGCGGTCGCCTCGTTGGTGGCGACCGGGATGTTCCAGACCGCCGCGAGGCGCAGCAGCGCCTTCACGTCCGGATCGTGGGGTACCGCATTGAGGGGATCCCAGAAGAAGATCAGCACGTCGATCTTCCCTTCGGCAATAAGGGCGCCGAGCTGCTGGTCGCCCCCCATGGGGCCGGAGAAGAGACAGGTGATGGGCAGTTGTGCCTGCTTGCCGAGCATGGTGCCGGTGGTGCCGGTCGCATAGAGGTGGTGGAGCTTGAGCTCCTCCTTGCGCCGCATCACCCAGTTCAGCAGAGGGGTCTTCATGTTGTCGTGAGCCACCAGTGCCACCCGTTTGTGGGGCGCCATCTCGCGTGCAATCTGTTCCATGGAAATCGTCCGTAGCATTGTTATTGGCAGAGAGCCGTATCCTAATCGAAAGCCATGACAGATGCTGCGTCGGGCGTATTAACTGTGATCCTGTCGAAAAGTTTTCGGGTCATGGCTGCTCAAATGAAGAGACCCGCGCTGGCGGGTCTCTTTGCTTGCTGGCCTGCTGGCTCAGGAGCCGTGGTGCAGTTGCGACTGCTGGTAGTTCTCCAGCCCGATGCGATCGATAAGGTCTAGCTGGGTCTCCAGCCAGTCCACGTGCTCCTCCTCATCCTCCAGGATCTCCTGGAACAGGTCGCGGCTGATGTAGTCCTGCACCGACTCGGCATAGGCGATGGCTACCTTGAGGTCGGGGATGGCATCCATCTCCAGCGAGAGGTCGCAGCGCAGCATCTCTTCCACCGTTTCACCGATACGCAGCTTGCCCAGATCCTGCAAATTGGGCAGCCCTTCGAGAAACAGCACGCGCTTGACCAGCTCGTCGGCGTGTTTCATCTCATCGATGGACTCGTGATACTCCTTGTGCCCGAGCGCCTTGAGGCCCCAGTCATCGTAGATGCGGGCATGCAGGAAGTATTGGTTGATGGCAATCAGCTCATTGGCCAGCACCTTGTTGAGGTGGGCAATGATCTTGGGATCTCCTTTCATCGACAGTGCTCCTTGGTTCGTGCCTGAGGCTCCGATCGTTAGAGCTTAGTCCAGAAAAGTGACAACAAGAGGTCTGGCGAGCCAGCTCGCCTGAGAAAAGGGGGTGACCCTGTTGGCGGGTCGCATCAGAAAAGAGGTGTCCGGATCAGGCCACTTCGTAGTAGAGCACGGGTTGCTCCTGCTCCATCTTGTCGAGCTCGGCGGCGATGATCTCCATGGTCATGCGCACGCATTTGCCACACTGGGCGCCCACCTCGAGCGACTGCTTGAGTTGGCGGAATTCGCTTTTACCTGACTGCACCGCTTTGCGTATCTGGGTATCTGTGATGCCGCGGCACAAACAGACGTACATGATGGTCACCTCTTGTGGAATGAGATGAAATCTAAATGAGAATGGTTCGTAGTGCAAATAACCATTGGTAATAAGATCCCCTGCTTGCCACTGTGCAACCCCTTGGGGACAATGCTGGCAACCAGAGGAGATCACCATGCTCAAGAAACTGTTCAGCGCCCTGTTCGGGGGCGAGCCGACCAAGTCGCCGGAAGTCACTCCCACCGAATATGCCGGCTATCTCATCTATCCGGAACCCATGGCGGAAGGGGGTCAGTATCGGTTGGCTGGCCGCATCACCAAAGAGCTGGACGGCGTGCTGCAAACCCACCGTTTCATCCGCTCCGATCTGTTTGTCAATCCGGCCGATGCCGAGCGTTTCATGGTGCAGAAGGCCCACACCTTTATCGATCAGATGGGAGATCGCATGTTCGAGCCCCGCAAACCGGCTGACAGCCAGGCTTCATGACTCTGCAAGAGGTCGCCTTGCTGCGCGAGGCGCTGGCCCGCGCCGGTGAGCGGCGCCTGATCTGGCTGGAGGGGGAGGAGGCCGACTGCATTGCCCGCGCCCAATCCCTGCTCGGTGAGACCGTCTTCTGGCTGGGTGCCGGGCCCGAGTGTTATGCCCCGCAACCCGCCGCCAAGGCGCTGCAGCGGCTCGGTCAGGAGTGCGACACGCTGGTGTTCAACGCCTTCAGCGGCTTTCACCCCGATGCGTTCGGGGCGCTGGCTGGCACTCTATGCGCTGGTGGCTTGCTGTTGCTGCTGACCCCGCCCAGAACACAGTGGCCTGCATGGCCGGATCCTGACCGGATCCGGCTGGTGGCCCAGCCGGAGGAGGCGGGCCGGGCCGGCCACGGCTTTATCGCCCGACTGGTTCGGTTGCTGGAAGGTGATCCAGCCCTCTCTCTGGAGCCGCCGGTTTGCGCGCAGCCATGGCAACCGATTGGGCCCGAACGCAGGCTGAGCAGCGATCAGGCACGGGCGCTGCCCGCCATCCACAAGGTGTTGCACGGCCATCGTCGTCGGCCACTGGTGCTGAGCGCCGACCGCGGTCGTGGCAAGAGTGCGCTGCTGGGGCTGGCTGCCGCCGAGTTGCTGCGCCAGCAACCCTCGCTGAACATAGTGGTGACGGCCCCCTCACAGGCAACGGTCGCGACCCTGTTTGCCCACGCCGCTCGCGGGCTAGATACTACGCCGGAACAGCTGACCGGACTGAGCTACTGCTCGCCGGATCGGCTGGTGCACGAGGCGATGAATCCCGATCTGCTGCTGGTGGATGAAGCGGCCGCCATTCCGACCCCGCTGCTCGAGGCCATGCTGGCCCGCCACAGCCGCATCGTGTTTGCCACCACCGAGCACGGTTACGAGGGGACGGGGCGCGGTTTTCACCTGCGCTTCAAGCGGGTGCTCGATAGCCAGACCCCGGAGTGGCAGGAGATCCACCTCTCTGAGCCCATTCGCTGGAGTGAGCGTGATCCGCTGGAGCCGCTGATTTTCCGCCTGCTCGGCCTCAATGCCGAAGTGGCAACGCCCTTGCCGCCGACCAGCCCGAGCTGGCGTCTGGTCAGTCAGGAGACGCTGGCGAACGACGAGGCGTTGCTCAACCAGCTGTTCGGCCTGCTGGTGCTGGCTCACTACCAGACTACGCCGAGCGATCTCAGATCCCTGCTGGAGAGCCCGGATCTCGACATCCATCTGCTGGAGCAGGATGCGAGCCTGCTGGGAGTGGCCTTGGTAGCGCGGGAAGGGGGAATAGACCCCGAGCTGGCCGAGGCGATCTGGGCCGGACGTCGCCGTCCGCGCGGCCATCTGCTGCCCCAGTCGCTGCTGGCTCATGCCGGTTTCAAAACGGCGGGGGGACGTAGCTACGCCCGGGTGATGCGTATCGCCATCCACCCCGAGCTGCACCGCCACGGACTGGGTTCGCTGCTGCTTGGCAGGCTTGAAGAACATTATCGTCAGGCGGGGATCGATTACCTCGGTTCTGCCTTTTCGGCTAGCGCCGACCTGCTCCCTTTCTGGCGCATGGCCGGGCTGGAGGTGCTGCGCATCGGCTTGCAGCGGGATGCTGCCAGCGGCTGCCACGCAGCCCTGCTGCTCAAAGCGCTGAAACCCGAGCATGAGCCCGAGCTGGATCAGTGGCAGCAGCGTTTCATTCGCCAGTTGCCTACCCTGCTGGCGGGCGAGCTGAAAGGATTGGAGCCCGAGCTAGTATGGCAATGTCTGCAAGGCAGCACCGTCACCGCGCCGGAGCTTGGCGAGTTCGAGCGCGACGAGATTGAGTGCTTTGCCCTGCATCACAAGCCGTTCGAACTGAGCCAGTCGAGCCTGCAGTTGTGGCTGGCGCGCAATCTGGATGTGTTGGTTTCACTGACGCCTGACGAACGTGCTCTGCTGATTGCCCCCATCTGGCAATACGCAGAGTGGGGGGCGCTGGCTGCGAGGTTGCAGCTGGCGGGCAAGCCCGCCGTGATCAAGAGTTTGCGGGCGCTGCTGGTGCGTCTCTTGAGTTCCTCTACCACTCGATAGGTTTGCCCTGCCAGTCGAGAAAGCTCAGTTCATCATCCGGTTGCAGCCGGTTCATCAGGTTAATCAGATGGTCGGCTACCAGCTCGGGACTCTGCACATTTCCCGCCGGTACGTTGGCGTGAAACGGGCGAGAGAGTTGGGTATCCACGGTGCCGGGATGGAAGGCCAGCAATTTGACCCCGGGGGCCCGCCGGGCCAGCTCGATGGCGGCACACTTGAGCAGCATGTTGAGGGCGGCCTTGGATGCGCGATAGCCATACCAGCCGCCCGCTCGGTTGTCGCCAATGCTGCCGACCCGAGCGCTGAGAACGGCCAGAGTGCAAGGCTCGCGGCCAAACAGCGGTAACAACTGGCTGATCCAGCGCAGCGGCAGCAAGGCATTGGTCTGGTAGACGCGGGTCATGGCATCGAGATTGATTGTTTCGAGTCGCTTCTCTGGCTGGATTTCCCCCTGATGCAGGATGCCATTGCAGATCACCACCCTGTGCGGTTTCGGTGCCAACTCCGCGATGCGGGCTACCGCAGTTGCCATCTGCTCATCGCTGTAATCACAACATAGCCAGTGCAGGGCTGGCGAAGAGGCTTCTGCTGGTGCGGGCTGACGGCTGATGGCAATCACTGGCCCGACACCCGCCGCCAACCAGTGTGTCACCAGAGCCGCCCCGATACCGCCAGAAGCGCCAATCACGACTATGCCTTCACTCATCTCAGGCTCCTTGTGAGTAAATGATGGATTTCACCATCCGCCAATGTTGTCCTGAGTGGCAGATACGATCGTGCCAGCCTGCGGGATCAAGCGGTTAACGATGCAATCTTGCCGAGATCCGAGCCGTTGGGTGAATTCCATTCCTATACTGAGGGAAAACCGCAGCGGTCTGCTGCCCGCGCAACCAGAATGAGAGTCACCATGATGTCCAAAGATGGGGAAGAGCGTAAATCTATCCTGACCGAAAGTGGCACCAACGAGCTTGAGATCATCGAGTTTCACCTCAAGAAGCAGCTACCGGACGGTCGTGAAAAAACCGCTTATTACGGGATAAACGTCGCCAAGGTGCGCGAGGTGATCCGGGTGCCGGAGACCACCGATTACCCCAATGCCCAGCGTCATATGGTGGGGGTATTCTCCCTGCGGGATCGCCTCATCCCGCTGGTGGATCTGGCGGGCTGGCTCGGCATCAAGACCAACCCTGACCCCAGCCACAAGGTGGTGATCGTCACCGACTTCAACAAGATGGCTAACGGCTTCCTGATCGACAGCGTCAGCAGGATCCACCGGGTCTCCTGGGAGGATGTGGAGTCCCCCAGCCAGTTTCTGGAAGCGGGGGAGAACGACTGCGTGGTGGCCGTGGTCAGGCGTGATGGCAACCTCATCATGATCCTCGATTTCGAGAAGATTATCGCCGATATCAACCCCGAGCTCAGCATGGAGAAGTACGACGTCACTCAGGACCGCAAGGTGCTTATCGACGATCGCATGATGGCGCTGCGTCAGGGCAAGACCATTCTGGTGGTGGACGACTCGGCCTTTATCCGCAAGATGATCGAGACCACCCTGCGCACCGCCGGTTACAACGTGATCACGGCCAAGGACGGCGGCGAGGGGCTGGAGATGATGACGGATTTCGATCGTCTGGCCCAGGAGGAGAGAATGCCGGTGACCGGCTTCGTCAATGCGGTGATCACCGATGTGGAGATGCCGCGCATGGATGGCATGCACCTGCTCAAGCGTCTGCGGGATACCCCCTCCTACAAGGAGATGCCCATCGTGATGTTCTCCTCCCTGATGAGCGATGACAACCGTCAGAAAGCGCTGCAACTGGGGGCCAACGATACCATCACCAAGCCCGAGATAGGTCGCATGGTGGGGATGATGGACCATATGCTGCTGGGGATTGCCCCGCCCTCGCCAGCCAACAACATCTGACTTGCCATTAACTTCCAATTGGCCGGTCGAATCCACTGACCGGTTGCCTCAAGCGGCCACTCCTTGCCAAGGGGTGGCCGCGCTGTTTTGGCTGTTTGCTGCGATCCCGACGCCCCTTGTCTCCCGGATATGATTCATGTAATGATAATTATTATCATTTATTGGTGTGAAGCATATGACAGCAACCTGGGTGAAGGGGTGGGTCGAGTCGACCGAAGGTGGCAGCAGCATGAGTCACTGGAAACAGCAGACCCGAGAGGGCAACCGGCTGTTTGATTGCGGCGAGTATCATCATGCGCTGGCTCATTATCAGCAGGCGCTCTGGCTGGCTCGTCAGCAATTGGTGCAGTGGCACGATGCCGATGAGGCGGTGGCGGCGCTGGTTGTGGCTCACCACAATCTGGCGGATCTGCTGGTGGCCATGACTCTGCCCGATCGCGCCGCCGACCTGCTCTGCTATGTGCACGACTGCCTGCTGGCGACCTGTCACTCCCCCGCTTGCTCCTCTCGCCTGCGTGAAGCCGCGTTGCGCCATACCCGCACAACCCGTGCCGAGTTGCTGACGTTCGTACAGCGCCACGGCAGCCACGCCGGGATCATGCGTTCGCTCGGGCACTGCCTGTGTCAGAGCGAGCGCTCATCCCGGCTCCATTAATCCGAACAGAGGTCATCATGATCCATACCCTACCAGCTCTGAACTATGCCTACGACGCACTGGAACCCCATATCGATGCCCTGACCATGGAGATCCACCACAGCCGTCATCACCAGACCTATATCAACAACCTCAACGCCGCGCTGGAAGAGGCGCCAGATCTGGCCGCACTGCCGGTAGAGGAGCTGCTGCGCCGCTTCGATACCCTGCCGGCCACCTTGCAGGGGGCGGTCCGCAACCATGGCGGCGGTCATGCCAACCACTCCCTGTTCTGGTTGGTGATGAGCCCGCAGGGGGGCGGTGAGCCGGGTGGTGAACTGGCTCTGGCCATCGAGCGGGAATTGGGGGGATTTGATGCCTTCAAGCAGGCTTTCACTCAGGCTGCCCTGAGCCGCTTTGGCAGCGGCTGGGCCTGGCTGGTGGTGGACAAGGCGGGCAGATTGCAGGTGGAGAGCAGTGCCAATCAGGATAGCCCCCTGATGCATGGCCATACCCCGATCCTGGGGTTGGATGTGTGGGAGCACGCCTACTATCTCAAGTACCAGAACAAGCGTCCTGACTATATCGCAGCCTTCTATCAGGTGGTGGATTGGGCCGAAGTGGCCCGCCGCTATCAGGCGGCGCGAGGCTGATCTGGCCGCTGGGAATGGGTGTGCAGGCTCACCGCCACAACCCGCGCTGCAATAACAAGACCCGCCAGTTGGCGGGTCATCTGTTTATGGTGCGGCTGTGCTGGCGCTGGCGGCTGAAGGGGCCATCGGCATTGTGGGCAAGGCCGCGCTGGGTATCTCGGCGGCGGTTTCTGCCGCGGGTTTAGCGGGAGTGACCGGCTCAGTCGTTGCCGCAGCGGATAAAGCCAGCGTGGCTTGTTCAGTCACGGCCGAGGCAGATGGGGTAGCCGACTCGGTAGTAACCGCGGCAGAGACTGCCGCTGGCTTTGCCTCATCCACCGCCGGTTTGGGTTGTTTTAGGCAGGGTTGCAGGCTGCCGATGGTGCTCAGTGACTGGCAAGGCACAGGCAGACCGATGGGGACCGGTGCCCCGAGGAACTTGGGCCCCTTGTCCAGTACATAGAGGTCGAGCAGCCCCATCAGGCGGGCAAAGACTTCCCGCACCCGGGTGCGGATCCCCTGATAGGCGCTGGGATCCTCGGCATTGAAGCCGACCGCATCGATACCGAAATGGCGGGCGATGAAAATGGCCCGCTCGTTATGAAAGCCCTGGGATACCACGGTAAAGCGATCCTGACCGAACACCTCTTTGGCGCGAACCACTGAGTCGAGGGTGCGAAATCCGGCGAAATCCATATAGATGGCGGAGGCGGGGATACCCGCCTTGATCAGGGCGCGGCGCATCTGGCGTGGCTCGTTGTACTGCACTGTGGCGTTGTCACCGGAGACGATGATGAAGTCCACCTTGGCATTGTTATAGAGCTCGGCCGCCGCCTTGATGCGGTATTTGAAGTAGTGGTTGGGGCCGCCACCGGAGAGATATTTGGAGGTGCCCAGCACCACCGCAACCCGGTTGTAGGGCACCTTGTCCACCTGATCGTAGGTGTAGTGACGGGCATCCGAGACGATCCACTCGCTGTAGCCCAGCAGCATGGCAATCAGGGCCAGCAGCAAAACGAGGCAGGCGAGGAGGATCTTGGCAAACTTCTTCATGCGCGGTGCGGTCAGGGTCTGAAGTTGGGAGTGGCTATCGGCATTCTATTACAACTCGGCCGCTGGCGTCAGGCTTGATAACGGGCGGGCACCTCATTCGGGCAGAGGTTGTCGCAGCAGAGGCGGGAGTCCGGAGGGATAAAGCGAGGGGCTGCAATGGCAGCCCCTCTGGTAGGTGAAGGTTTATCAGTGTGCGGAGTCGTTACCCTTGCAGGCGTCTGACTCCTTGTTGGCTTGCCACCAGGGCAGCAGATCCCGGGCGAGCCACGCCTGATAGGCATCGCTGTCGTTGGCGATCAGCCGGTCTAGCTCCCCTTCGAAGTCGCTCATCGCCTGCTGTCGATCCGGATTGCGCAGCGCCTGTGCCAGCGCCAGCCAGCTGGCGCCGCGACCGGTATCGTTGAGGAAGCGGTGCACGGTATAGGACCAGGAGTAGACCATCTCGCCACCCTGCTCGTAGTCAAGGTGGAGGATAGCCGCCAGTGTCGGGCGCTGGTTGGCGGGGCGGTTTGCCACGTTATCCAGACCTCGGGCAAAGCACTGACCGTGGGCGATGTACTCTGCAATCCCCTCGGCCCACCAGGTAGTGCGGTTGAGTGGATAGTGGCCGAAGCTGCCGTACTGGTTGAAGCGGCCGTCGAGATAGTGAACGTACTCGTGGCGCAGGTTCCACACCTGGAAGGCGGGGCGTTTCCACTCTGCCTCATAGGCGAAGAAGCGGGCCTGATTGCCGAGGCGAGCCGGATCCCCCTCGATATAGATGCCGCCATTGTCGGTGGAGACACCAAACAGCGCGCTGCCGTAGCGGCCCCAGTCGGCGGAGGAGTTGAAGATCACCAGCTCCAGCGCTTCGTTGTGATCATCGGCCACCGGTTGCCAGCCAGTCTCCATCTGCTGGTGGAAGCGCTGCTCTTCATCACCCAGCTCACGGCAGATCCCTTCGGCCTGAGCCTGAGTCAGATCCTGGGCGCGCAGACGCAGGGTGGGTGAGCAGGTGTGCTCGAATGGCAGAATATCTTCCATGCGGATCGGGGTACAAAGCCCGGCGAACTCGCCGCTGACACAGGCTTCACTGGTGCGATCCGTGTAGGTGAGGTAGTAGCTGGAGAGGGTCAGGGAGACCTCTTCCAGCATGGCAGCGGGATGCTGGCCGCCCGGGATCAGCCCCTGCTGGCGCATGATGGCGATGACATCGCGATCCAGCTGCTGGCGATAGACGATTGCCTTATCCGGGCTGGTGTGATGGAGGTAGCGCATCATCTGGTAGAGACGGCTATGGGCATCGAGGATGTTGTTGAAGATAAACAGATCCCGTGAGCCATCGCGCTGTTTCCAGAGCGCTAGCTCGCTCAGGCCCAGTTGCTGCAGGCTCTGGCGCAATGCCGCCTCCTGTTGCAGCACAGTTGCGCTGAAGTCTGCCTGCTGACCGTAAGAGGCGCTCTGATCGACCAGATTGAGCAGCTCGAACAGGCCATCGGCCCAGGGTTTGTGGCCATTGATCTGCGCCGCATGTTGCACCGCATAGCCGAGCGCCTGGTTGAGCTGGGCCAGCATGGGGGCGGCACTCTGGCGGAAGGCGGCTTGGCCAAGCTGTCCCTGCGCCGCTACGCTCCAGGCTTCCAGCACTGTGCCAGCCTGATCCTGCGGTTCAGCTCCCAGCAGCAGGGGGTGGTTGAGCAGATCAATCATCACCCCGGCCAGTGCCCGGGCGACCTGATCACTCTCCTTGCCAACGCCGCCGTGGTAATTGTGGGCACGCACATAGTAGAGCAGCTTGTCCATTGCCGGATGGGTCGGCTGGTTGGCCGCCAGCAGGGCACGCATGCCGCGCACCACCGCCATCAGCTTGGCGTCATCGTGGCCGTAATCTGCCTGCCAGGCAGGGCTGTTCTGGCCGCTCACGTCGGCCACCAGTTTGGCGGCATCGCTGTCGAGCAGATCCACATCGGGTTGCTCTGGCTCTGAGCAGAGACGACCGTTGGCGCGGCGGCACTCCAGCTGCTCCTCCTTGCTGGCCAGCACGATGGGGCGATTGAGCACCCGACTCTCCTGCCACTCTTTGCTCTCTGGCAGGGGCTGCCACTCGCCGCCGGCGACCGGGTATTGGTAGCCGCTATCTTGCAACGTTACCTGAACCTCGCTGCCAGCGGGGATCACCTGACGACAGATGCGATAGCGAATGGTGTTGCTCCCCTCCTTGCGCTCCTGCGGCTCATCACACTCCTGCTGAGGCGTGAGCTGATCCAGCTGCCACTGATAGCGGCGCCAGACATGGATCTCGCTGACCTGAGCGGCAGCCTGACTGCCTGCCACCGGCTGCAGGCGGAAGAAGATCTGCTCCAACCGGCCATCCCGCTCACTCGGGGTCTCTTCAAGTACCTGCAACTGCTGCCAATCCTGTGGCTGATAGTGCCACTCCGACTCTGCGCAGCGGCCTTGTGCGTTGAGTTCGCAGCGATCCAGCTCCCTTTCGCTCTGACCCAGGATGATGGCTTGTGGCAGCGGCAGACGATCCTGCCGTTGGGCGGTCGGCGTGCCCGCCAGCTGCTCCCAGCGACCCTGCTTGAGGCCATAACCAAAGTCATAACTGCTGGCGGGAATGAGCTTGCCCGCCGGAATCCGAGCTTCACAGCGCACGAAGCGGATCTGCCAGCCCGCATCTACCTTGAGTTGCGGCTCGCCACATTGCTGCTCGGCGAGGGCCGCGAGATCGCTGCTCTGCCAGTCGAAGCGACGGTAGACCCTGAGCTGCTGATAGGGGGCGTTGCTGCTACGCGCCTTGAGCTCGTAGGTGATCTCGGTGATGCGAGCGGCCAGTTGCCGGCTCGATTCGCCAGTCAGCTGATACTGTCGCCAGTCATTGGGTGAGTAGTTGGCTTGCGCCGAGGATGTAGCCAAAAGCAGGGGGCCTGCCAGCAGCAGCCACCCGGTACCTGAACGGTTCATTTTTATCCCTTTGTTCTTGTTTGTGTATTGTCTTGCGAGTAATCGCAAGGCAATTTAAACAGTTCCAAAGGGATATCAATTGCCAATTAAAAATCAGATAAATCAATAAGATGGTATTTTTTTTGAGTCTGATCGAATTATCGTGGGTTGGCGCCGCAGTAAGGACTCACATGTTTCTTTTTTTGTTTTCAAAGAAGATCGGTAAATTGTGAGTCCGATCTCATTCAGCTTGTCGTGCCCGAGTGGTTTGTTGTCGGGCTACCTTGCCCAGCAGTTGGCGAGAGGGCTTGAGATTGCCGCCAAGATCGGGCCAGGGGAGCCAGTGGTCGGGCACCATAAAGCCGGGCAGGGTGGCACGGATCCAGGCAGCTATTTCTGAGTCGGGAACCGGCTCGCCGTGCCAGTCGATAAAGGCGGCGGGGCGTTGCCCCCACTCGTCGCTCGGTACCGGCACCACCAGCGCCTGGGCGACAGCGGGATGATCTACCAGTCGCTGCTCTATGGTTTCGGGCTGGATGTTTTCGCCACCCGAGATGAAGAGGTTATCGAGCCGTCCCTCTACCAGCAGCTCCCCTGCCGCAGTGAACCTCCCCTTGTCGCGAGTATGAAACCAGCCTTCGTCATCGAGGGGCAGATCCAGCTCGCCAGCCCGGTAGTAACCGGCAAACAGGGTGGCGCCGCGCACGCAGATCTCCTGCTCACTGATGCACACTTCCCGTCCCGGTAGCGGTTTGCCAACTATGCCTGCATCGCCGGGGATAGCGGTGCAGACCTGGCTGCCCATCTCGGAGAGGCCATAGCTCACCTTGGGTTCGAGCCCCATGGCGCAGAGGCGACTTACCAGCGGTTGCGGGATGGCGGCGCCACCGAGCAGCAACTCGCGCAGGCGGGTGCGGGCAGGGTCAAAGCCCTCTGCCAGCAGGCGCCAGAGTTGGGTCGGCACTAGGGACAAGTGAGTGATGGGCTGGCACTCCAGCCGCTCCTTGAGGGGACGCTCACGCTGATCCAGCACCAGAGTTGCGCCCGCCAGAAAGACCCGAAACAGGATGGCGTAGCCGCCCACATGGAACAGTGGCAGGGAGAGCAGCCAGCCGGACTTCTCATCGAGGGGAATGAGGGTGGCAGAGCCGCGCGCCGAGGCAAGGTGGTTGCAGAGCCGGTGCACCACCGCTTTCGGCGTACCGCTGGAGCCGGAGGTGAGGATCATGTTGTTGAGCTGGGTCGATTCTAGCGGCCATGTTTCCTCGCTTGCCGGCAGTTCGTGCGTGAAGTCGATGCGCAAGGGTTGCCAGTTGCCTGCCGGGATCTCCCCTGCCGACCAGAAGGCATCGGCATCGAGTTGTACCGCCAGCTCACGCTGCTTTTCGAGAGGAAAGGCGGGATTGAGCGGGCAGAACACCACGCCGCTGCGCACGCAGGCCCACGCCAGCAGCACATCTTCCAGCGCACCGCGCACCACCGCAGCCAGATGTTCGCCACGGCGCACTCCGGCTTGTTTCAGCTGTTGGCACAGGCTGTTGAGGCGGGCATCGAGCTGGCGGTAACTGAGGGGCGAGGCGGCGTGGATGGCAATGCGGTTCGGGGCTGTGATTGCCCGGTGGCGTACCGGGCAAGGTGTCTGTTCGGGTGAACGTGTGTGTTCAATCACGGTAATACAGTTGCTCCAGTCGGCTCAGATCCGGTTTGCCATCTTCCCCCAGCAGGTTGCCCGCCATCCAGCGGCGGGTATCCAGACCCGGCGCCTGTTCGGGAGCCCATTCGCTCGCCAGATGAAAGAGCTGGTTCAGGCCCAGATCCGATTCGAAGCAGGAGGAGATGATCACCTTGAGCCGCAGTTCGCGGGCGCGGGCGATCAGCGCTTCGCAGTTGGCGAGTGAACCGAGCAGGGTAGGCTTGAGCACCAGCGCGCGCAGTTGCGGGATCGGCTCCCACGGCTTGCCTTGTGCCAGCAGTTCGTCCAGCGCTACCGGCATGCCGGTGCGGTTGGCGACAAAGGCGATGTCGGCAAAGTCGGCGCAGGGGTCTTCCAGATACTCGATGCGATTCGGGTCGAGATGGCCGCAGAAGGTCCACGCCTCCTCACGGGTCCAGCCCTGATTGGCATCCAGCACCAGCTTGAGGGAGGGGATGCGGTCGCACAGCAGGCGGATCAGCGCCAGCTCGTCACGCATCGGGTAGCGTGCCACTTTCAGCTTGGCCTTGCCGGGCGTGCGGTGCAGCCACTCTTTCCAGTTGCGCAGCAGCTCCTGGGGGGAACCTTGAATGAGGGGATAGGGCTCCGGCAGCGGGTTGCGCTGCTCGGGCCATGTCCGGCGTGCGCAGTCGAGGCCAAATTGCACCGACGGCAGCACGGGGTTTGGGGTTTCACCGGCGGCCAGGGCTGCCAGCGTGGCAAGGGCTTCTGCCTCTGCCTGTTGCAGGCTCTCTTTCGAGAAGCCGGGCAGGGGGGCAATTTCCCCCCAGCCGTCGTTGATGCGCACCAACAGCCCCTCTCGCGCCACCTCCACCTTGCCGTGAAAGGTCAGTGGCTGGGTAAAAGGCAGTTGATAGCGATACAGGGCGAGTGTCATCAGGGGTTCCGCTTGTATTTGGAGAAGTCGGGGCGACGCTTTTCGTTGAAGGCGTTGCGGCCTTCCTGACCCTCTTCGGTCATGTAGAAGAGCATGGTGGCATTGCCCGCCAGCTCCTGCAAGCCCGCCTGACCATCACAGTCAGCGTTGAGGGCGGCTTTCAGGCAGCGCAGCGCCATCGGGCTGTTTTGCAGCATTTCGCGGCACCAGCGCACGGTTTCTCGCTCCAGATCCGCCAACGGCACGACAGTGTTGACCAGCCCCATGTCGAGGGCTTGCTGGGCATCGTACATGCGGCAGAGGAACCAGATTTCGCGGGCCTTCTTCTGGCCGACGATGCGAGCCATGTAGGAAGCACCCCAACCGCCGTCGAAGGAGCCCACTTTCGGACCGGTCTGGCCAAACTGGGCGTTGTCGGCGGCGATGGTCAGGTCACACATCATGTGCAGCACGTGGCCGCCACCGACCGCGTAACCGGCCACCATGGCAACCACAGGTTTCGGACAGGTGCGGATGTCGCGCTGGAAGTCGAGCACGTTGAGGTGGTGAGTCCCCTCGTCATCGCGGTATCCACCGTAGTCGCCACGGATCTTCTGGTCGCCGCCGGCGCAGAAGGCTTTCTCGCCAAAACCGGTCAGGATGATGGTGCCGATCTGATCGTCATAACGGGCATCGGCCAGCGCCTGCAGCATCTCTTTGACGGTGCGGGGGCGGAAGGCGTTGCGCACCTGGGGACGGTTGATGGTGATCTTGGCAATGCCATCGTTGGACTTGTGATAGAGGATGTCCTCGTAACCGGCGGAGCAATCCTGCCACTCAACCGGAGCGTACAGTTCCGCTTCCGTCATTGCTTCAATCATGTTTTTTTCCTTCTGTTCTGGGAGAGTGCAGTTGAGCACCGAGTTGACCACTGAGTTGAGCAATCCCGGCATGTTGAACAGGTGCATACAGTTCAGCTTCCGTCATTGCTTCAATCATGACTCGTCTCTTCTTGTTGGTTGACCCACTCCGCGAGGAGTCGGGCAAAGTTATCAGGCTGATGGGCGTGCAGATTATGGCCGCCATCCAGCACCAAGTGGTTGATTCTGCGATTTTGGTTCGCCAGCTGGCAAGCCAGCTGATGGAATTTGTGATCCCGCTTGCCACTCACATAAGTAACCGGCAGCTGGCTCGCCATGAGCCAGGGGGCGAGATCCGGCTGCTTGCCGAGCGAAGTGGCGCGTAGCATGGTGGCGATGCCCTGACCGTCGTTGCCAAGGCGGCGGGCGATCTGGCTGGCTCGGGCCGCATCGTCAAGATCGGCAAACACCCCTTGCCGGTACCAGTCAGCCAGCACGTCAGCCAGGGGCTCACGCTCAAAGCGCTGCGCCCACTGTTCATCGTGCTGGATGCGGGCGGCCCGCTCATTGTCTGGTAGCCCCGGGTGGCAGTTCTCCAGCAGCAGCCCCCGCAGCTCGGCGGGCTCGCGGCTGGCGTGATAGAGGGCCAGTCGCCCACCCAGCGAATAACCCGCCAGCAGATAGCGTTCAATGTTGCGGCTGGCCAGCTCGGTGACCAGCCACTGGTGGTTCTGCTCAAAGTCCCTGACGTTGAGATCGCTATGCTGGCCGTGACCCGGCAGATCGAGGGCGATGCAGCGGATGGCGGGCAGCCGGTCGGTCACCGGTTGCCAGTCGCCGCCATCCCCCAGCAGGCCGTGCAGCAACACCAGCGGCACATTGGCATCTTTATTTGCCACGGATGGCGGCCCCCAGCGCCTTGAGATCATCGGCCACCTGCTCGCTCGGTACCCGGATCTCGATCAAGGTAACGCCATGTTGGAGGGCTGCGCGGTAATCCTGTTCGAACTCGAGCAGGGTGGTCGGTGCCCGATAGGCGAGACCAAACATGGCGGCGGCATGTTCAAAACTGAGGCCGTGGGGCAGCCGGTAGTAGCTCTCCAGCAGCTCCCCTTCGGTGGGCACCGGCAACATACGAAAGATGCTGCCGCCATCGTTGTTGAGCAGGATCACCACCAGCGGTCGACTCGCCTTGCTGAGCAGGGCGAGACTATTGAGATCGTGCAGGGCGCTGAGATCCCCAAGCAGCAGGGTGGTGGGCTCATCACTGTCCTGCTCGATTGATTGGGCAAACCCGTAGGCGGTGGCGATCAGACCATCGATGCCGGAGGCGCCGCGGTTGGTCATCACCCGGCTCGGCCCCTTGCCCGTTTCGCCGAGCATATCCATCAGTCGTGCCGGCATGCTGTTGCCGACAAACAGTTGGCCTTCGATCAGGCGGTTGAGGCGATGGCAGACCCCAAGCTCGGAGAAGTGCTCGCAGGCAGCGGCGATCTGCTGGCTGGCGTTGTGTTGCAGTTCGGCCAATGTGTGCCAAGGGGCTTGTGTGGTGACCGGATGGGTCGCAGCAAAGGCGCTGGCACTGCAGAGCAGCCGGTTGCGCAGCCGGTAGTCGGGATCGAGCCGCGCCGGTTGCGGATCCACCAGCCAGTAATCCTGCCATGAATGGTGTTTGATGAACTGGCCGAGCCGCTTGGAGACAAGCCGCGCGCCAAATTGCAGCAGCACCTCGGCGTGGCCGAGCTCGGCGACGAATTCAGGGTCGTTGAGCGCCATATCCATGTGGATGAGGTTGCGGCTGTCGAAGCGGATCTGGCTCTGCAGATCTGCCAGTAGCGGCCAGCCGAGTTGCTCCGCCAGTGTGGCGGCGGTCTGTGCCTGCTTCGGGTCGGTAATGCGACCAGCCACAACGATGCCGCGCTGTTGCCGAAAGGTTTCCCACTCCGCCTGAGGAGAGCAGGTCGGTTCGCTCTGTTGCCACGGACTCCAGGGTGTCTGCGAGTTGAGCCAGTCACCGAGGGGGGCCAGATAGTCGGAGAAATCCTGATAGTGCTCGCCCGGGTAGAGGGGCTCGGGGTACATGCAGTTGAAGTGCACCACCCCGGGGGTGAGCGCCTGTTTGGCCAGCGCCTGATCCACCGAGCTCAGCACAAACGCCGCCGGAATGGTCGGGGTGGGGCTCGGCAGGTTCTGCTGATAGACGGGGTAGCGGCCGAAGATCCCCTGCTGGTCGATCGCCTGATTGGCGCCGTTGTCGATAAGCTCGTGAGGGCGATCGGCGGAGAGAATAATCAGTGGCACGCCGGTGAGCTGGGCCTCAGCCACTGCGGGCCAGAGGTTGGCCACCGCAGTGCCGGAGGTCATGATCACCGCCACCGGCCGGTTGCTCCCCTTGGCCAGCCCCAGCGCCATAAAGCCGAGACCGCGCTCGTCAAAGTGCAGGTGACGACGAAAGCCCTGATGGGCGGCGGCGGCCATGGTCAGCGGCGCGGAGCGGGAGCCGGGGGCCAGCGCGATGTCGCGCACCCCGAGGCGAAAGAGCTCCTCCAGCAAGAGGGAGGACCAGACGTGGTTGAAGGTGGCGTGCTGGCTCGAAAACGGGGGGCAGGCAAACTCTTCGCTGGCAGGCTCTTTACGGGTGGGCATAGGGGCTCTCGTAGCGTGAAAAGGGTGAATGACTATCCCAGCAGGGAGAGCACATTGGCGATCTTGTTGTCGAGTTCGGCCCACTCGGCGACAGGCTCGGAACCGGCGACAATGCCGGCACCGGCAAACAGGGTGACGCTGCCCGGCTGAATGCGGGCGCTGCGAATGGCGACCGAGAACTCGGACGTCTCCCGGCTCAGCATGCCGCAGGCTCCGGCGTACCAGCCCCGATCATAGGGTTCGAACTCGCGGATAAAGGCGAGCGCTGCCTCGCGCGGAGCGCCGCCCACCGCCGGCGTCGGGTGGAGGGCGTCGAGCAGTTGCCAGTCGCAGACCCCGGGCTTGAGCTCGGCTTCGATATCGCACTTGAGGTGTTGCAGCAGCCGCAGTTTCAGAATGCGCGGCTCGGTCAGGGTGGCATCGTGGGTCAGTGGCGCCAGACGGCTGAGGATGTCGGCGTGAACCAGACGGTTCTCCAGCCGGTTCTTGCTGTCGGCCAGCAGCTCGGCGGCCAGTTGGGCATCCACCTCTTCATCGCCGGAGCGGCGGATGGTGCCCGCCAGTGCCTCGGTAAAGAGGTGGCGATCTTCCCGGCGGTAGAGCCGCTCGGGGGAGCAGGCGATAAAGGCCTGCTCGGGGGAGAATTGAAAACCGAAGTGGAAGCAGTCCTGGGCGTGGCGGGCCCACTGGTCGAGCATGGCCCAGGGATTGATATCCGCATCATGGTTCGGACTGGTCAGCACGCTCTCCCGCGACAGCACCACCTTGGGGGTGTGCGCCTGAAAATCGGGGGCGGTGACGCGCTCTACCAAGGTCTGCCACTGGGCGGGGCCAGGGCAATCCTGTCGCTGCCAGGGCTGCTTTTGCAGGGCGGGTAGCGGGGCTTCCGGGCGCAGGGCATCGAGGGCGGCGTCGGCCGCCTGCAGTTCGGCCTCGAGATTGTTTTCATCCAGCCAGAGGTTAAGGCAGAGACTGACGCACTCGCCACGGCGCACCAGCTCGATGCGGGGCAGCACGAAACGGCAGGGGCCAAACCCTTGCCAGCCGGACTGGGCCGGATCAAACGCCAGTCCGCCATAGTAGCGGGGGCTGTCGTCATGATGCTGGTTGGCTGTGTTCGTGCACACCTGCTTGATGGCGTGCGGCTCGGTCAATTCATGGATGGCGCCCAGCGCGACATACTCGGGACGAGCCTCTCCACGGGCCTGCCAGTAGATGCGGGGATAGAGGGTTTGCGCCGCGAGCCAGCCCAGAAAGGAGCGGATTTCGATCGCCACTCGCAACCGTACGAAGCCGCTGACGTTGCTGTGACGCAGGGCGTCCAGTTGTTGCTTGATATGGGTCTGAGCCAACATGGATTCTTTTCTGAGCCGGGTAGTAACGAGCGATCCGGTAGCTGGATGCCGTAGGTTTATGCCAAAGGGCGATGATTTCCTATATATTATCTGCCCATTCGTCCATGTAAATCGCCCGCGGGAGCTTCACTCTCCGGGGCCAAGTATACCCAAATCCGGTTCGATAACCCTTAACACGATCAATATCCGATTGTTTGGCCATCACAAAATGACAAATACCTTCTCTGTTTGGTTGCTGGCGGCGCGTTTGCGAACATTGCCGCTCGCCTGCTCTTCCATCCTGCTGGGCTCGGGGCTGGCTGCCAGTCGTGGTGCCTTCGATGGCACCATCATGGCGCTCTCCCTGTTGACCGCCATCTTGCTGCAGATCCTCTCCAATCTGGCCAACGATTACGGCGATGCGGTCTCCGGCGCCGACAACGGCGAGCGGATCGGCCCGCAGCGGGCGGTGGTCTCCGGTCTTATCACCAAAAAGCAGATGTGCGTGGCGATGGGGCTGACTGCGCTGGCGGCGGTGGCCAGTGGCCTGCTGCTGCTGGGCTGTGCCTTCGGCGGCCAGTGGCTGCAGATTTTGGCATTTGTGGTGCTGGGGGGGGCAGCCATTGTCGCGGCGGTGACCTACACCGTCGGCAAGACCCCTTACGGCTATCGCGGGTTTGGCGATATCTCGGTGTTCCTCTTCTTCGGTCTGCTGGGGGTGCTCGGCTCCTACTACCTCTTCACCAAGACGCTGGAGTGGGATCTGCTGCTGCCCGCCACCGCCTGTGGCCTGCTGGCCACCGCCGTGCTCAATATCAACAATGTGCGCGACATCGAGACCGACGCCGCCAGCGGCAAGATCACCCTGGCGGTGCGCCTTGGCCGCAACCGCGCCATTGCCTATCACTGGGTACTGCTGGGGGCGGCGCTGCTGGCAACCATCGCCTTTATCCTGATCCAGCCCGCCAGCTTCTGGCCGTGGATCTTCCTGCCCGCCATGAAGCCCCTCAGCGATGCGGCCAAGACTCTTCGCGAAAGCTACGATGGCGAGGTGCTGACCGGTTCCCTCAAGAAGACCGCCATCAGCGCCTTTCTGTTCAGTCTGCTGCTCTCCATCGGGTTGGCGCTCTCCTGACAGCTGGTCGCAGCTCGCCAAGGCGAATAATGAAAAGGGCTCCCGAGATGGGAGCCCTTTTTGGTTTTGGCGGGTTTAGCTGGCGCGCGCCGCCCTGAGCGGGTGACGGGAGAAAATCAGGGTATCCAGCAGCCAGATGGCGATCATGGATGTGCCCACCAGCGGGAAGGCGATCCCCAGCAGGATCAGCAGGGCGATGGCACCGCGCATCGGCGGGAGTTTGGCAGGCAGTGGCGGCGCGGCGAGACGCCCCTGCGGACGGCGGCACCACCAGATCCACAGACCACTCACGGCGCTGGCCAGCACCATCAGGCAGATGGTCAGCATGGCCAGCTGATGGGGCCAGCCGTAGAGCTTGCCCATGTGCAGCATGACGCCGCTCTCCACCGTCTTGGCAACCGTGCCGTAATCCTGCCAGCGCACATCGGCCAGCACCTTGCCGCTGTATTGATCGATATGCAGGGTGGCGTCGTTGCGTGGATCGTCGGCAAACAGGGCGATGGTGTAGACGCCGGTGGTGCCGACCGGCGGGGTGATGCTGTACCCCGGACTCACCTTCCGGGCAGTGGCGATATCCACCACCTGTTGCAGCGGGATCCGCTGGCTGGCCATCACCATTCCCTCGTGCTCGCCGTGGTTCATGGCGCCGTGATCGTGCCCCTCATCAACAGGCTGCGAGCTGGGCATGGGGGTGTTCTCCACCGCCCAGGGGACGGTCTGCTCGTGGGCCTGATTGAGGCTGCGAGCCAGCGGTGCCGATTTGGGCACCTCGTTCCACATGGCGGCGGGGAAGCGGTTCCAGACCGCGGCAAACTGATCGCCCCAGAAACCGGTCCAGGTCATGCCGCTCAACAGCAACAGCAGCAGGAAACCAGCGCCCCAGAAGCCGACCACTGCGTGCAGATCCCGCCACCAGAGGCGTCCGCGCTGGCTGACTCTGGGCCAAAGAATGCCACCCACCCCGGGCCCCTTGCGTGGCCACCAGAGGTAGAGGCCGCTCAGCAGCAGTACTAGCCCCCAGCCTGCCGCCAGTTCGATCAGCCGATCCCCCGTGGTGCCGAGCAGCAGGTCGGCGTGCAGGGAGCGGGCCACCGCTTGCAGATTCCACTTGTTATCCATGGTGCCGAGCAGGGCGCCGCTGGCGGGATCCATAAACAGGGTCAGTTCGCGCTCCCCCTGATTGACGATGAACTGAGCGCTCAGGTCGGGAGCGGCAGGCGGCAGGTATTTACGCAGGCTGGCATCGGGCATGGTCATCATCGCCTTGGCCAGCAGCTGGTCGGCACTCAGGGTCTGGCTGGCGGGGGCGACCTCCATCAGCTCTGGGTACATCAGGTTGTCGAGCTGGGGTTTGAACAGATAGACGATCCCGGTCAGTGACAGCAGGATCAGGAAAGGGGCGACAAAGAGACCGGCGTAGAAGTGCCAGCGCCAGATCCGTTGGTGATGACTCGAGTCCCTGTTTTTCATTGCACATCCTTGTTGAGGTGCCAAACCTTTCGGCAGGTGGAATGTTTGTGGCGGCGCGGATAATAGCAGTAACGTTTCGTTAACTGCAATCACACATCTTGAGATCGGTTCGGTGCGGGATGTCGGTAACATGAGGTGCCAACGGTTTGCCGGATAGGATGAGCACACTTTGGGGAAAGCCTGTTTGCTGCTGGACTTTTCCTTATAAATTATTACCTTGTGGTAACAATTTGCAGGCGATGGTGGTGGTAACGGAATGGGAGCAGTCATGCAGCCACATGGGCAATTTGACATGGAGCGCAGGGGCCAGATGCTGATCTGCCGCCCGAGTGGCCCCTTCAATCTGGCAGGTGCCATGGCCTATGAGGCGCGCTTTCGTCACGAACTGGCCGGTCTGATGGATGGCCCCTGGGGAATTGTCGAGGTCGCGACCGAGTTTGAAGCGGCCGGGCCCGAGGTGCTGGCCCGTTTTCGTCGCCAGTTTGGCTGGTGTGCCGAGAGTGGCTGTCAGTTTCTGGCTGTGGTTTTCGTAGGGGGCTTCAAGCGCTATCTGGCGGATAACATCTTCAAGGGATTACCCTTTCGGGCGGTACGTTACTTCGAGCAGGAGGCAGCGGCCATACAGTGGCTGGGAGAGCAGCTCAGCACTGCTCCCTGTGAACCTGCGAGCGCTTGACCACCCTTATCCTGACTGGCCTTGGCTCAATCCAGCTTGATAAACCACTTGTCCCGTTCGTCAACGCAGTCGGGTTCACCCATTTCGAATTCGCGGCAGATCAGCGGTCGCACCTCGTAGATACGGCACATCATGGTGTTGCGGTCGAGGGCGGCGCACCAGCCATCGTCCAGCCGGCGCATGACCGGTATCTCGCCATCCCGTTCCAGTACATAACGGTCCGGCACGCCGGTATCGGTAAAGAGCATCACTTCGAGGCGGCAGCAGCAGGCTTCGCAGTTCTGGCAGCTCACATCGGTTTGGATTGCTTGGGTCATGGTGCCTGTCTTGCCGCATGGCGGCATCGGAGATATGAAACAGGCGCCTGTCAGGCGCCTGTGGTCTGGCTAACGGCTTGCAAAGAACCTTAGCCCAGTTTGCGGGCGCGGTAGCTGCGACCCTTGATCTTGCCTTCCTGCAACCGCTTGAGGGCGGCGCTCGCCACGCTGCGCTTCACCGCGACGTAGGAGTACTGTTCGGAGATCTGGATCTTGCCCACGTCGGCGCCGGCAATGCCGCCTTCACCCGTCAGGGCGCCCAGAATGTCACCGGCCCGCACCTTGGTCTTGCGGCCTGCATCGATGGAGAGGGTCACCATCTGCGGGGCGATCGGCTTGATGTCGCGGCCGATGCTGTCGAGATCACCCAGCGGCATCGGAGCCTGCTGGTACTCTTCGATAAAGTTGACGCGCTGGGCCTCGTTCGGCTGATAGAGGCTCAGGGCCAGACCCTGCTGGCCAGCACGACCGGTACGGCCGATGCGGTGTACGTGCACTTCCGGATCATAGGTCAGCTCGTAGTTGATGACGGCGCCCAGCTCCTTGATGTCGAGGCCGCGGGCCGCCACGTCGGTGGCCACCAGAATGGTGGCGCTGCCGTTGGCAAAGCGCACCAGCACCTGATCCCGCTCGCGCTGTTCCAGATCGCCGTTCAGCGCCAGCGCTGAGAAGCCCTTGGCGGCCAGATGGTCGGCCACGTCGTTACAGGCGCGCTTGGTGTTGCAGAACACCACGCAGGAGCTGGGCTGGTAGTGACTCAGCAGCCAGGTGAGGGCGTCGAGGCGCTGACCGGCAGGCACTTCATAGAGCTTCTGTTCGATGGCGCTCCCCTCGTGCAGGGACTCCACGCTCACCTCGACCGGATTGCGCTGCACGCCGCGGCTCATCTGGGCGATCCCTTCCGGATAGGTCGCGGAGAAGAGCAGGGTCTGACGCTGTTGGGGGGCATAGCTGATGACCCGGTTGATATCTTCGCCAAAGCCCATGTCCAGCATGCGATCCGCTTCATCCAGCACCAGCGTCTTGAGGCCGGAGAGCTCCAGCGTACCTTGCTCCAGATGTTTGAGAATGCGACCCGGGGTGCCAACAGCGATGTGGGCACCAAAGCTCAGGGTGGCGGACTGCGGTGCGGTCGGGGTGCCGCCGCACAGGGTCACCAGCTTGACGTTGGGCAGGGCGCGCGCCAGACGACGGATCTCGGTGGCCACCTGATCCGCCAGTTCGCGGGTCGGGCAGAGCACCAGCGCCTGCACTTCGAGGCGGTTGACGTTGAGCTTGGCCAGCAGGCCGAGGCCGAAGGCGGCGGTCTTGCCGCTGCCGGTTTTTGCCTTGGCGATCAGGTCTTTGCCATCGAGCACCAGGGGCAGGCTCTGGGCCTGGATCGGGGTCATCTGCAGGTAACCCAGGCTGGTGAGGTTCTCTTGCAGGGCGGGGGAGAGATTGAGGCTGCTAAATTCGCTGTTGTTCACAAAAGGACTCTATTTCGGAGAAAACGGGGATGCGCGAGCGCTAAGGCCGCGCATCATACCAGAATGTGGCACCGGATGTGGCGGATTTTTGAACGGCTGGCCATGGGGGGCACATTATGGGGGTATTTGTTGCCAGATTGGTTGTGAGCAATATGTGAAAGGATATCGGGGTAATTATTCAAACATGCGTGTAATTATTTATTGCGGATAAACGTTTGCCATTTCTGTTGTTTAAATATAATGGTTGAAAAATATTCTATTGGCGAGTGTGGCATTAAGCACAATGTTGCGAAAATGATATCAAGATATTTTGGAGGGCCATGAAAATGCCATTTTAATTATGTAATATCATGTTTTTTAATGAATTTTTCGTCGTCAAAGTTGTGCGATTAATATCAGGTTGTTGCGTAATTAATTTAAAAACGTTTGTATTATCCTGCATGCATATTATTACACGGGATTGTGATGACTCTCTGATTTTTAAATGTGCAAATGTCTATGATGGCGCCGGTCGAAAATTACAATTCACTCAGGTGCTACAGGTATGGAATACGTTCACTTTGTGCTCGGACTGGTGATGGTCCTCGCTCTTTCTCTGCTGGCTAACCGCCACAACTGGAGACAGATCAAGCTGCGTTATATCGGCCAACTGCTGGTGGTCGAGCTGGCGCTGGCCTGGTTCATGTTGAACTCGGAAGTGGGTCTGGCTGTGGTGGGTGGCTTCGCGGCCGGCTTCACCAAGCTGATGGAGTTTGCCAAGCAGGGAACCGACTTTGTATTTGGCGGCATGATGAATGAAGGTTCATTTACCTTCTTCCTGATGGTGTTGATGCCCATCGTCTTCATCTCCGTGTTGATCGGTATTCTGCAGTACATCCGCCTGTTGCCGCTGGTGATCCGCGGTATCGGTACCGTGTTGGCCAAGATCAACGGCATGGGCAAGCTGGAGTCCTTCAACGCCATCAGCTCCATGATCGTCGGTCAATCCGAGAACTTCATCGCGCTCAAGAACATCCTGCCGCACCTGAACGAGAAGCAGATGTACACCCTGGCGGCAACGGCCATGTCCACCGTCTCCATGTCCATCGTCGGTGCCTACATGCAGCTGATCGAGCCGCGTTACGTGGTGGCTGCGCTGGTGCTCAACATGTTCAGCACCTTTGTCGTGCTGTCGCTGATCAACCCCTACGAGCCGGACAATACCGTGACCGATGCCAAGGCGCTGGCCGAGGGCGACGAGCACCATACGCCGAAGAGAGAGAACTTCTTCGAGATGCTGGGCGAGTACATCATGGCCGGTTTTTCCGTGGCCGTTATCGTGGCGGCCATGCTGGTGGGCTTTATCGCCTTGATTGCCCTGGTCAACTACCTGTTCGAGCTGGCGTTTGGTGTCAACTTCCAGTACGTCATGGGCTACCTCTTCTATCCAATCGCCTGGATCCTGGGTATTCCGAGTGGTGAAGCGCTGCAAGCGGGTTCCATCATGGCGACCAAGCTGGTGACCAACGAGTTCGTGGCCATGATGGATCTGGGCAAGATTGCTGCCGAGCTCTCCCCGCGTACCGTCGGCATCCTCTCCATCTTCATGGTCTCTTTCGCCAACTTCAGCTCCATCGGCATCATCGCCGGTGCAGTAAAAGCGCTGAACGAAGAGAAAGGCAACATGGTTTCGCGCTTCGGTCTGAAGCTGGTCTACGGTTCAACTCTGGTCAGCCTGCTCTCTGCTGTTATCGCAGGCATCATGATCTGATCCTCTAGTGGCATCTGCCACGGTTTGAGCCCCTGACCTCGTCAGGGGCTTTTTTATTTCTGGCTTACAGGCGCCAGCCGCACCACCAGCCGGCAACCAGCAGGGTGAGGGTGCAAAAGCCGGTTTCGATGGCGCCGCCACTGCGCAGCGGCCAGCCCGGCAGGCGGTAACGGCGCTTGATGGGCCAGAAGAGCGGAATGCCCGCCGGGGTGAGCCAGTCCCCCAGCAGATGGCTGAGGTAGCCGACGATCAGGGCATCCTTGACCCCCATGGGCAAGGTGTCCGGCGGCAGGCTCTGGTTCAGCCCCCAGACGGCGGCGGCGACCGCCAGCAGACTGTGGGTGAAACCGCGATGGCCGAACAGCCGCGACAGAGGTTTCGAGATCCACGGCAGTCGCTGCCCCAGCACAGATTTGGGGTGGTCGAGGTCGGGCAACAGGGCGCTGGCCAGCGCGGCAGGGATGGTCTGCCACAGACTGGCATCTGCCAGGGCCGGAGTGAGCTGCAGTTTGTGGGCGATCAGGGTGCAGGTAACGGAGAAGAGCAGGTGCCCTTGGGCGGTCATGATGATTACGGCGTGGACAAGATGGCGGCGCATCTTACCAGCCTGACGGTTGTGGTCAGCTCTTATTTTAAAAATCAGGATGTTACGGCGAAAAAGCGCCCAAATTGGGCGCCTTTATAGCCTATTTATAACTTGCCTTTGACCAGCCACTTGTCGAGGGCGTTGGCGAAGCGCTGCTTGTCGGCGGCATTGAAGGGGGCCGGGCCGCCGGTTTGCACGCCGGCCGAGCGCAGCTCTTCCATAAAGTTGCGCATGCCGAGCCGCGCCTTGATGGTCTCGCGGGTGTAGATCTCGCCGCGGGGATTGAGTGCCTCGCCGCCAGCATCGATCACCCAGGAGGCGAGGGGGATATCACCGGTGATCACCAGATCGCCGGGCTGAACCTGCTGGGCGATGACATGATCTGCCACATCGAATCCCTTCTCCACCTGCTGGGTTTTGATGAAAGGCGAGGGGGGCACCCGCAATCCCTGATTGGCCACCAGGGTGGTGACGATCTGGGCGCGGTGGGCGGCGCGGTAGAGGATCTCCTTGACCGGAATGGGGCAGGCATCGGCATCAACCCAGATGGGCATGGCATGGTTTCCTGTAGTGAACGCGGATGGAAAACGAGAGCTGGCATGTTAACACAGGCCTCCCCTTCCCGGCGCGGGGCTGAGTCGGCCCCGCCTTTGGTGTAAGCTGGGGCCAGCATATGAAACGAGAAGGAGACGAGATGGATCGGGTGCCCGGTGAAGTGATTTATGCCCTGACCCTGGATGGCAAGGGTGGCATGGCGCCGCTGACGGCGGGAAGCGAAGTCCCGGCGGCACATCCCGGCTGGCTGCATCTGGATTACGGCAATCCCGATTCGGCGCGCTGGCTGTTGCAGACCCCTTTGCTCAGCGAGGCGGCCAGGGAGTCGCTGCTCGGCCAGAGCAATCGTCCCAAGCTGGTGCGGATGGGGGAGACGGTGCTGCTGATCCTGCGCGGCATCAACCACAACAAGGATCACAGGCCCGAAGAGATGGTGGCGCTGCGCATCTTCATCACCCCGGATCTCATCATCAGCAGCCGTCGTCGTCCGCTGCTCTCCGAGCAGGATGTCTTCAACCAGCTCAAGCTGGGGGGCGGCGCCGATACCCCGGCCGACTGGCTGGTGGAGATTTGTGATGCCCTGACCGATCGGGCGGGGGAGTTTGTCGAGGAACTGCACGACAAGATCCTCGATCTGGAGGAGATGGTGCTGATGCGCGACATGCCCGCCAATGGCCGCTTGGCGCTGATCCGCAAGCAGCTCATCATGATCCGCCGCTACCTCTCCCCCCAGCGGGATCTGGTGGCGCGCCTTGCCAACGAGAAGATCAGCTGGCTGGATGAGGATGATCGCCGTCGTCTGCTCGATATCGCCGACCGGCTGCGGCGCTGGCTCGACGACCTCGATGCGGGAGTGGCACGCACCGCTGTGCTGGCAGACGAGATCAACAATCTGATGGCGGAGGCGACCAACCGCCGCGCCTACCAGATGTCGGTGATGGCGCTGCTCTTTTTACCTGCCAGCTTCCTGACCGGCTTGTTTGGCATCAACCTGGGGGGCATTCCCGGGGCCGAGAATCCGACCGCCTTCTGGGTCTTCTGTGGTTCGCTGGTGGCGCTGGCCAGCGGGCTGGCTATCTGGCTCAAACATCGGCGCTGGTGGTAAGGAGGCATAACCCATGTGGCAATCAATTGGTCTGACCCTGCTGCTGTTGCTGGGGCATACCCTGATCCGGCGGCTGATTCACAAGAGCCTGCTGGCGCTCGGTCAGAGCAGGCAGGTGAGCGAGAACCGGGTGCTCTACGTGGCCCATGTGTTCCACTTCCTGCTCGGCTGTGCCACCTTGCTGGTGCTGGCCGGGGTGTGGGGGCTCGACTTCTCCCGACTGGTGGTGCTCGCCTCCTCCTTCTTTGCGGTATTGGGGGTCGCCATGGTCGCCCAGTGGTCGATCCTCTCCAACATCACCGCCAGCATCACCATCTTCTTCGCCTTCCCCTACAAGATTGGCGACCGGATCCGCATCCTCGACAAGGATGATTCGGTCACCGGCGTCATCACCGAGATCGGCCTCTTCTATGTGCGGGTGCGTGATGACAACGGCGATCTGGTCACCTATCCGGCCAACCTGATCCTGCAAAAGCCGGTCAGAAAGCTGGAGGGCAAGGTGGCGGAGCCGTTGCAACCGGAGTAGCAGGACATTTGCTGCCGGGGGGCTGGGCGTAGCGAGGAGTGATGCTCTGGTGTAAATCCACCACGCCTTCATTCGACACAGGCTATTGTGGATGCGTGCTGCGGCCACAATAGCCAGAACGACTCAACAGTTGGCTCCGCAGCTAGATCTCCTGTTGTGAGAGATCGGCCTGCGGCTTGTGTTGCCAGATTGCGCCGAGCAGCAACTTGAGCAGCAGTCCGGGCGGGTTGTCCAGCAGTTTGCCGGACTCCAGCAGCAACTGGCCATCGGCGCGAAATCCGAGGCTGGCATCTATGGTGCCATCCTCCGAGACCACCTGGATCAGGCCATTGAGGGCGGAGCGCTCACCGGGCTGACAGCGCAGCCGCAGTTCGCGGGGTTCCCCCAGCAGAGTGAAGGCGCGGCTCAGCGGGGGTGAGTCTTCATAATCGGGCCAGTTGAAGAAGTGATACTGTTCGGCCAGGGCGCCAGCCTGCTGGCAGAACTGGTCGAACAGCTGCCCGATCGCCTGATACTCCTGATCGAGTCGTCTTGCCTGCTCTTCAATCCGTTTCATTGCTTACTCCTTGTCTATCCACTTGATCAGACATTGCTTTTCTGACCCCGTGACTGCCGTTTTCCAGATATGAGGCCAAATGGCCGCGAGGTCTGTGAGCCGGATCGAAGTTTCAGTCTGAAAACGTTATCTTGTTGAAACTGGATGGTTTTTTTGCCCTCTCGCTCACATTTGAATCGATTGCCGCTGATTAATATGGCACCGCCTGGCAATGACCGGGTGCTCGACTATCGAGACTAACTACAGCGGGAATTATAAAAATATGGATATGAAAAAGACCAAAGTGGCGCTGGTAACAGCCTCACTGCTCGCGCTTTTGTCTGGCTGTAATGACAACAGCTCTGATGCCTCCGGTGTGAACCCCGTCCCCCCTACACCGCCTACACCTGAAGTCACCGATGGGCCTGTCGCTCGTCTGCCCAAGATGGATCCCCCGAAAGAGTTGCTGGTTGCCGGCGACAATCAGGTGGTCATTGCACTGGTGGATACCCAGTCGGCAGCCAAAGGCGCCAAGGCACCGTTTGACAGCTACAGCCTGCACCTTTGGAACAACGACGCCTGCCAGGCAACGGCAGATAGCGGCCTGAATACCGGGTGGGATGACAAGAGCAAGACACCGGCCACCGCCGACAGCTTTGGTCCGGCCTGGGTCGTTCCGCTCAACAAGGTGGAAGGGTGCATCAACTTTATCGCCCGCAACGGCGATCTGGCCAACCTGACCGGCAGCGATATGAAGGTGATCTTCAGTGAGCACCCGGATCGCACCGTGGCCATTGTCGCGGGCAAGAAAGATCTGTTTGGCAGCCGTGCCGAAGCCTTTACCGCCGCCTTTGGCGTGGCGGGGGCCAGCGCTCATTTGATCGATGGCAATACCCTGATTTGGCAAGGGGGCAAGGACAAGCCCCACGTTCGCCTCTATTACACCGACTCGGGCACCATCAAGGCCAATGCCGATGGGGTGTTCGATTTCCCCTATATCAGCCTGACCGCGACCAGCCTGACTGCCGAGCAGCAGGCCAAATATCCGCACCTCAAGGATGCGGCCGCCTTTGCCCTGCCTGCCGGGAAAGATCTCAAGCCCCTGCTCAAGGGTGAGCTGGTGGCTATCGGCACCGATGCCGACGGTATCCTGCAGGGGGCGACCCTGGTGCAGAGCGCCGGCGCCCTCGATGCGCTCTATGCTCCCGAGGCGACCAAGCTGAGCTATGGCGCCGTGGTGGAGGGTAACCGGGTGACCTTCCGCCTCTGGGCGCCGACCGCCAAGTCGGTCAAGCTGGCCCTCTACAACGCCAGCCACCAGAAGAGTGGTGAAGTGGCGATGACCTTCGACAGCGCCAGCGGCAGCTGGAGTTACGAAGGGGGCAGCGAGCTGATCGGCCAGTTCTACCGCTACGACATGGAGGTCTACCACCCGCTGAGCCGCAAGGTCGAGCACTACGAGGTGACCGATCCCTACTCCCTGAGTCTGGCGATGAACTCCGAGTTCAGTCAGGTAGTGGATCTCGACGATCCGGCCCTGAAACCGGAAGGATGGGACAGCCTCAAGGCGCCCCACAGCCAGCAGAACCCCGCCGATATCACCATCTATGAGGCCCATGTTCGTGACCTGACCGGTAACGATGCCTCCACCGATGAAGAGAAGCGCGGCAAGTTTGTCGGCCTGACCCAGCCCGACTCTGTACCGGTCAACCATCTGAAAGCGCTGGCAAAGAGCGGCGTCAGCCACCTGCACCTGCTGCCGGTGTTCGATATCGCCACCGTCAACGAGGATCCGGCCAAGGTGGCCAATCTCGGCGATGACTTCAGCAAGCTCTGTCAGGTCAATCCGGATGTGAAAACATCCAGATTTGGCGGCTACTGTGGTGGCGGTCAGACCGTGGGAGATGTGCTGGCCGACCTGCAAGGGGGCGACAGCAAGGATAATCCGCAGGTGCAGGAGCTATCCGGTTACCTGCGCGGCGTCGACTCCTTCAACTGGGGTTATGATCCCTACCACTACACCACGCCGGAAGGCTCCTACGCCACCAACGCCGAGGGCACCAAACGTATTCTGGAGTTCCGCGAGATGGTCAAGGCCATCAAGCAGAACATCGGCATGAACGTGGTGATGGATGTGGTCTACAACCATACCAACGAATCCGGGCTCGGCCCCAAGTCGGTGCTCGACAAGATAGTGCCTTGGTACTATCAGCGCCTCAATCCGGAGACCGGCTCGGTGGAGAACTCCACTTGCTGCTCCAACACGGCGCCGGAACACGCCATGTTTGCCAAGCTGATGGATGACTCCCTGGTCACCTGGGCGCGCGACTACAAGATCGACGCCTTCCGCTTCGACCTGATGGGCCACCATCCGAAAGATCAGATGGTGCAGGCGCTGGCCGCGGTGAAGAAGGTCAATCCCGAGATGTACTTCTACGGCGAGGGGTGGAACTTCGGCGAAGTGCAGGATGACAAGCGCTTCGTGCAGGCTACCCAGAAGCATCTGGGCGGTACCGGTATCGGCTCCTTCTCCGATCGCTTGCGCGATGCGGTGCGCGGCGGCAGTCCGTTCGACGGTGGCGATACCATTCGCAAGACCCAGGGCTTTGGCAACGGTGCCTTCGTCGATCCTAACGAAATGAGCAAGGTGGATCTGGCGACGGCCTTGCACCAGTCCGATCTGGTGCGGCTCGGCATGGCGGGCAACCTCAAGGAGTTCGTGCTGACCGACAAGGATGGCATGCCGAAGAAAGGCGCCGAGATCGACTACAACGGTCAGCCTGCCGGTTATGCCCAGGATCCGGTGGAAGTGCAGAACTATGTCGACAAGCACGACAACCAGACCCTGTTCGACAACCTGATCTACAAGGCGCCTGCCGGAGCCGATCTGGTGCGGATGCAGGGGGTCTCGCTGGCGACTGCCATGCTGGGTCAGGGCATTCCCTTCACCCACGCCGGTGTCGAGCTGCTGCGTTCCAAATCCATGGAGCGGGACAGCTATGACTCGGGCGACTGGTACAACAAGGTCGACTACACCCTGGGCGACAACAACTTCGACAAGGGGTTGCCGCGCAAGGACAAGGATGGCGACAACTATCCGCTGATTGAGCAGGTGCTCGGCAAGCATGCCAAGCCGGGCTCGGCCGAGATGGCGCAGATGGTGAGCTTCTATCAGGAGCTGGCGGAGCTGCGCAACTCCTCCCGCCTGCTGCGTCTGGGCAGTGGCGCCGAGGTGATCAAGCGGGTCGACTTCCGCAATACCGGCCCGGATCAGGTGCCCGGCCTTATCGTCATGACGGTGGATGATGGCGTCAGGGCCGGGGCGGATCTGGATCCGGCCATCGACGGCCTGGTGGTGATGATCAACGCCAGCAACCAGAGCCAGAGCATCGGTGACTTCCGTGACGGTAACGATCAGCCGATCGATCTGAGCGGTATGGTGCTAAGCAGCAAGCATCGCGCAGTCGACAGCATCGCCAGCGGCGCCGCCTATGATAACGGCCAGCTGACGCTGGGGGCCTGGTCTGCCGCTGTGTTCGTCAAGCCGCAGTCTGGTGCACAGGGCGCGGGCCTGCCGGTCAGCAAGAAGACCGACCTGAGCACCCTGCCACCGTTTGGCAACACCGATGTTTATCTGAAGGGGTTCCTCGATGAGTGGGGCAACACCAACCAGATGACCTTCAGCGGCAACTTTATGTACGAGTTCACTACCGAGGTGAGCACCGACAAGCTGGGTACCACCAACGTCAAGATCGCTGACGCCAGCTGGGGGCCGGTCAACTACGGCAGCTGTAACGCCGGTGACAAGCTGGTGGTTGGCACTCCGCTGACCCTTTGCAAGGGGGGAGAAACCGGCAATATCGGTGTCGATCTGGCCAAGGCAGGCAGCTACAAGTTTGTCTTTACCGCCATGAACAAGGACAAACCGACCCTGAGCGTCAGCTTCACCGAGCCTGTGCAGAGCTGCAAGGTGCTGGATACGGTGGCGGGCAATCCGCTTGGCTACAACCTCTTCGTCAAGGGTGAGCTCTCCGGCTGGGGAGCCCAACCTCAGTACCAGCTGAGCTACAAGGGGATGGACGGCGATCTCGCCATCTATCAGGCGGCGTTCAACTACGCTGGCAGCACCGAGTTCAAGGTCGCCAACGAGGACTGGAGCAAGGAGTACCTGCTCAACGGTGGCGGCGCGGTGAACGCTGAAACCGGCTATTCGTTCGCCTTCTCCAAGGGGGGCAGTGCCAATAACAGCATCACCTTGCCGCAGGGGCTGTGGAGTGTGCTGGTGAAGGTTGACCCGGCTGGCGTCAAGGCAGGTACTGCCGTCATTCAGGAGTGCAGCGTCAAGTAAGCAAGCCATTGAGTCCGGGGGATGGCTCGGCGCCCCCGGGTTGAATTCCACCTTGCCAAGGGTGGGATAACTCCGAGAGAGTAAGCAAAGCGCGACTGCCGACCGGCAGGCGCGCTTTTTCTTTTACGGGGTGCCGTGAGAGAAATGAGAGGAAAAAGAAAAGCCGTCCCGGTTGGGGGACGGCTTTTGGCTGGGATGCCATTGGCTGGCTTAACGCTTGCGCAGCAGCCGCAAGGCGTTGGCGGTCACCAGCGCGGTGGCGCCGGTATCGGCCAGCACCGCAATCCACAGTCCGGTGATGCCGAGCAGGCTGGTGACCAGGAAGATGGCTTTAAGCCCCAGCGCCAGCGCAATATTCTGGTGAATATTGGCCAGTGCCGCCCGCGACAGCCGGATCATCGCGGCAATACCGCCGAGCTGGTTGTGGGTCAGCGCCGCATCGGCGGTCTCCAGCGCCACATCGGTGCCGCCCCCCATGGCGATGCCGATACTGGCCCGCTTCATGGCGGGGGCATCGTTGATGCCATCGCCGATCATGGCAACCTTCCGGGTGCTGGCCAGCTTGGCGATCTCTTCTACCTTGTTCTCCGGCAGCAGACCGGCGCGCCAGCCCATGCCCAGCTCGGTGGCGATCGCCTCGGCGGCACGGGGGTTATCGCCGGTCAACATAATGCTGTTGAGCCCGAGCCGGTTGAGCTCTTGCAGCGCAGCCGCCGCCTCCGGCCGGATCTGATCCCGCAGCGCCAGCAGGGCGACCGGCAGCGCCTGGTCGCCGCTGCTCTGGCATAGCACGACCACCGTCTTGCCCTGTTGCTCCAGCGAAGCAATCCGGGTTTGCTGTTCTGTATTCAGGGTCGCCACCCGGCTCGGTGCCAGCAGTTGCCACAGTTCACCGTTGATGCGTCCCTCAACCCCCATGCCCGGCAGTGCGCGCAGGTCGCGGGCCTCCGCCAGCGAGAGTCCCTGTTCGGTCGCGTTGGCGACCACGGCGCGGGCCAGCGGGTGGTGGGAGCCCTGCTCGATGGCAGCCGCCAGCGCCAGCAACTCGGTCTCCGGTTGGTCATTGAGGCTGACCAGCTCGGTCAGTTGCGGCTTGCCCAGGGTCAGGGTGCCGGTCTTGTCAAAGGCGACGGTATCGATATGGGCCAGTCGCTCCAGTGCGGCCCCCCCTTTGATCAGCGCTCCCTGACGGGTGGCGGCGGCCAGCGCCGAGGTAACCGCTGCCGGGGTAGAGATGACCAGCGCGCAGGGGCAGCCGATCAGCAGCAGCGCCAGCCCGCGATAGATCCACTCGTCCCAGCTCTGGCCGAAGGCAAGGGGCGGTACCAGCACCACCAGCAGAGCAACCAGCATCATGGCCGGGGTATACCAGCGGCTGAAGCGGTCGATAAAGCGCTCGATGGGGGCGCGCTGGCTTTCGGCCTCCTCGATGAGGTGCAGAATGCGGTCGATGGCGTTGTTGCCGGGTTCGGACACCACCTCAAGGCGCAGCACCCGATCGGCAGCCAGACTACCGGCCGGCACCTTGTCCCCCTGGCGACGTTCCACCGGAATGGATTCACCGGTCAGGGCGCTTTCGTCAAACGCACCGAGCTCATTGAGCAGGCGGGCGTCGGCAGGTAGACGGGCACCCGGGGCGATTTCGATGATATCGCCGGGATGCAGCTCATCGGCAGCTACCTCTTCCCGCACCTCGCCCTCGGCAGTGGTACGGATCCGCAGCGCCTTGTCAGGCACCAGCGCCATCAGGGCTGTGACCCCGGCACGGGCGCGTCCGGCGGCGTAGGCCTCCAGATGTTCACCCAGCATAAAGAGCAGCAGCACCATGGCCGCTTCGGCGGTCTCGCCGAGAAACAGGGCCCCCACGGCGGCCACCGTCATCAAGGTCTCGATGGCGAAGGGGGAGCCGCTTTTGGTCAGCGCCCACGCCTTGCGGGAGATAGGCCACAGCCCCCAGAGGGTCGCCAGGGTAAAGAGTGGCTGACCGAGCTCTTTCGGCAGCAGGGCGGCGACCAGCATCAGGCCGGCCAGTGACAGTGGCTGCCAATATTTGCCCAAAAAGTGACTGGGCTCCTTGCCGAACAGGTTGCCTAGCAGGGTCGGTTGTGACGCTTGCTCGCGGCCAGCTGCCTGCTTGCCAGCACTTTCCCCCTTGAGCTGGAAACCGGCGGCCAGCACAGCGGCGGTGACGGGGTCGGGGGAGATGCCTGGGGCCAGATCCACCACCAGCTTCTCGGTGGCAAACAGCACGCGTGCCTGCTGCACGCCGCTCACCCGGCTGACGGCTGTCTCTATCTTGCCGGCGCAGCTGGGGCAATCCATCCCCAGCACCTGCCAGCTGTGGCGACTGTTGCTTTGTTCTGGCGCCACCAGCGGGGCGGCTGGTGGCATATCGTGCTGATATTCATCTTCATGCTCATGATCGTGAGCCGGCGATAAGGGGGCGCTGCAGCACGTTTGAGTGTGGCAACTTCCTCGGGGAGGCTCTTCATCCCCGGGTGATCCATTACCGTCACGGGATGGGTGCTCATTAGGCGTCGGGGTTGAGCAGCCACTGACGGGAGTGGTGTTGTCGCAGCAGTGGCTATCGTGGTGATGTTCACTCTGGCCGGTGGTCGCCTTGCTGACGGCCTTGATGGGGGCGACATGCTGATGATTGCAGCAGGATTTGCTCATGATGAGTCCCTCTTGATGGATCCCGCCCCTGCGAGATCCCTGATTACTGAGGGGAAGTCTAAACCTTGGTGTTAAGTCCAAGGTCAACCCCTTTATATCCCTTGTCTTCGCGGGTGTTTGTCTGGTCCCGCCGCCCCTATACTGATCACCCGGATTTTTACTACACCAATAAAGGACATAACACATGAGCAACTCAGTCACTCTGCAAGGCAACCCGGTTTCCGTCGCTGGTCACTTCCCGGTCGCCGGTGAGCAAGCCAAGCCCTTCTCTCTGGTGGCCAAGGATCTCTCCGACGTGACCCTGGCAAGCTTTGCCGGTCAGCGCAAAATCCTGAACATCTTCCCGAGCGTCGATACCCCAACCTGCGCGACCTCTGTGCGCAAGTTCAACGAGCAGGCCAGCGCGCTGGAGAACACAGTCGTGCTGTGCATCTCCGCCGATCTGCCGTTCGCCCAGTCCCGCTTCTGCGGCGCCGAAGGTCTGGACAAGGTAGTGACCCTCTCCACCCTGCGCGGTGCGGCCTTCATGGAAGATTATGGCGTTGCTTTCTCTTCTGGTCCGCTGGTCGGTCTGACCGCTCGCGCCATCGTGGTGCTGGATGGTGACAACAAGGTGCTGCATAGCGAGCTGGTCGCCGAAGTGGCCGACGAGCCGAACTACGCTGCTGCGCTGGCCGTGCTATAAGGCTGCAAGCCATAAAAAATCCCGCTTCGGCGGGATTTTTTATGCGGGAATTGTCCGTTCAGGGCGTTGCGGGCGGGGTGGTCGCCGGTTCAGCCTTGGCGGGTGGGGAGGGTTGCCACTCCACATAGGGGCGGTGGATCTTCTCGTAGATCTCGGCCAGTTTGCCGGTGGCGGCGAGTTGCTCAATGGAACGACTTAAAAATTCGTCTATTTCATCCCCGCTCCCCCCTTTCTGGATGATGAAGACATCCTCGAAATCACCAAAGAATTCACGGCGAATATTGGTCAGCTTCAGATTTTTCAGCATCAGGTCCGCCTCTTCTTGTGCCCAGACAAAGGCGTCTATGCGACCCCGAGACAGTTTGCGCAGTGACTGCTCGATACTCATCGAGCGCTGTACCGAGAAGGGCATATAGTCGGGAACGGCTTCAATCAGCAGATCCCGTTTGGTGGGCACTATGCCATAGGCCATATCTGTGGTGACCGGATGGGCAGTATTGCTGTAAATCACATGGGCCACCTTGCCAAAGCTGCGGGTACTGAAACGGTAGGGGAGCATATCGACCTCCCTGAGATTGCGGATGGCGGGCAGACCGAGATCTGCCTTGCCAGCGATCACTCCGGCCATGGCCCGGGCGATGGGATAGATGGTGATTCTGATGGTCACATCGGGATGAAGATCGTCGATGGCGCGCACTAAATCAACGAAAGGTCCTGTCTTGTCGGCATTGATCAGTCCCGGCAGCTCACCGAGATGCGCGTTAAGAGTACGCACCGGTTTGGCCTGTTCGGCCGCACTGTCGCTCGCCGTGCTGCCGGACAGGCCGAGAGTCGCGCTGCCGAGCAGGGTGACCACGAGCAGCAGAAGGGGGATGTGTCTGGTCATGACGTGTCTCTCTTGGTGATGGGTCAGCTAAAGTGTAGTCAGACCGTCGCCAGCGCCCCTCGGCCAGGCCATCATGGATAGGGTTTTACTTCTCGGCCCCCGCTCACTAGACTTCGCCTCCCACTTCTTTGTTGACGTAGCGCCATGACCTTTAGCGAACTTGCCCTCCATCCCGCTCTGCTTGCCTCTTTGCCCGCCACCTTGCAGACGCCGACCCGCATCCAGCAGCTGGCCATTCCGGCGGCGCTGGCGGGGCAGGATCTGCTGGCGCTGGCCCAGACCGGCAGCGGCAAGACGCTGGCGTTTGGCTTGCCGCTGCTGCAACGGCTGGATCCTGCCTCCAGCCAGGTGCAGGGTCTGGTGCTGGTGCCAACCCGCGAGCTGGCGATTCAGGTCACTGCCGCGCTAAAAGAGGGCGCCGAGGCGCTGGGGTTGCGCATCGTGACGTTGTGTGGTGGCGTTGCGCAGGAGCGGCAACAGGCCGAGCTAGCGCTGGGGCCACAGCTGCTGGTGGCGACGCCGGGGCGGCTGCGGGATCTGCTGACCCAGCAACTGTTGGGGCTGGATGGTTTGCAACTGCTGGTGCTGGATGAAGCGGATCGCTTGCTGGAGATGGGCTTTGCTCCCGACATCAAGGCGCTGCTCGGCTTTATTCCGGCGGATCGCCAGACCCTGCTCTTCTCCGCCACCTTGCCTGCCGAGCTGGAGGCGCTGGCCAACGGCCTGCTGCGCGAGCCAACCCGTATCGAGGCCAACCCCCTCAACAGCGTGGTGAACGAGATCGAAGAGCGGCTCTATCTGGTCAACAAGAGCAGCAAGGTACCGGCGCTTATCAGCTTGCTCAAGGAGCAGGCGTGGCCGCAGGTGCTGGTCTTTATCAGTGTGCGGGATGATGCCGACGGGGTTGCCAGAAAGCTGGCAAAGGCGGGCATTGCGGTGGCCGCCCTTCATGGCGAGAAGGAGCAGGCGGTGCGCGAGCAGGCGCTCGGCGATTTCAAAGAGGGCAAAATTCGGGTGCTGGTGGCCACCGACCTGATGGCGCGCGGCATCCATGTGGAGGCGCTGCCGGTGGTGATCAATCTGGACTTGCCCGCCAGCGCCCCTGTCTATGTACACCGCCTCGGTCGTACCGCCCGGGCTGGCCGCGATGGGTTGGCCATTTCGCTGGTCTGCCATGGCGAGAGTGACATGCTGCAAGCTATCCGCACCCTGACCGGCCGCGAGCTGCCGTTGGGCGATCTGGCGGGATTCCCGGTCACCGACCAGCCTGCCAGCGGGGAGGGCAAACGCCCCCCTCGTGACAAGCAGGCCAATCGCCGTACCCAGGCCAAACGCAGCGTCAAGCAGTTCAAAGGCAAGACGCCGCGTAGTTGAGCGTCAGGCTCGGGCCAGCGGGTAGGTGAAGAGCGCCAGATGGGCGAAGTTGAAGGCGAAGTGGATCAGGATGGCCACGGAGAGTCGCCCGCTGAGCTGGAATGCCAGGCCGTAGCAGCAGCCTGCCAGGGTCGCAAACAGCGCCAGCAGTGGGCCACTGGGCAGGTGGATGGCTCCGAACAGTAGCGCAGCCACGATGATGCCAATCCAGGGGCGGTAACGTTCGGTCAGCGCCTGCTGGATCGCGCCGCGAAACAGCGCCTCTTCCGCCACGCAGGTGAACAGCAGATTGTTGAGTGCAAACAGCCACCACCAGTGGGGCAGACCCACTTCCGGTTTCAGTGCCCCCAACTGCCAGGCGATGACCAGCAGAGCACCCAGCGGCAGCAGCAACAGCGCCAGCGGGCGCCAGCGGATTGCGCCCCCCTTGCCCAGCAGCATCGGGCAGGCCAGCAGCAAGCCAAAGAGCAGCAGCGGTTTGTCGAGGTTCAGATACATGTTGAACGGCACGCTGGCGGGGCCTGCCAGCGCCTGATCCAGCACCTTGAGATTGTTGAAGCCGGGGATCAGGTGCAGGGTCAGCGCCACCGCCCATGCCAGCAGGGCTGACCATGCGAGGGGGCGGCTATGGCCGGAGAAGGTGGGCAGACGCCAGGCCAGCAGCAGGGCTGCCAGCGTCACCAGCAGTGCGGTCGTGGTGATGCGATCCAGCCAGAGCGCCAGCAGCAGAGCCACAGCAAGCAGCAGGAAACCTGGCAGGCGTTGGCGTGCCATACAGAGCAGGGTGGCCAGTGCCAGTGCTGCCCAGATCAGTATGTCAGGTAGGGGTAACATCGGAACTCCTCTGTAATAAAAGCGCTGCACCTTAGCAGGGGCGTTGGCGCAAAGGCAACCAGACCGGGTTATTTGGGTCAGCCTCCTATACTGAACTGGAGAGTAAAGAGAGGGATGGCGATGAAGCACTATGGCTGGTTGTTCTGTTGTTGGTGTGGATGGTTGTCATGCGCCCCCCTGTCGCTGGTAACCGGAGATTTTTCGCCCTATTCCGGGGCCGGGCTGCCTGATGGTGGGCAGAGCACCCGGTTGGTGACGACCCTGCTGCGCGAGGCTGGCTATGACGAGCTGAAGGTGGATTACCTACCATGGAACCGGGGCTACGAGCTGGTTCGCAACGGCCTGGCATCCGCCACCTTCCCTTATGCCTGGACGCGTGAGCGAGCCAAGCTGTTCTATTACAGCGCCCCCATTCATATCGATCACCTCTCCTGGTTCACCTATCGTGGCAGTGATGCGGTACTCGATGGCAAGTGGCAGGGGTTGAGAGTCTGTATTCCCGCCAGCTGGAGCACCAGTCACGCAGATGAGGTGATTGCCCGTTTTTCATTGCGGCTCACTCGCCCCAAGAGTTTGGTGCAATGTCTGCAACTGCTTGAGCGGAAACGGGTTGATCTGATGCCGATGAATGATGCGGTGACGGCGGACGCCAGCATGCAGGTGTTCGGCGACCCGAACTATCTGCAACCGCTCCCCTATTTTCGCCAGCGGGATACCTTCTATTTGCTGGTGTCGCGCAAGATGCAAAATGGACGCGAACTGATAGAACGCTTCAACGAAGCCTTGGCTGCGGCACGTGCCAGTGGCCATTACGACCAACTGGTTCCCTGGGGACAGCCACGTCTGCTGCGCTGTGAGCAACCCTGAGTCAGAGCAGATTGGCACCAATTAAAAAGCCGGAGCAGTGGCTCCGGCTTTCTTTATGCCTTCAGGGGCGATTAGCGGCCTGATTCTGCGATCACGCGTGCGATGATATCGGCGCGCTTGCCGGCTTCCAGTTCGCCCAGGGCGATCAGGCCAGCCTTGAAGATGACGTTCTTCGGCAGGCTGACGTCGTCCAGCGTGGCGATCGCTTCAACGTGCATGCCGTTCAGACGGCTGGCATCGCGCGGGCTCAGGTTGACCTGAGTGTTCATCACCTGCTTGCCTTTCTTCTTGGCAGGTGCAGCCGCTTTCTTGGTGGATTCCTGTTCTTCGTCTTCCGGCAGTTCGTCATCAAAATCGTAAATAGACATAGTCAATCCTGTTGAGTTAGGCAAAAGGGCACGTTTGCCCGACATAGTAATCCGACATTGGGTCAATCAGCCCATATCCTCGTTACGGATAAAGGCGCGCCAGGAGCCGAGCACCTGGGCAAAATCTTCCAGCCCGCACATGGCCAGCTGTTCATCATCGTAGTAGGCGAGATCGTCAAGATCCTCACCCAGCTCGATATTGAGGGCGTTGGCTTTCACCTCCGCCTCTTCATGGGTCAGCAGCAGGGAGTAGTCACCGCCGTTGAGCCGGTATTCGACTCGGGTGCGGTTGGAGAGCTGATCAATGATGGAGAAGAGCTCGTCGAGCTTCTCCTCATCCTTGCCAACCTCGTCGATCAGCCACTGACCGATGGCTTCATGGCCCATGGAGAACCGGGCGCGATAGCCACCAAACGGGTCGCGGCGAAATTCATAATCCATAGCACAGTCCAGATCGGAGGGATGGGCCAGCACGGGCAGGCGGGTGCAAGCACGCAATTCCTGCTCCATGGCGGGGCACACATCGGGTAAAGTGGCCTATTCTAGCGATCCCCCTCTCGCTTGTCTTGATGATGTGGCATCTTTGCGCCCATGTGCCCTGAATCGCCTCGTGGTGACGTAGCCAGATCAGCCCCTTGTCCGGAGATGTTATGCAGCTAAACGATAACCTTGCCCGCCAGATCGTCGCGCGGGCGATGAAGATCCTCTCCTTTTCGGTCAACGTGATGGACGAACACGGCCTCATCATTGCGTCCGGCAATCCGGAGCGGATCCATCAGCGTCACGAAGGGGCCGTGCTGGCGCTCACTGAAAACCGGGTGGTGGAGATTAGCGAAGCGACAGCCCTGCAGCTCAAAGGGGTGCGACCAGGCATCAATTTGCCCATCTCCTATCAGGGGGAGCTGATCGGGGTGATCGGCATCTCCGGCGATCCGGAGGAAGTGCGTGCTTACGCTGAGCTGGTGCGAATGACCGCCGAGCTGATCCTGGAGCAGGCGGCGCTCACCGAGCAGCTGCAGTGGGACAAGCGCCACAAGGAGGAGCTGGTGTTGCAGCTCATTCGTGGTGAGGGGCGAGTCGATCAATTGCAGCAGGCGGCCCGTTTTCTCGGACTGGAGTTGGCCCAGCCTCGGGTGGTGGCCGTGCTGGCGCTGGAGGAGGCGGATCCGGCTCGTCTGCGAGAGCTGGTCCATCAGCTGGAAAATCCGGAGCGGGACAATCTGGTCGCCATCAACGGGCTCGACGAGATAGTGGTGCTCAAACCGGCGCAGTTGAGTGAGGGCGTCTGGCAATCGGCGCAGGAGCGCAGCCGGATCAAGCAGTTGCTGGCCCGCATTCCCCACTTCAAGGTGCATATCGCGGTGGGCGATTACTTCGCCGGGATCGACGGGCTGGCGCGCTCTTACCAGACGGCGCGGGATACCCTGCGCCGTGGCATGCGGCAGGCGTCGCGCAAACAGGTCTACTTCTTTGAGGACTACCGTTTGCCGGTGCTGCTGGGGAGTCTGGCGGACTCCTGGCAGGCGGATCAGCTGCGCGCACCGCTGCAGAAACTGGCCCGGGAAGATGGCAAGGGGGCGCTGCAGAAGACCCTGCGCCACTATTTCTTGCAGGATTGTGATCTGCATCGCTGTGCCGAAGCGCTGTTCATTCACCCCAATACCCTGCGCTATCGGCTGGGGCGGATAGAGCAGATAACCGGGTTGAATTTCAACAAGTTAGACGACAAATTTTTGCTCTATCTCGGCCTTAATCTCGACTTGTGATTGTGAATTTAGACAAAAAAATACATTTATATGATGTGATTTTTGGTTAATCAGCCAAAGCATTCTGATTGCAGATCTCCATAATGGCGGCCATTCACTCCCATTGAAGGTGTCCGTCATGATCCCGGTTACAGCCCTTGGCGCCATCGCGGCGCTCTCCATCGCCATCATCCTCATTTTGAAGAAGGTGCCGCCCGCTTACGGCATGATCGTGGGTGCCCTGGCCGGTGGCCTGATTGGCGGTGCCGATCTGACCCAGACCGTCGCCCTGATGATCGGCGGCGCCCAGGGGATCACCACTGCGGTGATGCGGATCCTGGCGGCCGGTGTGCTGGCGGGTGTACTGATCGAATCGGGCGCTGCCACCACTATCGCCGAGACCATCGTCAAGAAACTTGGTGAAACCCGCGCCCTGCTGGCGCTGGCGCTGGCAACCCTGATCCTGACTGCGGTCGGCGTATTCGTGGATGTGGCCGTTATCACGGTCGCCCCCATCGCGCTGGCCATCGCCCGCCGTGCCGACCTCTCCAAGGCGGCCATCCTGCTGGCGATGATCGGCGGCGGCAAGGCGGGTAACGTCATGTCCCCCAACCCTAACGCTATTGCCGCGGCTGATGCCTTCCATCTGCCCCTCACCTCTGTGATGGCGGCGGGCATCATTCCGGGTCTGTTCGGTCTGGTGATGGCCTACTGGCTGGCCAAGCGTCTGAACAACAAGGGCAGCAAGGTTGCTGCTGATGAGGTGGTGAGCTTTGCCGGTGCCAAGTTGCCAGGCTTTGCCGCCGCCATCAGTGCACCGCTGGTCGCCATCCTGCTGCTGGCTCTGCGTCCTGTTGCCGGTATCGTGGTGGATCCGCTGATTGCGCTGCCCCTCGGTGGTCTGGTCGGCGCCCTGATGATGGGTAAATTCAGCAAGGTGAACCAGTTTGCGGTCTCCGGCCTCGCTCGTATGGCGCCGGTGGCCATCATGCTGCTGGGTACCGGTACCCTGGCGGGCATCATCGCCAACTCCGGCCTGAAAGATGTGCTGATCAGCGGCCTGACCGCCTCCGGTCTGCCTTCTTACCTGCTGGCGCCCATCTCCGGTGCCCTGATGTCGCTGGCGACTGCCTCGACCACCGCCGGTACCGTGGTGGCCTCCAACGTATTCAGCTCCACCCTGATTGAACTGGGGATCAGCGGTCTGGCCGGGGCGGCCATGATCCATGCCGGTGCCACCGTGTTTGACCACATGCCCCACGGCTCTTTTTTCCATGCCACCGGTGGCAGCGTCCACATGGGGGTAGGTGAGCGCCTGAAACTTATCCCTTACGAAACTGCAGTCGGTCTGACCATTGCCACTGTCTCCACCCTGATGTTTGGCGTGTTTGGCCTCGCCTAAGGAATTGATATGAAAATTGTTATTGCCCCCGATTCATTCAAGGAGAGTCTGAGCGCCATGGCGGTGGCTGATGCCATCGAGGCCGGTTTCAAGCAGGTACTGCCGAACGCCACCTACGTCAAATTGCCGATGGCCGATGGCGGTGAAGGCACGGTGCAATCGCTGGTGGATGCCACCGGTGGCCGCATCCTGCCGGTCGAAGTGACCGCGCCCCTAGGTAACAAGGTGCAGGGCTTCGTCGGCCTGCTGGGTGATGGCCAGCGCGCAGTCATCGAGATGGCTGCCGCCTCTGGTATCCATCTGGTGGCGCCCGAGCAGCGCAATCCGCTGCTCACCTCCAGCTTCGGCACCGGCGAGCTGATCCTGGCTGCGCTGGAGATGGGAGTGAAGCACCTCATCCTCGGTATCGGCGGTAGTGCTACCAATGACGGCGGTGCCGGTATGATCCTGGCGCTCGGCGGCAAGTTGCTCAAAGCGGATGGTGCGCCTATTGCTCTGGGTGGCGCAGGTCTCAGTGAGCTCGCGACCATCGATCTGAGCAGTCTGGATCCGCGTCTGAGCGATCTGGTTATCGAGGTAGCGTGCGATGTGAACAACCCGCTGTGCGGCCCGAAAGGCGCCTCTGCGGTGTTTGGCCCGCAAAAGGGGGCGACCCCCGAGATGGTGGCGCAGCTCGATGCCAACCTCTCCCGTTATGCCGACTGCATTGAGCAGGCCCTTGGCAAGCAGGTGAAGGATATTCCGGGGGCGGGCGCTGCCGGTGGCATGGGGGCCGCGCTGGTCGGTCTGCTTGGTGCCGAACTCAAGCCCGGCATTCAGATCGTGATTGAAGCCCTGAAGCTGGCCGATGAAGTGGCCGATGCGGACCTGGTTATCACCGGCGAAGGGCGCATCGACAGCCAGACCATCCATGGCAAGACGCCAATCGGTGTCGCACGTTGCGCCAAGCAGTTCGGCAAGCCGGTGATCGGTATCTCCGGTTGCCTGACCGACGATTGCGGTGTGGTACATGATCACGGTCTGGACGCGGTATTCGCCGTGGTCAACCGCGCCATGTCTCTGTCGGAGGCGCTGGAGAGCGCCAGCACCAACATTCAGCTGACTGCGCGCAACGTAGCGGCGCTCTATCAGCTCAAGGGCTGATCCGGTTCGGCCGATGCGCCCCATCGGCCACTCAATATCCCCGTTTGGGGCATCTCCCATCCCGCGAGATGTCTGACTGCCCTGGCACTTATTTGCCGATCCATCGTGATCGGCTCTTTTCTTTCTGCTCCTTTGTCTTGCCACACTTTTGACTCCATGGGTCAGCGCGGTTTTGATAGGCGCAAATCTCCCTTTACGGCATAGTGGTCGTACCAAGTACAAGGAGAGACTCATGTTCCTGCTGACCCTGGGGGTTGCGCTGTTTACCCTGATCCATCTCTACCCCTGTTTTGCGGTGGCCCATCGGGCGCGGCTGCGCGAGCGGCTGGGGGAGAATCGCTACAAGGGGCTCTTCTCCCTGCTGGTGTTTGTCGCCATTGCCTGCATCATCGCTGGTTGGCGCTCGGCCAGCTCGCTGCCGCTCTACTTCCTGCCGGATTGGGGGCCGATGACCATGACGGTGATGATGCCCTTTGCGCTGATCCTCTTTTTCTCCGGCCAAGGGCCCAACCATCTGCGCCGCTGGCTGGTGCATCCCCAACTGCTCGGTACCCTGCTCTGGGCGGTGGCCCATCTGCTGGTCAACAGCGAGGCGCGATCTTTGGTGCTGTTTGGCGGCATCGGGCTGTGGGCGCTGGTGAGCATGGTCTGGATTTCGGTGCGGGACTGGCAGCGATATCCCCGCCCGGCGGCTAACTGGACGGGCACTGGCATCAGCGTCGGGGCGGGCCTGGCTGCCACCGCGCTGCTGGTGTTCTGGGGCCACGGCTGGCTGACCGGTATTCCATTGCATTGAGAGTGAACTGCGGCTCTGGTAACCGCGTATGATGGACAAAACAAAAGGAGTCTTGGCGATGAAATGGTTCACTCTGTTGCTGTTATTGGGGGCCGGCGCGGCCTCTGCGGCGTGCCCCGATTATTTCAATGTGGAGATGCGGGAGCTAAACAACTCTCAGCGCCACAACCTCTGTCAGCTGACCGAGGGCAAGGTGGTGCTGGTGGTCAATACCGCCTCCTACTGCGGCTACAGCGGCCAGTTCCGCGATCTGGAGCAGCTCTACCAGAGCTACAAGGATAAGGGATTGATTATTCTCGGTTTCCCCTCCAACGACTTCTGGCAGGAGGCGGGCAACGAGACCAAGACTGCTGAGGTATGCCGCCGCGACTATGGCGTCACCTTCCCGATGTTCAATCGGGTAGCGGTGCGGGGCTCCGATGCTGTGCCACTGTTCAAGGGGTTGGCGGCGGCCGCTGATGGGGATGAGCCGAACTGGAACTTCCACAAGTATCTGGTGGGACGCGATGGCAAGCTGATCGCCAGCTACGGCGCCAACCAGAATCCGGCTGACGACCCCCTCAAACTGCAGATCACCCGGGCGCTGGGGCTCTGACCCTACCCCTTGGCGGGCGGCTCTGGAATAATGGGCTACCGCCACTCAATCCGGTTATCCTGTGCTGCAACGTCTTCCTCAAATGGTGATCTTCGATGCGCTGGTGCGCGAGCAGGGGATCTCTGCCGCCGCCCGTCGTCTCGGGGTCTCCAAATCCCATATCAGCAAGCAGCTGGCGCTGCTGGAGACCACCCTTGGCGCCCAGCTGGTGCAGCGCACCACCCGCCGCTTCGTCCTGACCGAGCTGGGTCAGGAGTATGCCCGTCACTGCCATGCGCTGGTGGCGGTGGCGCAGGAGGCTGACTCCATGATCGCCGAGCGGCGTGGCAAGGTGAGTGGCGTGCTCCATCTCGGGGTGGGCCAATCTTTTGGTCGTCTGCACGTCATTCCTCATCTCAAGGCGTTTCAGGATCGCTATCCCGAGCTGGAGCTGGAGGTCTCGCTGTTCGACCACAGAACCAATCTGGTGGATGAGGGGCTGGATCTCTGGCTCACCACCTATGAGGACAAGCCGGAAGGGCTGGTGGGACAGCGGCTGGCCGACATTGGCTTCGTGGTGGCGGCTTCGCCGGATTACCTGCTGAGCCACGGTACGCCGCTCCATCCCAAGGATCTGGCCCAGCACAACTGCATCACTTACCAGAGTCGGGAGCGGCGCTATCACCAGTGGTCGTTTCGCCAGGGCAAGGAGCGCCAGACGGTGCAGGTGGCGGGCAACTATCGGGTGGATATGGCGGAGGCGGTGCGGGATGCGGCACTGGCCGGGCTCGGCATCGCCTATATCGCCAACTACTTGCTGGACAAGGAGTTACAGAGCGGCAAGCTAATCCCGGTGTTGCCAGGATGGCGACCGAACCAGCAGATGGCGGTACACGCCGTTTATGCCAGGCGCGAACATCTGGATCCCAAGATCCGTCTCTTCATCGATTTCCTCAAGGCCAGATTTGGCCCCGAACCCTATTGGGAGCAGCGACTGGTCCCCTGGCTCGGGGGTAAATTGTCCGGCAGTGAGGAATGATTGTTTCCATATAAAAACTCTCGATTTCTCCTGATACTAAAACCGAACCAAATCAGCCAGTTGGCGCAACCGATATCGTGCAAACGTTTTTTCTAACAGGCTTGTAACCAAGCGGACTTGCAGTGACGGGGTGAGAGGCGCAGAATCCGCGCCCATCTTTTGCCCCACCTGATGGAGTCCCTATGATTGCCCTGCTCGGCATCCTGAGTATCCTGGCGCTTGCCGTCATCTGCTCTGATAATCGTCGTCGTATCCCATTGCGAACAGTTGGTCTTGCCCTCTGTCTGCAAGTCATGTTTGCCGGTCTGGTGCTCTGGCTGCCTGCCGGTCAGCACGTGCTGAACGGGGTCAGCGAGAGCGTAAGCAGCGTGATCGGTTATGGTCAGGAGGGGATCGCCTTCCTGTTCGGCGATCTGGCCAAGTTCAAGCTGGGCTTCATCTTTGCCTTCAACGTGTTGCCGGTCATCATCTTCTTCTCCGCGGTGATCGCCATCCTCTACCACATCGGCATCATGCCGCGGGTGATCGCCCTGCTGGGTGGTGGCTTGCAGAAATTGCTGGGCACCGGCCGTGCCGAGAGCCTCTCCGCGACCGCCAACATCTTCGTCGGCATGGTGGAAGCGCCGCTGGTGGTCAAACCCTACCTCTCCAAGATGTCCGATTCCCAGTTCTTCGCGGTGATGAGCTGTGGTCTCGCTTCCGTCGCCGGTGGCACTCTGGTGGGCTATGCCAGCCTCGGGGTTGAGTTGAAATACCTGATCGCTGCCGCCTTCATGTCGGCCCCTGCCGGTCTGGCGATGGCCAAAATCCTGGTGCCGCCGGGAGCTGAAGAGGTCGATCACCATCAGGATGTTGAGATCCCCCGTGCCACCAACGTGATTGAAGCGGCGGCCGATGGCGCCATGTCCGGCCTCAATATTGCGGTGGCGGTCGGTGCGACCCTGCTGGCCTTCGTTGGTGTGATCGCCATGCTCAATGGCCTGCTCGGCTGGGCTGGCGGTCTGGCAGGGCTGGATCTGAGCTTCCAGATCATTCTGGGCTGGCTGTTTGCCCCCGTCTCCTGGCTGATCGGTGTGCCCTGGGATCAGGCACAAGCCGCTGGCGCCCTGATCGGTACCAAGATCGTGGTCAACGAGTTCGTCGCCTTTATCGGCCTAGTGCAGGATCAGACCCTGAGCGAGTCGAGCAAGGCCATCGTGACCTTCGCCCTGTGCGGCTTTGCCAACATCTCCTCCATGGCGATCCTGATCGGCGGTCTGGGCTCCATGGTGCCGGAGCGCAAATCCTTCATCGCCCGTTACGGCATGCGCGCCATTCTCTCCGGCGTGCTGGCGAACCTGATGAGCGCCTGTCTGGCCGGTCTGTTCCTCGCCCTGTAACAGTCGCGGTACGGAATAGATGTAACAAGGGCGCCCTGATGGCGCCCTTGTCATATGGATAAAATGAAGCCCCGGCCTTGGTCGGGGCTTCTTGTTGCTGCTCAGTCGACGTAGAAGGTCTGCTGGAAGCTGAGGTTCTGTTGCTGCCCACCGCCCATGATCTTCAGGGTGAACTGATAGGTATCTTCGTTGCGGTAGGGGAGGGTCGCCAGATAGTAGATGGCATCGCCCTCTTTTACCTCCTGAAAGTTCAGGGTGCGGATGGTGCCGGTCAGGTTCTTGGCCTCACCGGTGATCCCCACGGCTTGCGCCACTTTCTGCTTGTCCTGTACCGCGATATTGATGATGGCGTTGTAGCGACTGCGCTCCAGTCCATACGCTTTGGCGACCTCCGGTGTGAGGAAGCTGGAGTTGAAGGCGTTGTAGTGTACCAGCCAGGGCCCCAGCTCCTTCATCTGTTCTGCCTTGAGCGGCAGGGTCATCAGCAGTGCCAGCAGGCCACTCATCCAGGCTGTTTTCATCTGTCATCCCTCTCATATCTACGGTTGGCGCAGGCCGATTCATTCAACCTTGCGTGTCATTCAGCAGTGCACTCACTTCTTGCGGCAACTGTTTGGGACTGTCGATGGCGACGGTTTTGTGCCGTCCAAGCTCGCCCCGCACTATGGTGATCTGTCCCTTGGCCACCTTGAACTGCTTGGCCAGAAACTTGATCAGATGGCTGTTGGCTTGGCCATCGACGGGCGGCGCCGTGATGGCCACTTTCAGCTCTTCGCCATGCAATCCGATGATCTGATCCCGACTCGCCTTGGGCTGGATCACCAGATGCAGTACCAGTTCATCCCCTTGTTGCAGGACGGCTGGCATCAAATCATCCACCACAGCTGGCCAAACAGGTCACCCAGCAGGTAGTTGATGGCTTGCAGGCCGATAAAGGCGACCAGCACCGAGAGATCCAGCCCGCCCAGTGCCGGCAGTACGCGGCGGATAGGGGCGAGGAATGGCTCGGTCAGCTGATGCATCACGTATTCGATGGGGTTGCGGCCCTGGCTGACCCAGCTCAGGATGGCGCGGATCAGCAGTACCCAGAAGATCATCGAGCCGGCTTTCTTCAGCACGGTCAGCGCGGCAAACAGGCTGATGCTGAGCCAGTCCGCCAGCAGTACGTTCATGCTCTTGAGCAGGGCCAGCTTGGCGAAGGCGATGGCCAGCGCCAGCACCACGGAAGCGAGATCGATGCCGCCCAAGCCCGGGATAACGCGGCGCAGCGGGATCACCAGCGGATTGGTCAGCTTGACCACCATCTGGCTCATCGGGTTGTAGAAGTCAGCGCGGGCCCACTGCAGCCAGACGCGCAGCAGGATCACCATCAGGTAGAGATCGAAAACGGTGTTAATCAGAAAGTAAGCAGTGTTCATCTGGGCTCCTGTTAGAAGAGGGTTTCCATTTCGGTGGCACGAGCAACGGCCGCCTGCATGGCTTGCGCAGTCAGCGGCATCAGCCCCTGCTGCTGGAATGTCTTGATGGCTTCGGCTGTGGTGCCGCCCTTGCTGGTGACCTGCTCACGCAGGGTTTGCAGCGACAGCTCAGGGTTCTGCTCCACCATGGCGGCTGCGCCCAGCGCGGTCTGCTGCACCAGCAGGCGTGCCTGATCGGGCGAGAAACCCATCGCTTCGGCCTCTTCGGCGATGGCCTGCATAAAGAGGAAGAAGTAGGCCGGAGCACTGCCCGCCGCGGCGATGACGCCGTTGATGCCAGACTCCTGCTCCACCCAGAGGGTCTTGCCGACCGCCTGCATCATCTGCTCGGCAAACGCGCGATCACTGGCTCCAATATGCTCGGGGGCGTAGAGGCCGGTCATGCCCAGACCCAGCAGGGCAGGGGTATTGGGCATGGTGCGGATGATGCGGTCGTGGCCACCGGCCATCTCGCCAAGGCGCGCCACCTTGATACCGGCCGCGATGGAGATGAGCAGCTTGCCTTCAAGGGAGCCCAGCTCTTCAACCAGTGCTGCCAGCATGCCGGCCATCAGCTGCGGCTTGACTGCCAGCACGATCACTTCGGCGTCGCGGGCCGCCTCGGCATTACTCTGGGTGATGCGAATGCCATGTTCGCTCGCCAGCGTCTCCAGCTTGGGCAGACTGGGGTTGGCGGCCGTGATCTGCCCGGCGGGATAACCCGCCTTGACCAGTCCGGCGATGATGCTGCGGCTCATGTTGCCCGCGCCTATAAAGGCCAGCGTTCTATGCTGCATCAGATGCTCCTGTAGCACATGGGGTCGCGGCGGGGTTGGCGCTGCCTGCACCACCTGACGCCAGAATTCGGTGTTCCATCAAACGCTCCTGTTGATGAAGTCGGGCAAGAGGCGGACGTATGGGTTATCCGCTGGCCTTGCCTATGAGTAGTCACGGGCGCCGAAGATGGCGGTGCCGACCCGCACCATGGTGCTGCCGTGGGCGATCGCCAGTTCAAGATCCTCGGTCATGCCCATCGAGAGGGTATCCACCGTGGGGTATTGTCGCGCAAGCTCGGTGAACAGAGTCTGCATGCGGGTCATTTGGGCGGCCAGTACGCGCTCGTCACTGGTGTGCTCTGGAATGGCCATCAGTCCCCGCAGCACCAGTCGCTCACTTTGAGAGACCTGCTCGGCAAGGCGGAAAATCTCTTGTTCCGACGTTCCGGATTTGCTGCTCTCTCCGCTAATATTGATTTGCAGACAAACATTTAGCGGTGCCATTGTAGTTGGGCGCTGGTTGTTGAGGCGGTCGATCAGCTTGTCCCGATCCACGCTCTGCACCCAGTCGAACCGTTCGGCGACCAGTTTGGATTTGTTCGATTGCAAAGGGCCGATAAAGTGCCACTCTATGTCGCTATATTCCGGCTGCTGGCGCAAGGTATCGATCTTGGCCGCTGCTTCCTGAGCGTAGGATTCGCCAAAGCAGCGCTGACCTGCGGCATGGGCGGCCATGATGGCCTCGACCGGCTTGGTCTTGCTCACGGCCAGCAGGCGGATCTGCTGCAGGTTGCGGCTAGCCCGTTCGGCGGCCTGGGCAATACGTTCCTTTACCTGAAACAGGTGCTGGGCAATCTGGTTCATATTTCGTTAGTGATCTTGTGATGGGAGAATGACAAGTCTATGGATATCACAGAGTTATTGGCTTTCAGTGTAAAGCATAAAGCCTCGGATCTACACCTCTCGGCCGGGGTTCCCCCGATGATCAGGGTTGATGGTGAGGTTCGCAAGATCAATTTGCCCGCCCTGGAACACCGGGAAGTGCATGCCCTCATTTACGACATCATGAACGACCATCAGCGCAAGGAGCTGGAGGAGAACTTCGAGGTCGATTTCTCGTTCGAGGTGCCCAATCTGGCCCGTTTCCGGGTCAACGCCTTCCAGCAGGCGCGCGGTTCGGGCGCGGTATTTCGTACCATCCCCAGCACTGTGCTGAGCCTCGAAGATCTCGATGCGCCGGAGATCTTCCGCAAGATTGCCGAGTTCCCGCGGGGTCTGGTGTTGGTGACCGGCCCGACCGGTTCCGGTAAGTCGACCACCCTGGCGGCCATGGTCAACTACATCAACGAGAACTTCCATCACCACATCCTCACCATCGAGGACCCCATCGAATTCGTCCACGAGAACAAGCGCTGCCTGGTGAACCAGCGGGAAGTACACCGTGATACCAAGAGCTTCAGCAACGCCCTGCGCTCGGCCCTGCGGGAAGACCCGGACATCATTCTGGTGGGCGAGATGCGCGACCTTGAGACCATTCGTCTGGCCATGACTGCCGCCGAAACCGGCCACTTGGTGTTTGGCACTCTGCACACCTCGTCGGCGGCCAAGACCATCGACCGTATCATCGACGTCTTCCCTGGTGCGGAGAAGGACATGGTACGCTCCATGCTCTCCGAATCCCTGCGGGCGGTCATCTCCCAGACCCTGCTCAAGCGCATTGGTGGCGGTCGGGTGGCAGCGCACGAGATCATGATGGGCATTCCGGCGGTGCGTAACCTCATTCGGGAGGACAAGATTGCCCAGCTTTACTCGGTGATCCAGACCGGGATGACCCACGGCATGCAGACCATGGATCAGAGCCTCAAGCAGCTGGTGAGTCGTGGCGTGGTGGCATCCCTCGATGCCAAGGCCAAGGCCGTTGATCCCAACAGCATTTAAGCGACTTGTACCCAGGGAGGGATAAATGATGAATCTGGATGATCTGCTGAGCGAGCTGGTCGAGCGAAAGGGATCGGATCTGTTTGTGACGGTGGGCTCGCCGCCCACCCTCAAGGTAAATGGCCATCTGGTGTCGCTGGGGGGAGACGCGCTCGACAAGAAAGGGGCGCTGACGCTGGTCAGGGATACCCTCAGCAGCGATCACTTCGAGCGCTATGTCCGCACCAAGGAGGCCAACTACGCGATTTACCGCGAGGCGCTGGGTCGCTTTCGGGTCAGCGCCTTCTGGCAGCAGGAGCTGCCCGGTATGGTGATTCGTCGTATCGAGACCCGCATTCCCACCTTTGAAGATCTGCAGCTCCCCAGGATCCTGCAGGAGGTGGCGATGGCCAAGCGCGGGCTGGTGCTGTTTGTCGGTGCCACCGGGGCGGGTAAATCGACCACTCAGGCGGCGATGATCGGCTATCGCAACCAGCATGCCGATGGTCATATCCTGACGGTGGAAGACCCGGTGGAGTTCGTCCATCAGCATGGCCGTAGCCTGGTGACCCAGCGGGAGGTGGGGATCGATACCGAGTCATTCGATGTGGCGCTGAAAAGTTCGCTGCGACAGGCGCCGGACGTGATCCTGATCGGCGAGATCCGCAGTCAGGAGACCATGGAGTTTGCCCTTCAGTTCGCCGAGACTGGCCATCTCTGTCTCGCCACTTTGCATGCCAACAACGCCAACCAGGCGCTGGATCGCATCCTCCATCTGGTGCCGCAGGAGAAACATCGCCAGTTTCTGTTCGATCTCTCCTTCAACCTCAGAGCCATTGTCGCCCAGCAACTGGTGCCGAGTGTCGATGGTTTGCGGCGCAGTGCGGCATTCGAGATCCTGCTCAATACCCCGCTCATCACCGACATCATCCGCAAGGGAGAGATGCACCGTCTCAAGGAGGTGATGACCAAATCTGCCGAACTGGGCATGCAGACCTTCGATCAGGCGCTTTTCAGCCTGTTCTGCGCCGGCCAGATTGGCTACAGTGAGGCCCTCGCCCATGCCGACTCGGCCAACGACCTGCGGCTGCTGATCAAGCTCTCCGGTCGCGAGCAGCTGGGGTCCGGCACACTGGAAAATGTGACGCTGGATGAATGAAACATGGGGCCGATCCGCTGTTCGGCCCCTAGCCAGAAAGGAACGTTATGCTGATTGTGGTTTCCCCGGCCAAGACGCTGGATTACGAGTCACCGCTGGTGACCCCCCGTTTCACCCAACCCGAGCTGCTGGATCACTCCGCCGAACTGATTAGCCGGGCCCGCCAACTGAGCCCTGACCAGATCGCCACTCTGATGAAGATCAGCGACAAGCTGGCCGGTCTCAATGCCGCCCGGTTTGCCGAGTGGCAGCCAGATTTCACCCCCGCCAATGCCCGTCAGGCGCTGCTGGCCTTCAAGGGGGATGTCTACACCGGTTTGGCGGTAGAGGATTTCAGCGAGGCCGATTTTGACTTCGCTCAGGCACACCTGCGGATGCTCTCCGGCCTCTATGGAGTGTTGCGTCCCCTCGACCTGATGATGCCCTATCGGCTGGAGATGGGGACCAAACTCGACAATAGTCGCGGCAAGGATCTTTACCAGTTCTGGGGGGGGGTGATCACTCACCACCTCAACGACGCGCTGGCAGCACAGGGGGATGAAGTGCTGATCAATCTGGCCTCCGACGAGTATTTCAAGTCGGTACGACCCAAGAGCCTGAAAGGGCGGATTGTCACGCCGGTGTTCAAGGATGAGAAGAACGGCCAGTTCAAGATCATCAGCTTCTACGCCAAGAAGGCGCGCGGCATGATGGCTCGCCACATCATCAAGCACCGTCTGACCGAGGTGGAGCAGCTGACCGGTTTCAACGCCGAGGGTTACTACTTTGTGCCGGAAGAGTCGGACGCCAATACCCTGATGTTTAAACGCGCCGAAAATTAATTACAAAAAGAGGGAACCAATCTTTCGACCCGCGGGTCTGAATATGTGAATCCTCTGTTGTAAGCACTTTTTATTCGCCGACGTTTGATACGTCGGCTTTTTTATTGCCGTTTTTATTGTCCATCGATTGCCTTCGCCGGGACTATGTGGTTCAGATAGACTCAAGACAGGGAGCGAGTCGTCGTGAGGTGAATATGGAACAGAAAAATGCCATTCGGCAGGTTGCCGTCCCTTGGGCTCCGTCCCGCCAGCTACCGCCTGGTCTGGTTGTGGCCGAGCTGCATCAGGATCTCTGGAGCGACTCCCTGACCATCATGCTGGGGCGGGCGCGCAGCATCGATCTGCCCCCGCAAATCCTCTGCCGGGTCTATTTTCGCCATATCTACGCCCTGCGGGTTATCGAAGATTGCGATCTGGCCGAGGGGAAGGATAGTCACACCATCGAAGAGCAGATCCAGCTCATCACCCCATCCCGTTTTGCCAGCTGGTTCCATCAGGAGTCGGATGGTCTGCATCTGGATGAAGATCTGCAGCACTATCGCATCTCGACCTGGGATTATTGCGCCGATGTGCTGACCTCATCGGCGCCGGAGCTGCAGTTCCTGCCCCAGAGCGAGTAGCCCGCTGTTACGTCAGAGGCGAAGGATGATCCTTCGCCTCTTGGTTTTTGGGCGGGCGCAGATTTTGTGGCGCTCAGGCCACTCAACCCGGGTGGTGGCCTGTTGTGTTGGCACAAAAAAAGCGCCTCAGAGGAGGCGCGGGGAAAAAGACAGATTGGAAGCGTCACATGGGTGCTACTTGAATCAGCGAATGAGCCGTGCCATTCAAGTATGGAGCCATCATGCCAAGCTCAATCTGAAGTAGTTCTGAGGCGATTCTTCATTTTCTGTTCATCTTGTCAGCAAAACGTGGCCACTGGCTGAAAGCCTTTTCATGCTGGTCACGATATTGTCCCGTCCCTCTCCGGGGTGGTCATCGTGTCATGGGGCCAGCTCGAATGTTGTGCCTGCCTGTTCCAGTGCCAGCAACCAGCGCTTGATGGGAATGCCGCCAGCATAGCCGGTCAGATCGCCGCTGCGTCCGATCACCCGATGGCAGGGCACTATGATGCTCAGCGGATTGCGGCCGTTGGCGGCGCCCACAGCCCGCACCGCCTTGGGATTGCCGATCGCCTGGGCAATCTCGAGATAGCTCACGGTCTCGCCATAGGGGATATCACACAAAGCGTTCCACACCGTTTGCTGGAACGGGGTGCCCTTCGCTGCCATGGGAAGATCGAACTGCTGCAATTTTCCGGCGAAATAGGCGGTGAACTGCTCGACGAAAGGAGCAAGAGCCAGGTCATCACGCAGCCACTCATCGGTCGGAGTTACCGGCTGCTCCCCCTGCACAAACTCCACATAGCGCAGACCATCCTGATCGATGGCGACCAGCAGCGGGCCGCGGGCGCTGTCGCAAAAACTGTATCTCATCGGCTGACATCCTTTGGGAGTTGGGGGGGGGCTCAGTCCAGAACCGGTTTGCCGCGGGCGGATTTGATATCCCCCTTGCGCTTTTTGGCATCGACCCGTTTGCGTTGGGAGCTGCGGGTCGGCTTGGTGGCATGGCGAGCCTTGGGGCGCCAGGCTGCTTTTTTCAGCAACTCCACCAGACGGCTCATCGCCTCCTTGCGGTTCATGTCCTGGCTGCGATGGCTCTCGACCCGGATCAGGACAAAGCCATCGTGTACCCGGCTGTCGCTCAGCTTGTCGAGACCCTCCTTGTAGAGGGGCGTCAGGCTGGGAGAGTTGCGGTAATCGAAGCGCAACCAGACGGCGGAGTCGGTCTTGTTGACGTGCTGTCCGCCGTTGCCCTGTGCCCGCATGGTCTGAAATTGCAGCTCATGCCAGGGAATCGTGACGCTGTTGGAGATAACTAACATGCTGTTTTGCTCTTGTTTGGTGCATACCCGCTGACCGCTGCAGCATGGTGCCTCATTATGGGGCGTGCTGGCCGGTTATGGGGATGAGCCTGACGAATGGCGCCGGCATTAAACTCTATCTACATGAAATATAACAATAAAAATACTTGGCATAAGAATTGAAACCCGATTCATGACACACCATGGATTGGGAGCAACCAGATGAAGCTGATTAGTGCGATTATCAAACCGTTCAAGTTGGACGATGTCCGCGAGGCTATTGCCAACCTGGGGGTGGAAGGGCTGACCGTGTCCGAGGTCAAGGGATTTGGCCGCCAAAAGGGACACACCGAATTATACCGGGGAGCCGAGTATCAGGTCGACTTCCTGCCCAAGGTGAAGCTGGAGATTGCTACCGCCGATGATAACGTGGAAGGGGTGATCGAGGCGATCTGCAAGGCGGCCTATACCGGCAAGATCGGCGACGGCAAGATTTTTGTCTACGACTTGCTGCAAGCGGTGCGCATCCGCACCGGCGAGAGTGACGACGAGGCGCTGTGATGAACCGCATCCGTGACGTACAGATCTGTTGACCTCCCGACCTCGGGGCATCCCGATGGCGTGAGCGCTTATTGAAGCCTGATCAACATAACGTTTTGCTCAGGAGAGGCCGAATGGGATTCCATCCGGCCCTTTTCATTTATGGGCGATTAAATATGTGATGTGGCGACGGCGAGCTTTCTTGATCCGCTTATAAGATGTATGCAGAATGCAAACGGAAATCGTTATCACTCTGTATAGCTAATCAAGGAATGGATGATGAAAATGAAGATGTTGGCACTGGCTTTCTCTGCGTTGGCGGCTCAGTCGGCATTGGCGGCCGGGGAAGTGAATGTCTACTCCAACCGCCAGGATGAGCTGATCAAGCCCATCATCCAGCAGTTCGAGAAGGAATCTGGCATCAAGGTGAACGTGGTGTTCGCCAAAGAGGGGTTGAACGAGCGTCTGGAGCGGGAAGGCAAGCTCTCTCCGGCCGACCTGATGCTGACCGTCGATATCAGCCGTCTGACCGATCTGGTGGACAAGGGGTTGGTGCAGCCGGTGGATAGCAAGATCCTGCAGGAGAACATCCCCGCCATCTATCGTGATCCGGAGAATCGCTGGTTCGCCCTGACCACCCGGGTTCGCGCCATCTACTCCAGCAAGGATCGCCTCGGCAAGCTCGACACCATCAGCTACGAAGATCTGGCCAAGCCTGAATTCAAAGGAAAAATCTGCACCCGCAGCGGCAAGCATGAGTACAATGTGGCGCTGGTCTCCTCCATGATTGCCCATCACGGCATGGCCGAGACCAAAACCTGGCTGGAAGGGGTCAAGGCCAACCTGGCGCGTAAACCGCAGGGCAACGACCGGGATCAGGTCAAGGCGATCAAGGATGGTATCTGTGACGTGTCACTCGGCAACAGCTACTATCTGGGTGCCATGTTGAAAGATCCGGCGCAGAAGTCCTGGGCGGATGCGGTCTATATCAACTTCCCGAACCAGGCTGACCGCGGTGCCCACGTCAACGTGAGTGGCGTGGCCATGACCAAGTATGCCAAGAACAAGGCCGAGGCCCAGAAGCTGATGGAGTTTCTGGCTGGCGACACCGCCCAGCACATGTATGCGGACGTGAATGCCGAATATCCGGTCAAGGCCGGGGTCGAGCCTTCCGCCATGGTCAAGTCCTGGGGCAGTTTCAAGTCTGACGCGCTACCGGTCAGCGATTACGCCAAGCACCGCAAGGACGCCTTGCAGTTGCTGGATGAGGTGAAGTTCGACTTGTAATCAGATGGGGCCAACGGCCCCATCAACATCTGTGGTCTCATGAAAAATTTTGGATGGATGACCGGCAGCTGGGCCATCGCCCTGCTGCTGGGTTTACCGGTTATAGCCCTGCTTTTCTCTGCCTTCTCGGCTGAGGGAGAGCTGTTTCGCCACCTCGCCGATACCGTGCTGCTCGATTATCTGGGCAATACCCTGGGGCTGGTGGTCGGCGTAGTATTGCTAAGCCTGCTATTTGGCGTGCCCACCGCCTGGCTGGTGGCCATGTGTCAGGTGCCGGGGCGCCGTGCCCTGCAATGGGCCTTGATGCTGCCGATGGCGATGCCCTCCTATATCGTCGCCTACGTCTATACCGACCTGCTCGACTACTCGGGCCCGCTACAGGCCGGGTTGCGAGCACTCTTTGGCTGGAACAGTCCTGCCGATTACTGGTTTCCGGCCATTCGCTCCCTTGGCGGCGCCGCCTGGGTGCTGGCGCTGGTGCTGTTCCCCTATGTCTATTTGCTGACCCGCGCCTCTTTTCTCGAGCAGTCAGTCAGCCTGATCCACTCCAGCCGCCTGCTCGGCTGTACCCCGTGGCAGAGCTTTCGCCGCCTCAGTCTGCCGCTGGCGCGCCCCGCCATCATGGTGGCGGTATCGCTGGTGGCGATGGAGACCTTGGCCGACTTTGCCACCGTCCACTTTTTTGCCATCAACACCCTGACCACGGCGGTCTACGACACCTGGCTTGGCTATGGCAGTCTTGCCACCGCGGCCAAACTCTCCTGCCTGATGCTGCTGGCTGTGGTGCTGCTGATCGCGCTGGAGCGCCGCTCGCGCAGTCGGCAGCAGGTGTTCCAGAAGTCCATGGGCCATGAGCAGCCGCTGCGCTATCCGCTCAAGGGGATTGGCCGTTGGTTGGCCTGTCTCTGGTGCTGGGGGCTGGTGCTGGCCGGTTTTGGTCTGCCATTCGTCATCCTGCTCGATTACGGCGTGCGTTACTTCGAGTTGTCGTGGACGCCGGAGTTCGTCCACTTCGCCGGCAACAGCTTGGCTATCTCGGCGCTGACAGCTCTGCTGGCGATGGGGATTGCCCTGTTGCTAGGCTTCTTCCGCCGCCTCGATGGCGGGATAAAGAGTCTGTTGCCCCTGCGCATCGCCGCCATGGGCTACGCCATGCCGGGTACTGTGCTGGCCATCGGGGTGCTGGTGCCGCTCACCGCCCTCGATTTTGCCATCAACGATCTCGCCGAGTGGTTGGGGCGTCAGGGGCCGGGGCTACTGCTGACCGGCACCATCACCGCTATCGTGTTCGGCTATCTGGTGCGCTTCGTGGCCATCGCCATCGGCTCGGTGGAGAGCAGCATGGGCAAGATCTCCCCCAGTCTCGACATGGCTGCCCGCTCCCTGGGACAGGGGGATGGCGGCATGCTGCGCCGGGTCCATCTGCCGCTGGTGCGCCGTGGTCTGTTTGCCGGTGCCATGCTGGTATTCATCGAATCCATGAAGGAGCTGCCCGCCGCTTTGCTGCTGCGGCCGTTCAACTTCGATACTCTGGCGACCCACGTCTACCAGTTCGTCTCGGATGAGATGCTGGAGCGCGGCGCGCTGGGGGCCATCGTTATCGTGCTGGTGGGACTGTTGCCGCTGATCTGGGTCAACCGCAGTCTGGACAGTCCGGGTCACTGAGTCGCCGCGTCGGCCAATGAAATTGCATGCGGTGCGCTGAAAAAGGCCGCGCACCGCCAGAAACGAGAGGAAGTCAGCCTTGTCCTGTTTGCAGGTTGAAAATGTCAGCTGCCGTTACAACGGCCGCAATGTGCTGGAACAGCTCTCCCTGACGGTGGCAGACAACGAGATCGTCTGCCTGCTGGGAGCCAGTGGCTGCGGCAAAACCACGTTGCTCAAGGCCATCGCCGGCTTGCTGCCGTTGGCAGAGGGCTCGATTCGCCTCGGTGATACCCTGCTCGACGGGCCGAGTGCCAGCATGCCGCCCGAGGCGCGTAACATCGGCATGATCTTTCAGGATTACGCCCTCTTTCCCCACCTGACGGTGGCCGACAATGTCGGCTTTGGCCTGACCAAACTCGATCGCCGCGCCCGCCAGCAGCAGGTGGACGAGGCGCTGGCGCTGGTCAATCTGCAGGGACTGGGGGATCGCTATCCGCACCAGCTCTCCGGTGGTCAGCAGCAGCGGGTAGCCATCGCCCGGGCGCTGGTGTGCAAGCCGCGGCTGATGCTGCTGGATGAGCCCTTCTCCAACATCGATACCCAGGTGCGGATGAAGTTGATCCTCGAGATCCGCGCCCTGCTCAAGCAGCAGGGGATCGGCGCCATCTTCGTCAGCCACAGCAAGGAGGAGGCGTTCGCCTTCGCCGATCGGCTGGCGCTGTTTCGCGCCGGTCACATCGAGCAGGTGGGCCAGCCTGAGCAGCTCTATCGCCGCCCGCAAAACCGTTTCGTGGCGGAGTTTCTCGGCGGGGTCAACTATCTGGCCGCCGAGGTGGTGGACAGCCACTGCGTGCAGACGGCGCTCGGGGTCATTTGTGGCAGCGAGCCTCATGGCCGCGCGGTGGGTGAGCAGTTGCAGCTGATGCTCAGACCCCAGCAGTTGTTGCTGGAGAGTGCCGCAGATGGCGATCTCAAGGTGGTGGAGCAGCAGTTCCTCGGCCACCACTGCCGGGTGCTGTTCGAGTGTGGCGATCTGCAGCTGGAGGCGAGCATTGGCGAGCCCCTTGATGGGATGCGGGCACGGATCAAGGTCGCACCCCATGGGCTGGTGTTGTTTGACCCTTTGCCCTGAACGCGTGATATCGTCGTGAAATCAAAGAACTGGATCCACTCTGGTTTATAATCGCGCAACGCAAATAGCCCGTAACGCTAACGCCTACTCAGGGGAGAGATATATGAAAGCCCAAGCCGGGATCTGCGCAGAGCCGAATCTGCACGCCCTCTATCTGATGTTCAATCGTATCGGTGATGCCGCCGAACTGGTCGGCCGTCTGGCCAAACTGCCCGCCTTGTGGCAGGCGGTGGCTGCCGATTTCCCCGAGGCCGGGTTCAGCGGTCTGGTTGCCGTTGGCGCCGATGCCTGGGATGGTCTCTACCCTGCCGCCCGTCCGCCCCAGTTCCGCAGCTTTATGGCGCAATCCGCCAACGGTCAGGAAGCCCCCAACACCCCGTTTGATCTCTTTATTCAGCTGCGCGCCGATCGGGTGGATGTGCTGCACCACGCAGGTCACCGTGTGATGGCACTGCTGGCCGGACTGGTCGAGCTGGCCGAAGAGGTGCGCGGTTTCCGCAATCTGGATTGCCGTGACCTGACCGGTTTCGTTGATGGCACCGAGAACCCGCAGGATGAGCACCGTGCCGAAGTGGCGCTGGTGGCCGATGGCGAGTTTGCCGGTGGCTCCTACATTCACGTCCAGCGCTGGGTACACGCCATGAGCGACTGGGAGAAGCTGGCGCAGAAAGAACAGGAAGACATTATCGGTCGCACCAAGCCCGACAACATCGAGTATGAGTCTGCTGCCAAGCCGCTGACCGCCCACATCAAGCGGGTCAACCTCAAGACGCCGAAAGGGGAGTCCATGGAGATCCTGCGCCAGAGCATGCCCTGGGGCACCATGACCGAGCAGGGACTCTACTTCATCTCCTGCTGCCGCACTCCGCAGCACTTCAACGCCATGCTGGCCAGCATGTACAAGGGGGAGGACAGCCACTTTGACCACCTGCTGCGCTTCACCAAGGCCGTGACCGGCGCGGCTTTCTTCGCTCCATCTGAAGGTTTTCTGATGGCGCAGGGTAAATAAGCCCGCCTGACGAAGACTCAGAAAACAAAAATCCCGGCCTTGGCCGGGATTTTTCGTTCTGGCGTGACCGCAATGATGCGGTAGCGGCCATTACGGCGTCTGTTCGAACAGCTCGAGGGCGGAGAGATAGAGCTCTTCGATATCGGTATCGCTGGTCGGGGTGATGAAGATGGTGTCATCACCGGCGATGGTGCCGAGGATCCCCTCTGCCTTGCCGAGGGAGTCGAGCAGGCGGGCGATCAGCTGGGCCGCGCCCGGGCTGGTGTGGATCACCACCAGTGCGCCGTTGTGATCGACGTCCAGTACCAGATTCTTGAGCGGGCTGGAGGTGGTGGGGACACCCAGTTCCACCGGCAGGCAGTAGACCATCTCCATCTTGGCGTTGCGAGTGCGAACGGCGCCGAAGCGGCTCAGCATGCGCGATACCTTGGACTGGTTGATGTTCTCGAAGCCCAGCTCTTGCAGGGCGGTGACGATTTCTGCCTGGGAGCCAAAGCGCTCTTCTTTCAGCAAGGCTTTAAAGGCCTTGGCCAGTTTTTCTTGCTTGTCGTTGTGTTTCATCTTGGTCTCACGAATGAGGAGGTGTGGCGGCCTGTGCGATACAGGCGGCAGATACGAACAGCGGGGCCATTTTGCATTCATATGCCGTTTTTTGCAAGGAAGCGGCGCTTGTTCTGCATATTGATTCAAAAATGGCTTGCATCAACCTTTATTAGGGATAGAATCGGGATGAAATTTTGAAAACTTATTCAATTGGGCTGTATGGGTATTGAATTAATAGGTATCGAGAAGTCCTGGCACAAGGTGCCGGTTCTGCAACAGGTCAGCTTTCGGACATCCCCCGGTGAAACCTTGGTGTTGCTGGGCCCGAGCGGTGCTGGCAAGAGTTCCCTGCTACGGATGATGAACCTGCTGGATACCCCGGATGCGGGTGTTCTGCGGATTGGCGAAAGTGAATTTTCTTTCCCGAACTCCCTCTCTGCTGCCGAATTCAACCGCCAGTCCCAACTGCTGCGTCGCAAGGTGGGCATGGTGTTCCAGCAGTACAATCTCTGGCCACATCTCACAGTGATGGAGAATCTGATTGAAGCGCCGGTCAAGGTGCTCGGCATGAGCAAGGAGGCCGCCATCGAGAAGGGGGCCTACCTGCTGGCTCAGCTGCAACTGGCCGACAAGCGCGATGCCTGGCCTGCCCGTCTCTCTGGCGGTCAGCAGCAGCGGGTGGCCATTGCCCGTACCCTGATGATGGACCCGGAAGTGCTGCTGTTTGACGAGCCGACAGCTGCCCTCGATCCCGAGATCACCAAAGAGGTGGCCGAGATCATCCGCAACCTGAGCCAGACCGGCATTACCCAGGTGGTGGTGACCCACGAGGTCGACTTTGCCCGCAAGGTGGCCAGCCAGGTGATTTATCTGGAGAAGGGGCGGATCATCGAATCCGGCACCGCCGCCATTTTCCAATCCCCGCAAACCAGCCGGTTTGCCGAATTCTTGATGCATTGATATTGAATCGATAAGGAAGCTGTCATGAAAAAGAGTCTGTTGTTGGTTGCTGCCATGGGCCTGTTGAGTACCTCCGTCATGGCCAAAGAGATCAAGTTCGTCACCGAGGCCACCTACGCACCGTTCGAATACCTGGATGACAAGAACGAGTTTCAGGGTTTTGACATCGATCTGGCGCGCGCCATCTGCGAGCAGGCCAAGCTGGAGTGCAGCTTCCACAACCAGGCCTTTGACAGCCTGATCCCCAGCCTCAAATTCCGTCGCTACGATGCCGCCATCGCCGCCATGGACGTGACCCCTGAGCGGGCCGCTCAGGTCGATTTCTCCGACATCTACTACGAGAACTCGGCCGTATTCGTCGCCAAGAAAGGGGCCTTCAAGGGGCCGGAAGAGATGGTCGACAAGACAGTCGGCGTGCAGAACGGTACCTCTCACCAGTCCTATCTGGTTGATAACTGGGTGAGCAAGGGTCTGCTGACCGTGCCGTACGCCAGCTACCAGAGCGCCTTCCTCGACATGATGAATGGCCGTACCGACGGTGTCTTTGCCGATACCGCCGTTGCTGCCGACTGGCTGAAGCAGCACAAGGAGTATGCGGTGGTGGGTGCGCCGGTGACGGATGCCAAGTACTTCGGTACCGGCTTTGGCATCGCGGTCGCCAAGGGCAATCAGGAGCTGCTGACCCAGCTGAACAAGGGGCTGGCCGAGATCAAGGCCAACGGCACCTATCAGAAAATCTTCGACAAATACTTCGCGCAGTAAGCCATGTTGAGCCTGTTGTTGGATGCAGCCTGGATGACCCTCGGGCTGGCCTTGGCATCACTGGTCGGGGGCATGGTATTGGCGCTGGCGTTCAGTGCCGCCGAGCTCAGCAAGCAGCGTGCATTGGTGTGGCCGGTGGCCACCCTGACCACGCTGATCCGTGGTCTGCCCGAGTTGCTGGTGGTGCTGTTCATCTACTTCGGCTCGACCCAGGTGCTGTTCCTCATCACTGGCGAGTATGTGGAGTTCAGCCCGTTCGCCTGTGGCGTGCTGGCGCTCTCCCTGCTGTTTGCCAGCTATGCGACCCAGACCCTGCGGGCGGCGCTCAATGCGGTGCCTTCAGGTCAACGGTTGGCGGCGCTGGCGTTGGGGTTGAGCAAGAGCCACATCTTCTTTCGCATCGTGTTGCCGCAGGCGTGGCGTCATGCCCTGCCGGGCCTCGGCAACCAGTGGCTGGTGTTGCTGAAAGATACCGCGCTGGTGTCGCTTATCGGGGTCAACGAGATGATGCGTCAGGCGCAGATGGCCTCGGCCAGTACCTATGAGCCTTTCACCTGGTATGCCGCCGCCGCCCTCATCTATCTGGCCATCAGTCTGGTGAGTGAATATGGCCTCGGGCTGGCTGCCCGCTACACCCGCCGCTACGGAGGCTAACTGATGCAAGAGTATCTCGTTACGTTGCTGGGCGGTCTGGTCACCACGCTGGAACTGACCCTGTTCAGCCTGCTGCTGGGGATTGTGCTGGCGACCCTGATGACCTGGGTGCTGGAGCTGCGCCTGCCGGTGGCGACCCAGCTGGTGCAGCTGTGGGTGCTGCTCTTTACCGGTACGCCGCTGCTCATTCAGATCTTCCTGATTTACTACGGGCCGGGCCAGTTCGAGTGGCTGAAAGCCAGCCCGCTCTGGCCGCTGCTCAAGCAGCCCTGGTTCTGCGCCGTGCTGGCGCTGGGTCTCAACACAGCGGCTTACTCCACCCGGTTGTTCAAGGGGGCGCTCGATGCCATCCCGGCCGGTGAAGTAGAGGCGTGTCGTGCGCTTGGCTTTAACGGCCGCCAGACCTTGTGGATGAAGGTGCGCCATGCCGCCCGTCATCTGGTGCCTGCCTACTCCAACGAGGTGATCCTGGTGCTCAAGGGGAGCTCCCTCGCCAGTACTATCACCATCATGGACATCATGGGGCTGGCGCAGGGGTTGAACGCCCAGACCTACGATACCCTGGCTGTGTTCGGGGTGGCTGGTGGGCTTTATCTGGCGATGAACGGATTGTTAACAATTGGTTTTCGCTGGTGTGAAAAACGGGCGCTGGCATTCCAATCCTGAGACCCTCAGATCTACCTCTTTATGGTAAGGAGAAGTGCAGAAAAACTGTGCTTCTCCTCCAACTTTTTGTATTTCCCTCCAATTTTTGCTCCCGCATGTTTCGTGGCTCACAGAACCCGTGACTGCAACTGTTATCAGATTGTTTTTTATGGGGGGATCCATTAAGGTTGGGCGCACAACAACAAACAACCTTAAACCTACGCTTAAACATGGAGTTGATCATGAAAGTTGCCGTTCTGGGTGCCGCTGGTGGCATCGGTCAAGCCCTCGCTCTGCTGTTGAAAAACCGTCTGCCGGCTGGCTCCGAGCTGAGCCTGTATGACATCGCCCCGGTTACCCCGGGTGTGGCCGTTGACCTCAGTCATATTCCTACCGACGTCGCCATCAAGGGCTTCTGCGGTGAAGATCCGACTCCTGCGCTGGTTGGGGCCGATGTGGTGCTGATCTCCGCCGGTGTGGCACGCAAGCCGGGGATGGATCGCTCCGACCTGTTCAATATCAACGCCGGTATCGTCAAGAATCTGGTCGAGAAGTGCGCGGCCACTTGCCCGAAAGCACTGATCGGCATCATCACCAACCCGGTCAACACCACTGTGGCTATCGCCGCCGAAGTGCTGAAGAAAGCCGGTGTCTATGACAAGCGTCGCCTGTTCGGTGTCACCACCCTGGACGTGATCCGCGCCGAGACCTTCGTGGCCGCTGCCAAAGGGTTGAACATCGACAAGGTACGCGTCAACGTGATCGGTGGTCACAGTGGCGTCACCATCCTGCCGCTGCTCTCCCAGATTGAAGGCGCTTCCTTCACCGCTGAAGAAGTGGCAGCCATGACCAAGCGCATCCAGAATGCCGGTACCGAAGTGGTGGAAGCCAAAGCCGGTGGCGGTTCTGCGACCCTCTCCATGGGTCAGGCGGCTTGCCGTTTCGGTCTCTCCCTCATCAAGGGTCTGCAGGGCGAAGCCAACGTTGTTGAGTGCGCCTACGTTGAAGGCAACGGCGAGCACGCCACCTTCTTCGCACAGCCGGTACTGCTGGGCAAGAATGGCGTCGAAACCGTACTGGATTACGGCAAGCTGAGCGCGTTCGAGCAGGAAGCGATGGAAGGCATGCTGGCTACCCTGAAAGCCGATATCCAGCTGGGTGTCGATTTCGTCAAGTAATCGGGTCAACCGTGCCAACAAGGGAGCTTCGGCTCCCTTTTGTATTGATGAGATCCGCCCGGCAGGCTAAGGGGATGGGGCTTGGTGCCGATAACAGAGTGCAGCAGGAGATCCTTATGATGAAACCCCTTACCCTTCTCATTCTTGTCGGTACATTCACCGCGCCCCTCTATGGTGCCGAGGCGGTATCGGCTGCCGTATCGAGCGATGTGCCTGCAGCAAGTGCATCGGCACCGACCGCAAGCAGTGCTGCGGTGTCAACGGCCCCTGTCTCTGCTGCTACGCCAGCGCCCTCTGAGGCAGTCCCCGTCTTGCTCCCGGCCGAGCCGGTCACCCCCGTTGCCAGCAGTGGCGAGGGGGCCGCGCCGCTGCCAAAACCGGTGGAACCTGCTGCTGTGGTGGCGCCTCCCGCACCTCTGGCCGCTGGCGAGTTGCAGGCGGTGCCACTCTATCGTCAGGACGAGTTGCTCAACTGGATTGAGCAGGGGCGCCACCTCACTCAGGTGAAGCAGGATCGCTGTCAGCTGACTCAGGATATCGAAGCGCGCGCCTCGGTGATGAAGATCCCGGCCTATCAATTCCTCTGGGGGGATATGCTGGCGTGGGGTGTCTGTACCAAATCCAATGCCGAACTCGGGGTGCAATATATGTGGGAGGCGGCCAATCAGGGGTTGGCGCCAGCGCTGGAGCAGCTGGGGCGCTACTACTGGAAAGGAACTTTGGTGCAGAAGGATTTGGTGCGAGCCGAAACTCTGATGCGCGAGGCGGCCAGCCTCGGTTTTCTGCGGGCTCGCATCGAGTGGGTCGAGATGCTGTTGCAGGGGATGGGCAGTCCGCTCGATTATGAGGACGCCTATCGCTGGCTCCATGGCTCCGTCATAGGTGACAAGGCGCTGCACCAGAAGGCGGCGAGTCTGCTCAGCCGTCTTGGCAACCGGATGCCGGCCAACGTGGTGGCCCGCGCCAAGGCGATGCACTGATCCAAAAAAATGACCCACAGATCTGCACCTGTGGGTCCGGTTCCAGCCGCCGTGCCATGACAAGCCGGAACCTCCCTCTGTTATATGGCTGCCTGCGCCTTAGAGATCTTGGTGGGGGCCAAAAACTTCGTAATGGAGCTGCCCCGTTGGTACCCCAGCCGCCAGCAGCTGCCGCTTGATCTCTTGCATGAAGCCGACAGGGCCACAGAAGTAGTAGTGGGCCTGCGGCGTGATGCGCTCTTTCACGGCAGTCAGATCCATGGTGCCGGCCAGGTCATAATCTTCACCCTGTACATCGCTGGCCTCCGGCTCCCGATACCAGACCCGGCTCAGCAAGTTGGGATGCTGGCGGGATTTTTGCTGAATATCCTCCCGGAAGGCGTGTACAGCGCCCTGTTCGCAGGCGTGCAGCCAGGTGATCTCGGCCTGATGAGCACTTTCCAGCAGCTGGTTGAGCATGCTCATCATCGGCGTCACGCCGACACCGGCGGAGAGCAGTACCACCGGGGTCTGGCTGTCGGCTTTCAGGTAGAAATCGCCGGTAGGAGGCATCACCTCGATCTTGTCACCCGCCTGCAGGTGATCGTGCAGCAGGTTGGAGACCTGACCCTGCGGCTCACGCTTGACGCTGATGCGGTAATCCTGCCCGTTGGGGGCATCGGAGAGGGAGTACTGGCGGATCTCCTGATATTCCAGCTCGGGGTGAACCAGCTTGATGCTGAGGTATTGGCCCGGTTTGAAGGTCAGTACCGGCTTGCCATCTTCCGGTGCCAGCAGGAAGGAGGTGATGAGGTCGCTCTCGGCTCGCTTCTCCTTGATGATGAAGGTGCGGGTACCTTGCCAGCCGCCATCCTGACTTGCCTTCTCCTGATAGATCTCCCGCTCGCGGCCGATGAAGATGTCTGCCAGCACGCCATACGCCTTGCCCCATGCCTCCAGCACCTCGTCGGTGACCGCACTTCCGCCCAATTCTTTGAGCGTGGCCAAGAGATGACTACCTACAATGTGATATTGTTCTGGCTGGATCAGGAATCCGGTATGTTTGTGCGCAATCCGCTCGACCGCACCGGCGAGCGCTCCCAGATTGTCGATATTCTTTGCATACGCGGCGACTGCATTGAACAGGGCCAGCGGCTGGCCGCCACTGCGTTGGTGGGCCAGGTTGAAGATATCTTTCAGCTCCGGGTTATGGCTGAACATCCGTTGGTAGAAGTGCTGGGTGAGGGCAGGACCTGCCGATTCGAGCAGCGGAATGGTGCTTTTGATGACGGCAACGGTGGTTTGATCTAGCATAGGGGCCTCGTTCTAATTGAACATATAAAATGTCATTTAATAAGTGGCATCCTAGATGTTTATTTGATTTGAATCAATACTCCACTTTTCGCATCGCGCTAATCAGGTTTTATGAGACTAACCAGTTATACAGATTTCGGATTGAGAGCCCTGCTCTATCTTGCCACCCTGCCGGAAGGGGAGTTGTCGAGCGTTGCCAAGGTATCAGCCCTGTATGGTGTTTCCCGCAACCACATGGTGAAGGTGGTCAATCAGCTGGTGAAGCTGGGCTATCTGCAATCCCAGCGGGGCAAGAATGGCGGTATTCGCATGGCTTGCGATCCCGCTACCATCAATATCGGGCAGGTGATAAGGGCGCTGGAAGGCAATCTGGACGGCATTGACTGCGGCTCGCCCGCTTGCCACATCGTCTCTGTCTGTCTGCTCAAGAGTGCGCTGAAAGAGGCGATGGATGCGTTTCTGGCGGTGATGGACAGCTATACGCTGCAAGACCTGCTGGCCAACCGTGACGAGCTGCAACGGGTCTTCGGCGAGTTGATCCCGACGCTGGTGCTGGAGCCGGATGATGAAGATGAGCAATGACTATGAGCAATAGAAAAGGGCTGCCACTGGCAGCCCTTTTTCAATCTTGCGAATCCGATTCCGCCCGGTACGATGCCGGCATAATCCGCGCCATCTTGACCATGTTGTTCTCCACATCGAGGATCTCGATAGGATAACCGGCCAGCCGGATCCCGATGTTGGGCTGGGGGATCTCCTCCAGATATTCGAGGATCAGGCCGTTGAGGGTACGCGGGCCATCGATGGGCAGATGCCAGTTCATCTCCTTGTTCAGCTCACGAATATTGGCTGAGCCTTCGACCAGATAAGAACCATCTGACTGGGGATGGATCTCGTCGCTCGGCGCTGGCGTCATGGAGGTGGTAAAGTCGCCCACGATCTCTTCCAGAATGTCGTCCAGAGTGATTAGCCCCTGAATATCGCCGTATTCGTCGACGATCAGGCCAATTCGCTCCTTGTTGCGTTGGAATTTGGCCAGTTGCACGTTGAGCGGCGTTCCTTCCGGAATGAAGTAGATCTCGTCCACTTCCCGCAACAGGCTCGATTTGTTGAACTGATCCCTGGCTACCAGTCGCAGGGCATCGCGCGCGTGCAAAAAGCCGACAACGTCGTCGATATTGTCGCGATAGAGCAGGATCTTGGTGTGAGCGCAGTGGGCCAGCTGGCGCTGGATGCTCTTCCAGTCATCGTTGATGTCGATGGCGTAGATATCGCTGCGTGGCACCATGATGTCCTCGACCAGCATCTTGTCGAGATCCAGAATGCTCAACAGCATCTCCTGATGACGCTGGGGGATCAGGTTACCCGCCTCATTGACTATGGTGCGCAGCTCCTCGGTGTTGAGGGAGTCATCCTTGTTGGGATTGATCTTCAGCATCTTGAGCAGGCCGCTGGTGATGCCGTTGATCAGCCAGACCAGCGGTGAGAGCGGCACCATCAGCCCCTTGAGGATCCAGGAGGCGGGATAGGCGATCTTCTCCGGAAACATGGCGGCCAGGGTCTTGGGGGTCACTTCACCGAATACCAGTACCACCAAGGTCAGCCCGAAGGTGGCGATGGCGACCCCGAGATCACCAAACAGCCGGATACAGACGATGGTGGCGATGGCGGAGGCGAGGATATTGACCAGATTATTGCCGATCAGGATCAGTCCCAGCAGGCGATCGGGGCGGGCGAGCAGTTGCTCGACGCGACGTGCGGCTTTGTGTTTGGTCTGTGCCAGATGCCGAAGTTTGTAGCGGTTGATGGACATCAGGCCGGTTTCGGCACTGGAGAAAAAGGCGGAAAGAAGGATCAAGATAACGAGAACAATCAGTAATGTACTCGTTGAGATGCTGTCCAAAAAGGGCTCCTGTTGGATGGTATGGCTAAAAGAGTATAAATGTCAGCTCAACAGCACTTCTTTGACGAAGCGGCTGCCAAAGTAGGCAAGAGTCAGGATGAAGCTGCCGATCAGACTGAGCGTGATGACTTTGCGGCCGCGCCAGCCATAGGTGTGATGACCCCACAGCAGCAACACGTAGACACACCATGCCAGGATGGAGAGCACTGCCTTGTGAGACTTGCCCTGGGCGAACATATCTTCGAGGAAGAAGAGGCCGGAGGCGATGGAGAGTGTCAATAGCAGCACCCCTGCAGAGATCAACTGAAACAGCCTTTTTTCCACTGTCATCAGTGGCGGCATGGCTGGCAGGTTGCTGATTTTTCTCGATTTAAGCTGTTTGTCCAGACAGGCGAGCTGCAGCGCAAACAGACAGGCGATCATCAATACCGAGTAGGCCATCAGGGCGAGGCCGATGTGCAGCAACAGCTGGGGGTGGGCCTCCAGATGGGTTATGTAGCGACCCGGGATCAAGGCGCTGGCAGCCAGCAACAGGGCCGAGAAGCTGTAGACCACCGGCAGCAGGATCCAGCCGTTGAAGCGGCGGGTCACGCAGGTCATGAAACAACTGATGATGAGGCTGACCAGCGAGGCGACGTTGAGCATGCTCAGGTTTTGACCGGAATGGGTCACCATTACTTCGCTGGCAACAGATGCACCATGGGCTACCAGTGCCAGTCCCACGCAAGCGAACAGGGGGGTGTACCCGACTTGTTTGGCATTGAGCAGCAGGTGCAGTGAGGCGATGATGGCCAGCAGATAAAACGCCAGGGCCAGAACAGAGATCACGATCATAACCAGGTCGTTGTTACACAAGCATTTAGGGATATAAGAGGAGCAGTATACCTTGCACAAGATGCGCTCGCCAGTTGTGCAATGGCCGATCCGCCCATATATAGGGACGAAGCATAGATGAGCGACGGTGCGGTGAATAATCGTCCTCGCGGCTGCTCTGGGTTATAATGCCCCCTATTTATTACGCCAAGAACCGGAATGCGTCATGTTTGAGAATTTGACTGAAAGACTCTCGCGCACCTTGCGCAATGTCAGTGGCCGTGGTCGGCTGACCGAAGAGAACATCAAAGAGACCCTGCGCGAAGTCCGCATGGCGCTGCTTGAGGCGGACGTCGCCCTGCCGGTCGTGCGTGATTTCGTGGCGCGCGTCAAGGAGCGTGCCGTCGGGCAGGAAGTGGCCAAATCCCTGAGCCCGGGTCAGGCATTCATCAAGATAGTGCACGGCGAGCTGGTCACCGTGATGGGGGAGGCCAATGAACAGCTCAATCTGGCTGCCCAGCCGCCCGCCATTATCCTGATGGCCGGTTTGCAGGGGGCCGGTAAGACCACCACGGTCGGCAAACTGGCCAAACTGCTCAAAGAGCGCAACAAGAAGAAGGTGTTGGTGGTCAGTGCCGACGTCTATCGCCCTGCGGCGATCAAACAGCTGGAGACCCTGGCGGGTGACATCGGCGTCGACTTCTTCCCGAGCGATGCAAGCCAGAAGCCGGTTGCCATCGCGACTGCCGCTATCGATCAGGCGCGCAAGAAATTCTATGACGTGGTGATCGTCGATACCGCCGGCCGTCTGCATGTTGATAGCGAAATGATGGCCGAGATCCAGGATCTGCATGCCACCATCAAGCCGGTCGAGACCCTGTTCGTGGTGGATGCCATGACCGGTCAGGATGCCGCCAACACCGCCAAGGCGTTCAACGAAGCGCTGCCGCTCACCGGTGTCATCCTTACCAAGGCGGACGGCGATGCCCGCGGTGGTGCCGCCCTGTCGGTGCGCCACATCACCGGTAAACCGGTCAAGTTCATCGGTATGGGCGAGAAGACCGATGCGCTGGAGCCGTTCCACCCTGATCGCCTCGCCTCTCGCATCCTCGGCATGGGCGATGTGCTCTCTCTGATCGAAGAGGTGGAGCGTAACGTCGATAAAGAGAAAGCGGCCAAGCTGGCCAGCAAGGTCAAGAGCGGTAAAGGCTTCGATCTCGAGGACTTCCGCGAGCAGTTGGCCCAGATGCGCAACATGGGCGGCATGATGGGTATGCTCGACAAGCTGCCGGGCATGTCCGGCCTGCCGGACAACATCAAGGATCAGATGGATGACAAACTCACCGTGCGGATGGAGGCCATCATCAGCTCCATGACGCCGAAAGAGCGTGCCCATCCCGACCTCATCAAGGGCTCTCGCAAGCGTCGCATCGCTGCAGGTTCCGGCATGCAGGTGCAGGACGTGAACAAGCTGCTCAAGCAGTTCACAGAGATGCAGCGCATGATGAAGAAGATGTCCGGCAAGGGCGGCATGCGCAAGATGATGAGCCAGATGAAGAACATGCTGCCACCGGGATTTGGTGGCGGTCGCGGTCCGTTCTGATTATCCGGAGTTAGGTATTGAGCGAGGGTCTGCGAGTTGCAGGCCCTTTTCATTGCAGCCCTGCGCAAAAAATGGCTGGCTTGGTTGCAATTATTACGAATCCAAGTAGAATTATGCGGCTTATTTTAAGCTAGGGTCCGCGTGTTTGCGGGCCTTGTTCATTAGATGTTAATGAGGACGATATGGTAACCATTCGTTTACAACGTGGTGGCGCGAAAAAGCGTCCGTTCTACCAGGTAGTAGTTGCTGACAGCCGTAACGCCCGCGACGGTCGTTTCATCGAGCGCGTTGGTTTCTTCAACCCGGTTGCTTCTGGTCAGGCTGAAAAGCTGAACCTGGACCTGGCTCGTATCGAGCATTGGGTTGCTACTGGTGCCGCTGTTTCTGAGCGCGTTGCCAAGCTGATCAAAGACGCTGCCAAAGCTGCTTAATCAGCCAAACGGTAAGGAGTTAAGGTGGAAAAACCTGTAGTTCTGGGCACCCTGGGGACCGTTTACGGCATCAAGGGCTGGCTTAAAGTGAACTCCTTCACCGATGTTGCCGAAGCGATTTTCGATTACAACCCCTGGCTGATTAATCAGAACGGGGCGTGGCGTGAAATTCGGGTTTCATCCTGGAAACGTCACAACAAGGGTCTGATCTGCAAACTCGATGGTATCGATGTGCGCGAAGATGCCCTGGCATTGACCAATGTCGAGATCGGCGTACCCGCTGATCTATTGCCTGCGTTGCCTGAGGGTGAGTTCTACTGGCGTGACCTGATTGGTTGCTCGGTAGTGACCACCAAGGGATATGACCTAGGCAAGGTGACCGAATTGATGGAAACCGGCTCCAACGATGTGTTGGTGGTTGAGGCCAATGTAAAAGATGCCTTTGGTGCAAAGGAGCGGTTGATTCCGTTCCTGGAAGAGCAGGTGATCAAGAATATTGATCTGACTGCTCGAACAATCGAAGTTGATTGGGATCCTGGTTTCTAGTTTCCCGCGCTAACACGGGTGCCGGAGGTTTCTTATGTGGATTGGGGTTATTAGCCTCTTCCCTGAAATGTTCCGAGCCATTACCGAGCACGGGGTAACGGGTCGGGCCGTCAAGAGTGGCCTGCTGCAGATTGAGTGCTGGAACCCCCGGGAGTTTACCCACGACAAACACCGTACGGTCGATGATCGTCCTTATGGTGGTGGGCCCGGCATGTTAATGATGGTTCAGCCGCTGCGTGACGCGATTCATGCAGCCAAGCAAGCGGCGGGAGACGGGGCGAAAGTCATCTATCTCTCTCCTCAGGGACGCAAGCTGACTCAAGCGGGCGTAACCGAGTTGGCGACGAATCAGAAACTGATTCTGGTAGCCGGTCGATACGAAGGTATCGATGAACGCGTGATACAAACCGAAGTCGACGAAGAGTGGTCTATCGGGGATTACGTGTTAAGTGGTGGCGAGTTGCCTGCCATGACCCTGATCGATGCGGTTTCGCGTCTGGTCCCTGGGGTTTTGGGCGATCAGGCCAGTGCCGAGCAGGACTCCTTTACGGATGGCTTGCTGGATCATCCCCACTACACTCGGCCGGAGGTGTTGGATGGATTGGCGGTGCCCGAGGCGCTGACAAGCGGCAATCACGAAGTGATTCGACGCTGGCGTCTCAAGCAGTCGCTCGGACGAACCTGGCAAAGAAGGCCGGAACTTATTAACAACCTAGCTCTGACTGACGAGCAAGAATCACTTCTTGCCGAGTATGTCCGCGAAGTGCGTGACAGCGTTAAGTAGAGTTTTCAGTTTATCCTAGGTAAGGAAAGACAATGAGCAAGATTATTCAGCAGCTTGAACAAGAGCAACTGCGTACCGACATCCCGGCTTTTGCCCAGGGCGACACTGTACGTGTTCAAGTTCGTGTTAAAGAAGGTGGTAAAGAGCGTCTGCAGGCTTTCGAAGGCATCGTTATTGCCAAGCGTAACCGCGGTCTGCACTCTGCTTTCACCGTTCGCAAGATCTCCAACGGCGAAGGTGTTGAGCGTGTATTCCAGACTCACTCTCCGCTGATCCACAGTGTAGAACTGAAGCGTCGTGGTGATGTTCGCCGCGCCAAACTGTACTACCTGCGCAACCTGTCCGGCAAAGCTGCTCGTATCAAAGAGAAGCTCAACTAATTCGATTCGAATTGGTGTCGGTATGTCGGCAATAGCTCGACAGGTAGTGAAAAGGCTCGCCAATGGCGAGCCTTTTTTGTATCCGTCTATTGGCTCTCTGGTTGCCGTTACTGGATGACCCGTACCACCGAGTTGTCTCGCCCGAAGGGGCCTGGCACATAGTCATCCGCTGCCCAGTCATTCTCGTAGAGGGTTTCCCCTGCCGGTGTGATGAGCTGGTAGCAGTATTCGAAGTACCCCGGGCCGTCGGTCGGCAGATTGAGGGTGGCTTTGAACTCGCCGCTCTTCATGCGTTTCAGCTCGACCGGTTGCCACTGGGTGAACTCGCCGATCAGCATCACCTGTTCTGCCCCTGCTGCGGCCTCCTTCTCTACGGCGAAGGTCACCTTGACCTCGGGTTTGGACTTGAGAAACTGCTTGGTAAGTGGCATGACGCCTCCTTGTCTGTGAGTTAAAAATAGCTCCTGTCTATTTTTATACCACCATATGACAAAGATGTTGATAAGGCAGATCAAGTCGGCAAGGCAAAATAGCGTTGCAGTAGACTGTGGGTGAAGTCGATCTTGAGATAGAAGCCGCGGGGCAGGGTCATGATGGGTTGACCATCGCGGCCGATGGCGCGAGTCAGCGCCTTGTTGTTGGCCGCCTTGGGCCGCAGTTGCATCACCTGGCCGTGGCGCGCGCTGATCTGCTCCACCTCTCCCAGCACTATCATGTCCATCAGCTCCTCCCAGTCCTGACGCAGTAGCCGATCTTCCTCTTCATTCGGGCTCCACATCAGCGGCATGCCGACCCGCCGCTCGCCAACCGGGATCTCCCGATTGCCTTCCACCGGGATCCAGAGCACCCGGGATAGCTTGTTGCGCACGTTGGACTCCTCCCAGCGCTGGCCGCTGACACCGATCAGCGGGGCGACGCAGACGAAGGTGGTCTCCAGCGGTTTGCCTTGAGGATCCACGGGGATCGTCTTGAGTTCGATCCCCAGCTCCGGGAAGTCCTGCTCCGGCTTGCTCCCTGCGCTGGCTCCCAGTTGCAGCTCGATCAACTGACCGACCCACCCCTTGTCACGGCGCAGGTCTTTGGGCACCGCGACACCAGCCTCGGCGGCCAGCTGCGCCAGGGTGAATCCGGCCATGGCATAGGCGCGGCTCAATAACTCCTGCTCGGATTGGGGATTGCTTGGCATAGTTGGCTCCATCTTGCTCGCCATATTCTAACAGGGGAGGATCCCGAGAAGGATCGCTGTTTTTATAACCGATCCTGGGTGGATAAGATCAAATGCAGAGAGTTTGGGGGCTATCATCTCATCATTATGATTTTAAAGGATTTTGTCTATTTTATCGAGTAGTGATCCTGGTCTGGTTTGACCTCTAAATAGTTGTCCAAGGGTTTGTGCATGATGTTACACACAGTTATCCACAGAAATATTGGATAAGTGGATGAAAGTGGTTGGGGTCGCTGATATGTTACAAAAAATTGTGAATGCCACCCCATTTTTACAGGGTAAACGGGGTAGATATTGTGCCACTCCTGTGGATAATTTCGCCGCGGTGGATCTTTGAGCAGTTGAACTTGTTCACAATCCGGATCATGGATCAGGCTCTTGGGGTAACATGGATCTAGATCCAGTTATTTTATCTCAAGTTAATAAAAAATAATGATTTTTTATATTTAATGTCGCGTGGTGATACGAAGAGTTACTTTTCGCGTACAGTTAAAAAGTACTGTATATACCCGTTTGCTAACAGCTTTATGCACAGCCTGGGTGGGCAACTTGGGGGCGCGGATCCTTGGATTTGTTTATAAGTATGTTTGAAATTGAAAGTTATTCATGAAACAGGGGATTCACTCCTTGTTTGCTGCCACGGAGTGAATGTGGAACAATCTCCTTATAGATTCAGCCTTTATAAGGTGATCACGTGATTGATGGCGACGGATTTCGTCCCAATGTCGGTATCGTGATCTGTAACCGTGAAGGACAAGTGTTGTGGGCTAAACGCTATGGGCAGCACTCCTGGCAGTTTCCGCAGGGGGGGGTTGATGATGGTGAAACGCCAGAGCAGGCCATGTATCGAGAGCTGTATGAGGAGATTGGCCTCAAGCCCGAAGATGTGACCATCATGGCCACCAGTCGTAACTGGCTAAAGTACCGTTTACCCAAACGTCTTGTCCGCTGGGACAGTTCACCGGTCTGTATTGGCCAAAAACAAAAATGGTTCCTGTTACAGCTGAATTCGGGCAAGGAGTCGCGGATCCAGTTCGGCTGTCATGGCCATCCCGAATTTGACGACTGGCGTTGGGTCAGCTTCTGGTACCCGGTGCGGCAGGTCGTCTCGTTCAAGCGGGAGGTTTACCGCCGGGTCATGAAAGAGTTTGCCCCGCTGGCGATGCCAGTGCCGGCAGTGCAGGTCAACAAGAAGGATGGGCGGCGCAACCGCGCCCGTTAAGGAGCACAGATTAGTTGTTAACGGAACTGAGACGTATCGTCGAGAGCATGGCCGAGGCCAATACCCTCGAGCAGGCCTTGCAAGCATTGGTGAGCCAGACCCGGCACGCCATGGCAGTGGACTGCTGCTCCGTCTATGTCTCGGAACCCGAGGTGCGTCGCTATCGTCTGGCGGCTACCGACGGCTTGGCCCCGTCCGCAGTCGGCAAGGTGACCCTGCCCTACGAGCAGGGCATCGTCGGTCTGGTGGGTCAGCGGGAAGAGCTGATCAACCTGGCTGATGCCCCCGCGCACCCCAGTTTCAAATTCCTGCCCGATGTTGCCGAAGAGGCGTTCCGCTCCTTCCTCGGTGCCCCCATCATGCACCAGCGTCAGGTGGTTGGCATTCTGGTGGTGCAGCAGAAGGAGAGTCGCCGCTTCGATGAGGGGGAAGAGTCCTTCATGGTCACCCTGGCGGCCCAGCTGGCGGCGCGGATTGCCCAGGCGCAGGCCAAGGGGTGGTTGCAGAAGACCGACTGGAGCAAGCCACTGCGTGGTATTGCGGGTGCCAGCGGCATCGCCATGGCCAAGGCCTGGGTGTGGCGGCCCCGCAAGGCGCTCTCGTCCATTACCCCGCGCAAGGATGAAGACCATGCCAGCCAGCTGGCGCGGCTGGAGCTGGCCGTGGAGGAGGTTCGTCACGATCTGGAGAGTCTGGCGCTGCGTTTTCGCGAGAGCTACAGCCAGGATTCGGTGGCGATCTTCGATATCTACCTCCATCTGCTGAACGATCCCGGCTATATCAAGCCCATTCGCAACAAGGTGAGCAAGGAGCACTGGACTGCGGTATCTGCGGTCAAGCTGATCAGTGATCGCTTGATCGAGCAGTTCAAAGGGATGAAGGATCCCTACCTGCAGGAGCGCTCCACCGACGTGAAGGATATTGCCCAGCGGCTGATCAGCCGACTGGTGCAGAATGAACCGGAACATATCTCCATCGGCGAGCCGGTGGTGCTGGTTGCCGATGAAGTGACCGCCACCATTCTGGCGGAAGTGCCCCGCGAGTATCTGACCGGGGTGGTCTCGCTCAAGGGGGGGACCAACTCCCACGCCGCCATTCTGGCCCGCGCCATGGGGGTCGCCGCCATCATGGGGGTCGATCTGCCCCTCGGCGACATCGGTGGTCGCATGCTGGTTGTCGATGGTTACAGCGGCGATCTCTTCATCGAACCCAATCAGGTGATTCTGACCGAGTATCGTCAGCTGCTGAGCGAAGAGCGGGCGCTCGATACCTTGGTGCGCAGTGTCGACAACTTGCCATCCGAGACGGCCGACGGCACCAAGGTCTCCCTGCTGCTCAACGCCGGCCTCAGTGCCGATACCGAGATCTCCCTCAATCAGCTGGCGGACGGGGTCGGTCTCTATCGCACCGAGATCCCCTTTATGCTGCAGGAGAGTTTCCCCTCAGAGTGGGAGCAGACAGCCCGTTATCGCGGCATTCTGGAGACCTACCGCAACCGGCCGGTCTGCATGCGGACGCTGGATGTGGGCGGCGACAAGCCGTTGCCCTATTTCCCCATCGTCGAGGAAAACCCCTTCCTTGGCTGGCGGGGGATCCGGATCACCCTGGATCACCCCGAACTGTTTCTGGTGCAGCTCAAGGCGATGCTGCGGGCCAGTGAAGGGCTGGACAATCTGGCCATCATGCTGCCGATGATCAGCAGCGTCAGCGAAATCAAAGCCTCCCGTCGTCTGCTGGATCAGGCGTGGCGGGAAGTGTCGGAAGAGGCTGCGAGCCGCGATGCGGTGATCCGCTACCCCAGCCTCGGGGTGATGATCGAGGTGCCCTCAGCCCTCTTTATCTTGCCGGAGATGGCGCCGCTCATCGACTTCTGGTCTGTGGGCAGCAATGACCTTACCCAGTACCTGCTGGCGGTGGATCGCAACAATTCCCGGGTTGCCAACATCTATGATGCCTTCCATCCTGCGGTGATCCGCGCCCTGCAACAGCTGGTTGATGCTTCCCACCGCTACCAGAAGCCGGTGTCGGTCTGTGGCGAGCTGGCCGGTGATCCGGTTGGTGTACTGTTGCTGCTTGCCATGGGCTATCGCCGCTTCAGTATGAACACCCACAACATCGCCCGGATCAAGTACGTGCTGCGTCAATCCACCCTGAGCGAGTTGACCGAACTGATGGCCGATGGCCTCAAACATGACAACCCCCACGTGCTGCGCGGCCTGTTTGCCCGTTATCTGGAAGAGCATGGTTTGGGCGGTTTGCTGCGAGCCGGTCATAAATCGAAACAGAGTGATTGATAATCATGCCTTGTCCCTGCTGACGAATGATCGGAAAATGCGGCTTTTATTTTGACTGGGGCCGCATATGCAGCACGATGGATATTGGGTTTTCTCGCAGATTGATCCCGTAGCATTCAGTTTGGGACCACTATCGGTACGCTGGTATGGTCTCATGTACCTGTTCGGTTTTGCGTTTGCCATGTGGCTTGCCGGCCGTCGTGCCGATGCACCGAACAGCGGTTGGACCCGCAACGAGGTGTCGGATCTGCTGTTTTACGGCTTCCTCGGGGTGATCCTCGGTGGCCGTGTCGGTTACGTGCTGTTCTACAACTTCGATCTCTTCCTTGCGGATCCCACCTATCTGTTCAAGATCTGGACCGGCGGCATGTCGTTCCACGGTGGGCTGATCGGGGTGATCACTGCGATGATCTGGTTTGCCCACAAAACTAAGCGCCACTTCTTCACCGTGGCCGACTTTGTGGCACCACTCATTCCGTTCGGTCTCGGCGTTGGCCGGATCGGCAACTTCCTCAACGGCGAGCTGTGGGGCCGGGTCACCGATGTGCCTTGGGCCATCATCTTCCCGGAGGCCGGCCCCGAGCCGCGTCATCCCTCCCAGCTCTACCAGTTCGCACTGGAAGGGGTGGTGCTGTTCATCATCCTCAACCTGTTCTGGCGCAAGAACCCACCGCGCGGCGCCATCTCCGGCATGTTCCTGCTGTTCTACGGCCTGTTCCGCTTCCTGGTGGAGTTTGTGCGCCAGCCGGACAGCCAGCTTGGTCTCTATTTCCAGGAGATCAGCATGGGCCAGATCCTCTCCACCCCGATGATTATCGCCGGTGCCCTGATGATTTGGGCCGCCTACAAGCGTCCACAGTTGTTCGGTAATGCCGTGAAGGAGGCGAAATAATGCGAGCTTATCTCGACCTGATGCAGAAAATCCTCGATGAGGGCACCGTCAAGTCAGACCGTACCGGCACCGGTACTGTCTCCCTGTTCGGCCATCAGATGCGCTTCAATCTGGCGGAGGGATTCCCGCTGGTGACCACCAAGAAGTGCCACCTGCGCTCCATCATTCACGAGCTGCTCTGGTTCCTCAATGGCGATACCAATACCGCTTATCTGAAGGAAAATGGCGTCAGCATCTGGGATGAGTGGGCCGACGAGAATGGCGATCTGGGTCCGGTTTACGGCGCTCAGTGGCGCTCCTGGCCTGCGGCTGACGGGTCTGTCATCGACCAGATCCAGAAAGCGGTGGATGACATCAAGCACAACCCGGATTCGCGCCGCATCATCGTCTCCGCCTGGAACGTGGGCGAGCTGGACAAGATGGCGCTGGCTCCCTGCCACGCCTTCTTCCAGTTTTATGTGGCGGACGGCAAGCTCTCCTGCCAGCTTTACCAGCGCAGCTGTGATGTGTTCCTCGGCCTGCCGTTCAACATCGCCAGCTACGCCCTGCTGACCCACATGATGGCCCAGCAGTGCAATCTGGAAGTGGGTGACTTCGTCTGGACCGGCGGTGATGTGCACCTCTACTCCAACCACATGGAGCAGACAGCCCTGCAGCTCTCTCGCGAGCCGCGCCGGCTGCCGACCCTGGTGATCAAGCGCAAACCCGACTCCATCTTCGACTACAAGTTCGAGGATTTCGAGATCGAGGGTTATGATCCCCACCCCGGCATCAAGGCGCCCGTCGCCATCTGATAGAAAGGCGCCTCAAGGCGCCTTTTTTATGCAGTTAAATAATTGAAAATTCATTTTATTGATTAATAAAACGGTAGCCAGAGACGAGGAAAAACCTGCTTATAGCAGGTATGTTCTATTTTGCCTTCGGTTTTTTCGTTGTATTTAGCAGCAAGAAACGATTTTCCATTGGTTGTTGCAAGAGATAGACTCAAACCAAAGCAATACGGTGGAAAATTTAACCATGAGTGACGTAATCAAAAAGTTCCTGAAGCTGGAGGCCGCCTCCGGAATTATTCTGATCATGGCTGCCATGCTGGCAATGATTTTAGCCAATACCGCGCTGGCTGGCGGGTACCAGGCGTTTCTCGACACGCCGGTGCAGGTGCGCATCGCGGCTCTCGACATCAACAAGCCACTGCTGCTCTGGATCAACGATGGCTTTATGGCGATCTTCTTCCTGCTGGTTGGCCTGGAAGTGAAGCGTGAAATGCTGGAGGGGGCGCTCTCCTCCCGGGTGCAAGCGACTTTTCCGGCCATCGCGGCGGTGGGCGGCATGCTGGCTCCAGCCTTGATCTACGCCTTTTTTAACTATTCGGACGAAGTGGCGCGTGCTGGCTGGGCGATCCCGGCTGCGACCGACATCGCCTTTGCCCTCGGGGTGATGGCGCTGCTCGGCAAGCGGGTGCCGGTGAGCCTCAAGGTATTCCTGCTGGCGCTGGCCATCATGGATGACCTAGGTGTCATCATCATCATCGCGCTCTTCTATACCCAGCAGTTGTCGCTTGAGGCGCTGGCGATCGGTCTTCTGGCTACCTTTACCCTGTTCTGGATGAACCGTCGTGGCGAGGACAGGATCAGCCTCTACATGCTGGTTGGTCTGGTGCTCTGGGTTGCGGTGCTCAAGTCGGGCGTTCACGCGACGTTGGCCGGTGTGGTGGTCGGATTTATGATCCCGCTCAAGGGGAAGCGTTATGAGTCGCCACTCAAGCATCTTGAGCACTCGTTACATCCCTGGAGCGCCTATCTGATCCTGCCGCTGTTTGCCTTTGCCAACGCAGGGGTATCCCTTGAGGGGATAGGTCTCTCCTCCCTGTTGAATCCGGTGCCCATGGGCATCATGCTGGGACTGTTTATCGGCAAGCCGCTCGGGGTGTTTACCATCAGCTGGCTGTCGGTCAAACTGGGTATCGCCCAGTTGCCGCCCGGGGTTAACTTCAAGCAGATTTTTGCGGTCAGCATCCTCTGTGGTATCGGATTCACCATGTCGATGTTTATCGCGTCACTGGCCTTTGAGCATGGTGGGCTAGATTACGGCAGCTACTCGCGCCTCGGGATCCTCGTTGGATCCAGCATTGCAGCGCTGGTTGGCTATCTGGCCTTGCGATTGTCACTCCCCAAGAGTGATGGGGACCAGAATGCGGAGGGTTTATGAGAAAACAGGCATGGTTACTGCTCTTCTTGGTCAGTCCTATGGGATTAGCTGGCGGGTTTGAAGAGTGTCGACAGGAGGCTGGTTCGGCCAGCTGTTCGGCCTATCTCAACGGGGTGGTGGAGAGTGCTCTGATGTTGGGGGACAAGCAGGCTAAGGCTCGTTTCGGCGAGACCTTCTCCGAGCGGGCGTTGAGCAGTCGGGCAGGGGAGATGGTCAAGCGTTCCAACAAGCGTTATTGCGCTGACCGAATGCCGGACAAAGCACGCCTCAAGGCCAGTCTGATGGAGCAGTTTGGCGCGAACAAGGTTGACTCGGTTAGCGACATGTATGACATTCTGGCGGTTGAACTCAGCTGCTACCGGAGTCCGCGTCAAGCGGGAACCCCATCGGATGTCACACCTTAATTACAACCATCTCTACTATTTCTGGATGACTCAGAAGAAGGGCTCCGTTACCCAGGCTGCGGAAGCCCTTTTTTTGACCCCGCAAACCGTCACCGGTCAGATCAAGCTGCTGGAGCAGCGCCTCGGGGGCAAGCTACTCAAACGCAAGGGGCGCTCTCTTGAGGCGACCGAGCTGGGCCAGCTGGTGTTTCGCTATGCCGACAAGATGTTCAGCCTCTCCTACGAGATGCTCGATATCGTCAACTACCGCAAGGAGAGCCAGATCCTGTTCGACGTCGGCATCGCCGATGCCCTCTCCAAGCGCCTTGCCAGCCGCGTGCTGCTCTCTGTCATCCCCAATGATGGTTCCATCCATCTGCGCTGTTTCGAATCGACCCACGAACTGCTGCTGGAGCAGCTGAGCGAGCACAAGCTCGATATGATCCTCTCCGACTGTCCGGTGGACTCCAGCCAGCATGCGGGCCTGCTCTCCAAACGGTTGGGCGGCTGTGGCGTCAGCTTCTTCTGCAAGGCGCCGTTGCCTGAAAAGCCCTTTCCCGCCTGTCTGGAAGAGCGCAAGCTACTGATCCCCGGTCGCCGTACCGCCATGGGGCGTCAGCTGACCCAGTGGTTCGAGCAGCAGGGTGTCTCCCCCAGCATTCTTGGCGAGTTTGATGATGCCGCCTTGATGAAGGCGTTTGGCTTCTTCAATCAGGGCATCTTCATGGCCCCTACCATCTACCGGGAGGAGATCCTTGAGGGGGAGGGGGTGATGTTGATCGGGGAAACTCAGGATCTGATGGAGGAGTATTACGTCATCTTCGCCGAGCGGATGATCCAGCATCCGGCGGTAAAGCGGGTCTGCGAGAGCGATTTTACCTTTCTCTTTTCCGGCCAGGAGAACTTCTCCGCCATCCAGCCAGCCACCCTGTCGTTTTAAAACAGCCCGTCACCACGTATCATCGGCGATGAGTGGTAGAGGAGAGATGTGATGCAACTTGAAGAGATGGAAGCCAATGCGAGTAAAGCGGTGGCCTTGCTCAAGGCGCTGGCCAACGAGCGGCGGCTGTTTATTCTGTGCCAGTTGCTGGAGCGCGAACTGTCAGTGGGGGAGCTCAACGAGCGACTGGGATTGAGTCAGTCGGCCTTGTCACAGCATCTGGCGCTGCTGCGGCGGGATGAGCTAGTGACGACGCGCAAAGAGGCCCAGACGGTCTACTATTCGCTGCGCAGCCATGAGGTGCGTGAAATGATTAGTTTGCTGCATCGACTTTATTGCAGCGCAGATAAATAAAAAACCGGCACTAAGGCCGGTTTTTTCAGCTTTGATCAGCAGAAGCTGATTAAGCCATAGCTTTGATCTGGGCAGACAGGCGGCTCTTGTGACGAGCAGCTTTGTTCTTGTGGATCAGGCCTTTGGTCGCCATACGATCCATGATCGGCTGAGCAACAGCGAAAGCGGCAGTCGCAGCAGCTTTGTCGCCAGAGGCGATAGCAGCAATGACTTTCTTCAGGTAGGTACGGGTCATGGAACGACGGCTGGCGTTGTGCTGACGGCGTTTTTCTGACTGAAGAGCGCGCTTCTTAGCAGATTTGATGTTAGCCAAGGTAAAACTCCTAAAACTGTCTTAGCGAGTGTATTGAAAAGGCCCGGAAATATGCCCTTCCAACCACATATTGTCAAATGATTTGTGCAAATAAACACCGCCTCCCGGTGGTGTGTCAGTAGGGAGACGGTTAAACTGTCGGCCGATTCTAGCAGCATTCTTTTCATTCTGACAGTTCCAGAGGCCTCGTCTTGAGTAAGAAATTGATCAAATCCGGTATGATAGTGTCCGGAATGACGCTGGCATCCCGCGTAATGGGCTTGGTTCGCGATGTGGTCATCGCAAATCTGCTTGGTGCAGGGGTGGCCGCCGACGTCTTCTTTTTTGCCAATCGCATTCCCAACTTTCTGCGTCGCCTGTTCGCCGAAGGTGCCTTCAACCAGGCCTTTGTTCCCGTGATGACGGAGTACAAGAAAAATGGCGACGAGGGGGAAGTGCGTGAATTGCTGGCTGCGGTGGCGGGTACGTTGGGGGGCATAGTGACTGTGGTCACCCTGCTCGGTGTGCTGGGGTCGGGTGTGCTGACCGCGCTGTTTGGCTGGGGCTGGTTCTGGGACTGGCTGCATGGCGGCCCTGCGGCCGAGAAGTTCGAGCTCGCCAGTCTGATGCTCAAAATCACCTTCCCTTACCTCTGGTTCATCACCTTTACCGCCATGGCGGGGGCTATCCTCAACACCTTCGGCCGCTTTGCGGTCTCGTCGTTTACGCCGGTGTTTCTCAACATCACAATGATTGCCGCGGCCTGGTGGATTGCACCGCTGATGGACAAACCTGAGATCTCGCTGGCGATTGGTGTCTTTTTGGGCGGTTTGGTGCAGTTTTTGTTCCAATACCCCTTTTTGCGCCAAATCAACATGCTGGTATGGCCCAAGTGGGGATGGAATCACCCTGGGGTAGTGAAGATCCGCACACTGATGATCCCGGCCCTGTTCGGGGTCTCGGTCAGCCAGATCAACCTGCTGGTCAACACCATGCTGGCTTCCTTCCTGGCGACTGGTGCCATCAGCTATCTCTACTACTCGGATCGCCTGCTGGAGTTCCCCCTCGGGCTGTTTGCGGTGGCCATCAGTACCGTGATCCTGCCAGCGCTGGCCAAGAAGCATGTGGATGCCGATCCGGCGGACTTCTCCCGCACTATGGATTGGGGGGTGCGGATGGTGATGCTGCTCGGCCTGCCCGCCATGATAGGCATTGCGGTCATGCGCGAGCCCATTTTGCGAGTGCTGTTCATGCGCGGCGAATTTGGCCTGCATGAAGTGAGCATGTCGAGCGCCAGCCTGCTGGCCTCCACTACCGGTCTGCTCTCCCTGATGCTGATCAAGGTGCTGGCCCCCGGTTATTACGCCCGTCAGGATACCAAGACGCCGGTGCGGATCGGGGTGATGTCGATGATTGCCAACATGGTCTGCAACCTCATCTTCATCTACCCGCTCGGTTACGTGGGGCTGGCGCTCTCGACCGCCTGCTCGGGCACTCTGAATGCGGCCTTGCTGTTCAAGGGGTTGTACCAGCAGAGCGTCTATCGTCCCTCCCGCCATACTGGCGTGTTCTGCCTCAAGCTGCTGGTCGCCAGCGTGCTGATGGGAGGCGTGCTCGCCTATCTGTCGCCGGATTTGGCCCAGTGGGGGGCGTGGAGCATGGGCAAGGCCAGTTTGCAGCTGACCATGCTGCTGTCGCTGGGGGCTGCGGTCTATGCCGTGGTGTTGCTGCTGCTGGGCATTCGGCCGCGTCACCTTAAATCGGGGCAGCAGTAGCCGTGATCCTGCGGCGCCATGGGGATAGTGCCTCATGGCGCCGCAGGGGGCGTGATTGGGCCCGGATAGTTGAAATCAGGCTATGAGGGCTGACCCTGCCTGCTGCCTGATATATAATCCGCCGATTTCCATGGCAGCAACGCACAAGGCACTGATGGAGCTTATTCGCGGCATTCACAATCTCAAGCCCCGTCACCGGGGATGTGTATTAACCATTGGCAACTTTGATGGGGTTCATCAGGGTCACCATGCGGTATTGGCACGTCTCAAGGAGAAAGCGGCCCAGCTGGGATTGCCCGCCTGCGTCATGCTGTTTGAGCCGCAGCCGCTGGAACTGTTTGCCGGCACGGCAGCGCCCGCCCGGCTGAGCCGGTTGCGGGAAAAGTACGAAGCGCTGCAGGGGCTGCATATCGATCGCATGCTCTGCGTGCGCTTCAGCCACCGTTTTGCCGAGCAGGCGGCCTCGACCTTCATCGAGCAGTTGCTGGTGGAGAAGCTCGGGGTGCGCTATCTGGTGGTCGGCGATGATTTTCGCTTCGGCAAGGGGCGGGAAGGGGATTTCCACCTGCTGGAGGAGGCGGGCCATCGCTTCGGCTTCGAGGTGATCAGCACCCAGAGCTTCCAGCTCGAACGGCAGCGGGTCAGCAGCACCCTGGTGCGTGAAGCCCTTAAGGCGGGCCGGATGGCGGAGGTGGAGCTGATGCTTGGCCGCCCCTACACCATCAGCGGCCGGGTGGCCCACGGCGACAAGCTAGGGCGCACCATAGGTTTTCCCACCGCCAATCTGGCCCTCAAGCGTCAGGTGATCCCGGTCGGTGGCGTGTTTGCGGTGGAAGTGATATGTTCCGGCAAGACCTTCCCCGGTGTAGCCAATGTGGGTGTTCGGCCGACCTTGAGCGGTACACAAGCCAGATTGGAAGTACATCTATTTGATTTTTCTGGTGATCTATATGGTCAGCAGGTCAAGGTGCTGCTTCGCCACAAGCTGCGCGAAGAGCAGAAGTTTGCCTCTTTCACTGCCTTGAAAGAGCAGATCGAACGAGATGCCCTGGCGGCCCGAGCCTGGTTCGGGCTGCCACAATTCAATTTACCCAGCACTCTTTTAGAAAAGAAGGGAACCCAGGACTGATGAGCGACTATAAACACACCCTGAATCTTCCGGAAACCGAGTTTCCGATGCGTGGCGATCTGGCCAAGCGCGAACCCAACATGCTGAAACGTTGGTACGATCAGGATCTCTACGGCGCTATTCGCCGCGCCAAAGCGGGCAAGCCTTCTTTCATTCTGCACGATGGCCCCCCCTATGCGAACGGCAACATTCACATCGGTCACTCGGTCAACAAGATCCTCAAAGACATCATCATCAAGTCCAAGGGCCTCTCCGGTTTCGATTCCCCCTATGTGCCGGGTTGGGATTGCCACGGTCTGCCTATCGAACTGAAAGTGGAAGGCATGGTCGGCAAGCCGGGCGAGAAGGTTTCCGCTGCCGAATTCCGCGCCGAGTGCCGCAAATACGCCAAGACCCAGATCGAAGCGCAGAAGACCGACTTCATCCGTCTGGGTGTGCTGGGCGACTGGGAACATCCCTACCTGACCATGGATTTTGGCACCGAAGCCAACATCATCCGCTCCATGGCCAAGATCGTTGAAAACGGCCACCTGCACAAAGGTTCCAAACCGGTGCACTGGTGTACCGATTGCGGCTCCGCGCTGGCTGAAGCCGAAGTGGAGTACTACGACAAGAACTCCCCCTCCATCGATGTGCGCTTCAAGGCCGTTGATGAGGCATCCGTTGCCGCCAAGTTTGACTGCGCCGAAGGCCACACCGGCAAGGGCCCGATCTCTGCGGTGATCTGGACCACTACCCCGTGGACCCTGCCGGCCAACCGCGCCATCGCCATGCACGCCGATCTGGACTACGCACTGGTTCAGGTTGAAGGGGAGAACCCCGAGCGTCTGATCCTGGCCGCCGAGCTGGTCAAGGATGTGATGGATCGCGCCGGTATCGAGCACTACCACAACCTGGGCTACGCCAAAGGTGCTGCTCTGGAGCTGCTGCGCTTCAACCACCCCTTCTACAGCTTTGATGTGCCTGTGGTACTGGGCGATCACGTCACTCTGGATGCCGGTACCGGTGCCGTTCACACCGCCCCTGGCCACGGTCAGGAAGACTTCGTAGTCGGTCAGAAGTACGGTCTGGAAGTGGCCAACCCGGTTGGCAGCAACGGCGTCTATCTGCCGGATACCGAACTGTTTGCCGGCCAGCACGTATTCAAGGCCAACGCAGCGGTTGTCGAGGTGTTGACCGAGCGTGGCGCCCTGCTGCACCACAAGGTGTTCAACCACTCCTATCCGCACTGCTGGCGTCACAAGACCCCGATCATCTTCCGTGCCACCCCGCAGTGGTTCATCAGCATGGAGCAGAAGGGTCTGCGCAAGCGTGCTCTTGAAGAGATCGAGCGTATCGAGAAAGAGGGCATTGCCCAGCACGGTCAGAGCGGCTGGGTGCCGGCTTGGGGTAAAAACCGCATCCAGGCGATGGTCGAGAACCGTCCTGACTGGTGTATCTCCCGTCAGCGTACCTGGGGCGTGCCTATCTCCCTGTTCGTTCACAAGGAGACTCAGGCACTGCATCCGGAATCTGTACGCCTGATGGAAGAGGTGGCCAAGCGGGTCGAGCAGTCCGGCATCCAGGCTTGGTGGGATCTGGACAAGGCCGAGCTGCTGGGCGCCGATGCCGACAATTACGAGAAAGTGCCTGACACTCTCGACGTCTGGTTTGACTCCGGTTCTACCCACGCATCCGTGGTCGATGCCCGTCCCGAGTTCAACGGCAAGCCGGCCGACATGTATCTGGAAGGTTCTGACCAGCACCGTGGCTGGTTCATGTCCTCCCTGATGATCGGCGTGGCCATGAAAGACAAGGCTCCCTACAACCAGGTGCTGACTCACGGCTTCACCGTGGATGGTCAGGGTCGCAAGATGTCCAAGTCCATCGGCAACGTGGTGAGCCCGCAAGACGTAATGAACAAGCTGGGTGCCGACATCCTGCGTCTGTGGGTAGCGAGCACTGACTACACCGGCGAGATGACCGTCTCCGACGAGATCCTCAAGCGCTCTGCCGATGCTTATCGTCGTATTCGCAACACTGCCCGCTTCCTGCTGGCCAACCTGAACGGCTTCAATCCGGCGACCGATATGGTGGCGCCTGCCGACATGGTAGTGGTGGATCGCTGGGCTGTGGGTCGTGCCAAAGCGGTACAGGCCGAGATCGTGGCTGCGTTCGACGAGTACAACTTCCACGGCGTGACCCAGAAGCTGATGCAGTTCTGCTCCATCGAGATGGGCTCCTTCTATCTGGATGTCATCAAGGACCGTCAGTACACCGCCAAGGCTGACAGCCTGGCACGTCGCTCCTGCCAGACCGCCCTCTATCACATCGCCGAGGCCATGGTGCGCTGGATGGCGCCGATCATGAGCTTCACCGCCGACGAGATCTGGGCTCTGCTGCCGGGTGAGCGCGGTGAGTTCGTCTTCACCGAGGAGTGGTACGATGGCCTGTTCGGGCTGGAAGCGGGCGAAGTGCTGAACGACGAGTTCTGGGCCGAGATCCTCACCGTGCGCGGTGAAGTGAACAAGGCGCTGGAAGTGGCTCGTGGCGAGAAGCGCATCGGTGGTTCCCTGCAGGCCGAGCTGACCCTGTTCGCCAAGCCGGAGCTGGCTGCACGTCTGAACGCGCTGGCCGATGAGCTGCGCTTCGTGCTGCTCACCTCCAAGGCCAAGGTAGTCAGCGTCGATGCCGCACCGGCAGATGCCGTGGCGACCGAGCGCGATGACCTGTGGCTGAGTGTGGCCCAGTCTGCCGCCGCCAAGTGCGACCGCTGCTGGCACCACGTAGAAGATGTGGGCACCATCGCGGGTCACGAAGAGATCTGTGGCCGCTGCGTCACCAACGTCGAGGGTGACGGCGAAACGCGTCAATTTGCCTGATGAACATGACTCAACATAAAAGCGGCCTGCGTTGGCTGTGGCTGGCGGTGCTGGCCTTCGTACTGGACCAGGCGAGCAAGCTCGCCGTGGTCAAGTTGCTGCCATTTGGTTACCCGGGGGTGGAGATCACCCCCTTCTTCAACCTGGTTCACGTCTACAACAAGGGCGCAGCTTTCAGCTTCCTGGCTGATCAGGGGGGCTGGCAGCGCTGGTTCTTTGCCCTACTCGCTTTTGCCATTTGTGGTCTGCTGATCCATTGGTTGCGCAAGCAGTCGGTTGCTCAGCGCTGGAGCGGCATCGCCTATTCGCTGATCATCGGCGGGGCGCTCGGCAACGTGTTTGACCGGCTGGTGTTGGGCCACGTGGTCGATTTCCTCGATTTTTACTGGGGTTCCGCCCACTGGCCTGCGTTCAACCTGGCCGACAGCTTCATCTTCATCGGAGCCGCCATGATCGTGCTGGATGGCTTTCGTGGCGAGAAAAAGGAGCAGGCATGAGCCAGCAGATCACCGCTGACAGCAGCGTGCTGTTTCACTTCACCATCAAGCTGGAAGATGACTCGGTGGCAGACAGCACGGCGCTGCACGGCAAACCGGCCCGTCTGCGGATGGGGGATGGCAGTCTGACGCCGAGCTTCGAGCAGTGCTTGCTGGGGCTGCGCGAAGGAGAGAGCAAGAGCTTTACGCTGGCGCCGGAGGAGGCCTTTGGCCTCTCCAACCCCGACAACATCTACCATCTGGATCGCGCCAAGTTTGGCGCCGATGTGGAGCCCAAGGTTGGCACCATCATCCTGTTCGACCAGCCCAACGGCAGCGAGCTGCCGGGGATCATCCGGGCGGTGGAAGGTATGTCGGTCACTGTCGATTTCAACCACCCCCTGGCCGGTCACACCGTCACCTTCGAGGTGGAGATCCTGGGGGTTGATGACGAGGAGAAGGTTCACTGATGGATATTCTGCTGGCTAACCCCCGTGGCTTCTGCGCCGGTGTCGACCGTGCCATCAGCATCGTCGAGAGTGCGCTGGAGAAGTTCGGTGCTCCCATCTATGTTCGTCACGAAGTGGTACATAACCGCTATGTGGTGAACAAGCTCAAGGAGGCGGGCGCCGTCTTCGTCGAGGAGCTCGATGAGGTGCCGGATGACAGCATCGTCATTTTCTCTGCTCACGGCGTGGCCAAAACAGTGCGCGAGATGGCCAAGTCCCGCGCCCTCAAGGTATTTGATGCCACCTGTCCGCTGGTGACCAAGGTTCACATGGAAGTCCATCGCGCCAGTCGCAAGGGCTCCGAAGCCGTGCTTATCGGTCATGCTGGCCACCCTGAGGTGATCGGGACCATGGGGCAATACGAGAATCGCGAAGGTGGCATGTATCTGGTGGAGACACCGGAAGATGTGGCCAGGCTCAAGGTGAAGAATCCGGATGACCTCTGCTTCGTCACCCAGACTACCCTGAGCGTGGATGAGACCTCTGACGTGATCGATGCGCTGCGCAAGCACTTCCCCAAGATCCAGGGGCCGCGCAAGGACGATATCTGCTACGCCACCCAGAACCGTCAGGATGCGGTGCGGGAGATGGCGGGGCTGGTGGACGCCATGCTGGTGGTGGGGTCTCGCAACTCCTCCAATTCCAACCGTCTGCGCGAGCTGGCCGAGAAGGTGGGCGCCAGAGCCTATCTTATCGACGATGCGTCGATGATTGAGGCGAGCTGGCTGGAAGGGGTGAAGGCGATCGGCGTCACTGCCGGTGCGTCCGCTCCCGAGGTGCTGGTGCAGTCCGTGATTGCCCGCTTGCGGGAGTTGGGTGGCAAGGTGGTCGCCGAGCATCCAGGCCGTGAAGAGAACGTGGTGTTTGAAGTGCCGCCAGAGCTGCGGATCCTCTGATCCCTCTCATCTCGCTGGATGTCGGTTTATTGCCAGAGCCACCTCGTTGAGGTGGCTTTGTTTTTTGGCTCTAACGAGTCCTCTTTGCATGTTCGCAACTAGATTGCAGCAAAAATTGATGATGCAGCTCGAACTTTTGCATTGCCGGGATTGAAACACCAAGTGCCCGGCATAGACTGCCATCAAGCCCTTACTCTGGCTTAGCACACATGGAGTGTGTCTGTCCTCCTGGAACAAATCAGAGCGAAACAGGATGTTTTTGCGTTCAGGTTTTAGCCTTATCGAGCTTATGGTCACCATAGCGCTCGTCTCTTTGTTACTCACGTTGGGGGTTCCTTCCTTCAACGCTTTGCTGCGCACTATTTCTCTCAATTCTCAGGCTAACAACTTTGTTGCGGCCATCAACCTTGCCCGCTCAGAAGCCATTCGCCGCAACACGGTAGTGACCCTCTCCGCCTCTGCCGATAACCTGACCCAGCATCACTGGGAGGCTGGCTGGCAGATCTGGGTCGATGGCAACGGTAACGGCATACTGGATAATGGTGAGTTGTTGCGAGGCTTTCCCGACATGGGGGGCGGGGTATTGAGCAGCAATACCTCCCTGCTGCGTTTTAATAGCGAGGGTTTTCTTGATGGCCGCACTCAGTTGGCACGGGTATTTTCCCTGCGTCCTGATGAGTGTCGGAATGAGCCCTCCCGTGATATCAACATCACAGTGGCTGGTCGCCCTTCCATTACCGAGGCTAGCTGCCCATGATGCGAGAACGGGGTTTGTCACTGCTTGAAATCATGATCTCGGTACTGGTGCTCTCCATCGGTATTCTGGGCATGGCGACTCTGCAACTGCAGGCTCTCAAGAGTAACCAGTCGGCGCTGACGCGTACCGAGGCGACCCAGTATGCATACATGATCAACGACATGATGCGGGCTAATCGCAGCGCGGCTCTGAACGGGCAATACAATATCGACTTGGGCGAAACTGTCTCGGGTAGCTCTATGGCGGTTCAGGATCTGCAACACTGGAAGCGGGTCGTAGCCGAGCTACCAGGTGGCGATGGCGCCGTATCGGTCAGTGCCGGAAGGGCCACCATCACTATTCAGTGGGATAGCAGTCGGCTGTCGACTGATCCTGCGTCGCGCAGCATGATCCTGAGGACGGACCTATGAGCAGGAGCGGTTTGCCGCTACACCAGCACGGGATCGGCTTGGTCGAGGTGATGATCGCCTTGGTGCTCTCGCTGATAACGGTGGGGGTCATGATTCAGGTGTTTCTCGGCAATCACAAAACCTATCTCACTGGCGAGGCCATTGCCCGGGTGCGGGAAGATAGCGGATTTGCCACCAATCTGCTGCAAAAAGAGCTGCGTATGGTGGGCTATCAGGGGTGTCTCAGCAAACAGGGGGTCAATATCACCAATACCCTCAATAACAGTACGGCACTGCCCTACAACTTCACCACCTTTTTGCGTGGTTACGACAATGTGACGTCCACTTTGCCAGCCGAGCTGTCTGCTCTGTTCAGCGGTTCCGAGCCCAGACCCATGCCGGGTAGCGATATCCTGTTGGTTCAGGGGCCGGTTGGGGTTGGGGTTCCGCTCAGTCGTGATAATCATAACAGTGCCGCCCAGCTCTTTGTGCAGCAGCTATCCAGCAAGGCCGACTATTGTGGTTCCGGCGCACAGGGTTATAGCGATCTGTGCGAGGGAGATATTGTCATGGTCTCCGACTGTCAGAAGGCCAGAATATTTCAGGTCACCAAAGTACAGGGCGTGGCAGGGGGGCGTGAGGTCAATATCGTCCACTCCAATGACAACAAATATACGCCAGGCAATGCCAGCAGTTCCTGGGGGGGGGCCAGCAGCCCACCCGAGGAGCGATTCGGTCTTGGCTCGGTCGTGAACAGGGTGGAAACCCGTCTCTACTATATCGCCCGCCCCTCTGCCAGCAGCCCCTACGCGCTTTATCGCAAGAACGGGGTGGCTGCAGGTATGCCCCTTATCGAAGGGGTGGCCAATATGCAACTTACATTCGGCGAGGATCAGAACCGGGATCGGGCGGCAGATCGCTATGTGAGCGCCGCCAGCAATCCAAACTGGAACAATGTACTGGGGATTGGAGTACAGCTTCTTATGCGCAGTAACCAAGGCAATGTGGTGTCGTCTCCGCAGGCCCTTAGCTTTGCCGGAGCCACCTTCCGGGCGACCGATCGCAACTGGTACTGGGTCGCCGAAACCACAGTTGCGCTGCGCAACCGGCTACCTTGAGGAGCCCAGTCATGATGGATCGACAGCAGGGGATGGCGCTGGTGATCAGCCTGATTTTTCTGGTCATGGTGAGCCTGCTGGGTATGGCCAGTATGCGTGGGGCGCAGTTGCAAGAGAAGATGGCGGGTAACCAGAAAGAGGCGCTGCAGGCATTGCAGGCGGCAGAAGCGGGCCTGCGCGCTGCCGAGCGCTATATCGAGGCTGGCAACTCGGGTCCCTATGACAACAGCGCGGGCCTGTATGAATTTATCGACACCGCGGTGGATCCTGCCTCCCCTTCGACCGCTTGGCGTACCTATACCCACAGTGGTCTGGCGGGGCGCGCTCCCGAATACTTTATCGAACGGTTGCCCTATACCCAGGGGGGGAGCGAGGATCTGGCAGTCGATGAGCCCATCAGTGAGCGTCGTCTATATCGTATTACTGCAAGGGGATTTGGTCTCTCTGACGAGAGCCGGGTGCTGTTGCAATCGACCTATAGTCGCTAGGAGGCGGTGTATGGGCAAACTTGGTTTTGGCCTTTCGGTGATGCTCTGCTGTGCTTCGGCACAGGCGGCGCTCGATATTGCCCAGGTTCCCCTCTATCTCGGCACCCGGGCCGATCCCAATATCATGTTTACCCTAGATGATTCGGGTTCGATGCATTTCGAGATCATGCCCGAGTCCTTGATCGAGAACGATGCGCGTTATGTCTATCCACGCGCTAGCCAAGTCTACGGGAGTGATGATTACGACAACTATACGATCACCTTTGCCAGCGACAACGCCCGCAATGCCTACGTGCGCTCCAGCCATAACAACAAGCTCTATTACAACCCGCAGCTGACCTATCGTCCCTGGGCCAATGCGGATGGCTCCTTGATGGCCAATGCCAAAGTGACCTGTGCCCCTCACAACCCTATGAAGACGGCGGCCGGTTGTCGCAACCTGACTGAAACTAATCGGGCTTGGTGGGCCATCTATTACACTGATTTTTCTCCTTATTATTTCAACCGTGACGAGAGTTTCTGGCCGGCTGTCTATTTCGACTATAAGGGTAGCGGTAATGTGAAGCTGGCAAACAGCTATACCCGAGTGGAAATTCAGTCTGGCAAAACATATGGTGACCGTTCCAATCGCAGTGACTGCAAAAACGCTCCCGTTTGTAGCTATGACGAAGAGATCCAGAATTTTGCCAACTGGTATACCTATTACCGCTCGCGGATTTTGGCTGCTCGGGCAGGCGTGGGACGAGCTTTTGCCAGTCAGGGAGAGGGAATTCGGGTCGGCTTTGCCACCATCAATGCCAAGGATAGTGTTATTCGTGGTGTCACCCCTTTTTCGGGTACCGACAGAAGCGCATTTTTCAATGAACTGTATGGCCGCGATATTTTGGCGAAGGGGACACCGCTGCGTACCGGTCTGAAAGAGGTAGGGGAGTATTTTTCCCGCAGTGACAATAATGGCCCTTGGTCTGCCCGTGCCGGCAGCACGCTTCCTCATCTGACTTGCCGCCAGAGCTACAACATCCTGATGACTGATGGTTACTGGAACGGGGATTCGCCCTCGGTCGGCGATCAGGACCTGGATGGCATCAAGAACACCTTGGCGGACGTGGCCTTCAAATACTGGAAAACCGACCTGCGTGCCGATTTGGCCGACAAGGTGCCGGCCAGCACGGCGGATCCTGCCAACTGGCAGCATCTGGTCAACTTTACCGTCGGACTCGGGGTCAACGGGTCGCTCAATCCTGCCAACGGTATCCCGGGCAGTTGGCCGAATCCTTATGATTCCGATGAGTTCAAGATCGACGATCTGTGGCATGCGGCTGTCAACAGCAAGGGGAGCTTTTTCAGCGCGGCAGATCCCGATACCTTCGCCGCAGCCCTGAGCAGTACGCTGGCACAGATTGCCGCCCGTAACAGCTCAGCCAGTTCAGTGACCGCCAACGCAACCCGGCTGGACAGCAATACCCACATCTACCAGGCCCGCTACAACAGCGGCGACTGGTCGGGGCAACTGGTCTCGATCCCGCTGAACAGCGATGGCACCCTTGGGGAGATCGCTTGGGATGCCGCTACCTTGATCCCCGAGCCTTCGGCACGCAATATCTTCACCCGGCAAGATGGTGTCGGCATCCCCTTTCGTTGGGATACGCTGAATGTGACCAACCGGGCTCTATTCAATGTCGCTGGTGACAACCAGGGAGAAAGCCGTGTCGCCTATCTGCGCGGTGATCGCAGTGGTGAGCAGCGCAATGGTGGTGCGTTTCGTAATCGTAGTGATCTGCTCGGCGACATCATCAATTCTGATCCCGTCTACGTGGGCAAGCGTGATTACGGTTACAGCAGTGCAGCCGGTCTGACCCAGACCGAGCGGGAGGGTTACCAGGCTTTTCTAAGCTCGACGGCGATTACCCGCCGCCCACCCATACTCTATGTCGGTGCCAATGACGGTATGCTGCACGGATTTCGAGTCGCCGACGGTGTCGAGCGACTGGCCTATATCCCGTCCAGCCTGCTGGGCGAGCTGAATCAGTTGACCAGACCGAATTACAGCCATCGCTACTATGTGGATGGGACGCCCAGGGTGGGCGATGCCTATCTGGGCAGTCGCTGGAAGAGCATCTTGCTGGGATCCACCGGTGCCGGTGGCAAGGCGGTATTTGCCATCGATGTGACGGCCCCGGATAACTTCACCGCCGACAAGATGCTGTGGGAGTTCACCGATAGCGAAATGGGGGTTGCACTGGCGGCACCCACTCTGGTACGTGTCAAAGCCGACAACAAATGGGTTGCTCTGGTTGCGAATGGTTACAACAGCACCAGTCAGACTGCGAGGCTTTTTGTGCTGGATCTGGCGACTGGCGCCATCATCAAAGAGATTGATACCGAGGTAGGGTCTTCCAGCGAGCCCAACGGTCTATCTTCCCCCTTGCCGGTAGATCAAGACGGGGACAGGGTTGTCGACTATGTCTATGCCGGTGACCTGCACGGCAATCTGTGGAAATTCGATCTGACTGACAGAAACAGTGCCCAGTGGGGAAGTGCTTTGAAAACGGGCAACAAGCCCAAGCCGCTGTTCCAGGCCTGTAATGGCAGCTGCAGTGCCGGTACGCGTCAGCCGATCACCATGCGTCCTTTGGCTATTCGGCACCCTAAAGGGGGGGTTATGGTGATGATGGGGACTGGCAGTTATTTTACCAATGATGACAAACTGGTTCCCGCCACGCCGAGGCTGGAAGCGGTGTACGGTATCTGGGATACGGGGGCTACCGTGCTCAGTAGCCAGCTGTTGCAGCAGATCATCACCCATGAGTTTGTGGCCAACGGCACCACTATCAAGTTCAACGTGAGGGTTGTCTCCAACCGGAATGTCAATTACACCAGCCAAAAGGGTTGGTATCTGCTATTGAAATCGCCAAGCTTGAGCAAGGGGGTCGGTGAGCGGGCCGTCTCCGAGATGCTCTATCGGCATAAGCGACTGATCTTCAATACCTTGATCCCGTCGGCGGATGCCTGTGACTTTGGTGGCCGCTCTTGGTTGATGGAGCTGGATCCCATCTCGGGGGCCAGACTCACCTACTCGGTGTTCGACGTTAACGGCGACGGGGCTGTCAACGATGATGACTACGTCGCGATCAAGGATGATTCTGGTAATGACATCAAGGTGCCGGTCAGCGGCAAGCAATTTGATGAGCTCACCACGACGCCAAGCGTAGTGGAAGATGCCGAGATGGAGCGCAAATATATCAGCGGCTCCAGCGGAAATATCTCGGTCACGCTGGAAGAGGGGGCAGGCGATCTGGGTGGCCGCCAGTCCTGGTTGCAACTGGAGTAGAGGTTGGCATGGAACGTGGTTTTACCCTGATTGAGTTGATGATAGTGGTCGCAGTGGTCGCCATTCTGGCCGCGATCGCGTATCCCAGTTACAACAACTACATGGCGGCTGCCAAGCGGGCCGAAGCCAAGGCAGTGTTGCTGGAAGCGGCGCAATATCTGGAGCGGGAGTTTACTGCCAATGGCAATTACGACGCCGGTAACCTAGCCTCTGCCGGCTTGGCGACCCTGCCGAGGGATGGGGGGGCTGCGTATTACAATGTAGCGCTCAATGCCAGTGGGGCCCGTTATACCCTGACCGCCATTCCGACAGGTGTGATGAATGGCGATCCCTGTGGATTGTTGACTCTCGATCAGAGCGGACTGCAGGGGGTATCACGAGCCACCATGACAGCCACCGAATGCTGGTAGCGTTCAGTTCCAGCACTCGGCAGGCGTCTTGATGTCGGCCTTGTTGATAGTCAGGGTATCACAGGCCGTATTGCCGGCCTTGTCGCCGACCTGGGCCCCCTTGCTGGTGGCCACTAGTGTGTAGGCGGTGGCGCTGGCGCCAGAAATGCTAAAGGTGTAGTAATCGCTGGTTGGGTTGCCCACACTGGCTATCGCACTGCTGTAACTGGCATTGGAGATGCGAAATTCTTCTTGTTTGAGCTGCATGGTCAGCAAGCCCTTGATGGCATCGGCTCGACGAGATTTACGCAGACCGTCAGTAAAGCTCGGGTAGGCGACAGCGGCAATGATGGCAACGATGGCAACGACCACCATCAATTCCAGCAGGGTGATTCCGGATTGTTTGATTCTCATGGGCGCGGCAGGGTTCGTTAAACAGATAGATACTATAGGATAGTACTGACATCATACTCTACTGGCATGTGCGAAAAGAAAGGAGTCTTTAGCCAATGGAATTCGCAGAGGGGCGCTCAGCCGGTTTTACCATGATTGAATTGATGATCGCCATGGCTCTGGTCGCCCTGCTGCTAACCGTAGCCATCCCCAGTTATCAGTCATTGCGCCAGGAGCAGATGGTCAAGGCGGCTACCCAAGCCGTTTACACGGATATCATGCTGCTCAAGTCTGAGGCTATCAAACGTAATAAACCGATAATCTTCAAGATATTCAATGCGGGGCAGGCCAATTGGTGCTATCGCATCGCTCTTGATTCGGCATGTAATAGCTGCTCGGATTCATGTTCTGCTATTGAAGGTCGCAAGGGCGTCGATGCCAGCGAGTTTAACGGCATTACTCTGACGACAAACTATGAATTATCCGGTTCTGAAAATGCTCTTGAAATCAATAACCGTAGAGGCTCATTCAAAGATCTTCACGGCAGTGGCGGTTTGGGCAATGGTTCTATTTGTCTGAAGAACGGGACCTCTGAGCACAGGGTTATTATTGCCACAAATGGGCGAGTGAGAACCGAGTCAGTCACGGGGAGCTCTCCATGCGATTAGGTCTAGCACGAGGCTTTAACATCGTCGAGTTAATGGTGGCCATGGTCGCAGGTCTGTTTTTGGTTGCAGCCGTAACATCCTTGTTCGCCACTATTCTCAAGGCCAATCAAACATCGATGCAGGTAAGTCGTCTAAATCAGGAGTTGCAAAGTATCACGGACATGATTGCCCGTGATGTACAGCGAACTGGTTACGATCAGGGAGCTACTGTGTTTCTCAATGCTGCATCAGGCTCCAGATCCCCCTTCTATTTTGATACTGGCAGCGACCTGATGAATGAGACGATCACTGGTTCCAAGATTTATCGCTGTATCCGGCTGAAATACGATGATGATAACAATGGAACCCTCGGTGCCAATGAGATCTTTATTTACAGCTACGACAGTACCGACAAAGGGGTGCAGCTCGGTACCAGTTGCAGCACGGGGAATTTACTCAGTACCGATGACACCATTGAGGTGACTGACCTCACTTTTTCGCTGCTTGGAAGCAGTGCGTCGGCTGGCGCGAGAACGGTGCGCTTGGCCATATCGGGTCAGTTAAAGGCAAATAGTGCACTTAAACTCACCTTGCAGCGTGATATCAAGCTGCGTAACGACGGGTATTGATGCCATGAAACGTTATCTTGGCTTTACCACATTCACTATTACGCTGCTGCTTATTGTGATCCTGCTTGGCATCTCTTTGCTGGTGGGCAAGCTGATGGTTGCTGACCGTCGTGTCAGTCTTAATGAAGTACAGTACCGGCAGGCGTTGGCACTGGCCGAGCTGGGTCTCTCGGATGGGGTCGGACGGCTTGCGCAGGATGCAGCTTGGCGCACCCCCAGTAGCGGTATATCTATCACTGTTTCGGCTGGCAATTATACCCTGTGGGCTCTGGATGAACCGACCGTGATTGTCGGTGGGGCGAACGTAGTTCCGGTTAAAGTGCGCACTATGGCAACCCTGGTGGACAGTACCGCCAATGCAGAGGTTGAGGTGAAGGCCATCAAGATAAGCGTGTTGGCCGGCACTCCCGCAGCCCCCCTGACAGTTGCCGGTGGTATGGCAGTATCCGGCAACTTCACTGTGGTGGCCAACCCTAACGGTGGGGGGCCAGGGGTTCCGCTATCTGTCTGGACGAATGGCAATGTGGATTTGACCAATGGTTCTGGTCAGACTTGCCACCAGGGAGACTACAGCGGCGGGTGCAGTACCTACATTAGCCAGAAGGGTGATAAGCAGTCGGACATCAAAGATAATGATACGGCATTCCCCACAGACCTGGTCTGGTATCTGTTTAACGAGAATGATGACGCTACGGGGTGGGCCAATCTGGAGTCACGAGCAGTACAACGGTTGAATAATTGTGACTCGCTCTCGACCGCCTCAAGCGGCCTTATTATCGTCGATGGAGACTGCAAACCGGGTGGGTCTATCGGCTCGGTTGCTGCGCCCGTGGTACTCATCGTTCGCAATGGCAATCTGATGGTCAATGGAAGCGCTACCCTCTATGGGCTGGTGTTTGCCTATTCATCCACACCTGCTACGGCGACTACTGATATCAGCTTGAAGGGGGGGGCTATCGTCAACGGTGCCGTGGTGGCCAACTATCAACTGGGCAAAACGGCTAACGGCACCTTTGATGCCAAGTATGATCAGGCGGTGTTGAGCAATATCGAAAATGGGGCTGCGTTTCAGAGCATCAATCTGGTGCCTGGTAGCTGGCGCGACTGGTAGGAGCATGTATGAAACCGCACAAGGGATTTGGGCTGTTAGAGATTTTGATCACCCTGGTTCTGCTGGGAGTGGGGGTCGCAGGACTGGTGGCTATGTCTCGTTCGTTGCTCAATACCTCCCAGGATAGCCGCCGTTATGAGGTAGCCATGCGTCTGGCGGAGTCAAAACTAGATGCGTTTCGTACCTTCAATGGAGTGGTAAGCGCGGTTTCACCGCTTACTGCTTATAACAGTATCGCGGCAGGTTCCAGTTCGGCGACACCTCCTGATGGCGGTGGGACTTATGCCCTTAGTTGGAGCGTCAGTAATCAGTACTGGAATGGCTCTGGCTGGCAGACGGCTATCCCGGCGGGTTATTTGCATGCCTATCCTGGCCGAAAGGTGGTCAATGTCACTGTCAGTTGGAGCGACAGCGTCGGGCAGTCCCATTCCTTGTTGCTTTCCGGTGCGGTATCGCCTGCTGAGTCATTAACCCAGAATCAGTTTAACGGGGGGTTGGATACCAGTCGTGAACCGCCCCATGTGGTTTATACCCCCGGGGTCGCGCCCGATGTCATTTCCATCCAGATTGACCAGGAAGGGCGCAAGCAAGAGACCAGCAAGCCATTGCCCACCGTGACCTCCAAGGATGGTTCTGTTGGCAAACTGGTGCAATTCGAGACTGTTACCTATAAGCCAGACAATGGTGGCAATACTCAACAGGTTCTGCAGGATCTGGCATCGGTCTCCTGTTCCTGCAGTTATGGCTCGAGTGTCAATGCCTACCTGCCCGGTAAGGCCATTTTGACCAGCAGCAACCTGTTGTACTGGAATGTGGGCTCCCAGGTTACCAAGCAGACCGGGGTACTCAACAGCAGTGTCAGAGATCAACCGAGTCTCTGCACCAGTTGCTGCAAGGATCATTTCGATGGCAGCGGCAGCAGTTTCGAACAGTTTTACGCTCCACTCAATACCAGTCGACTGCGTTACAACAGTGGCCTCTCATCGGTCAATAGTGGCGATTATGTGGATGCCTGCCGCTTTGTCAGACTTGATGGTTACTATCGCCCGCTGCCTGACTGGAACCTGATCAAAGTTGTCGTGACCAGCGCTGATTTTCTTGCCAAGCCCGCAAACCAGACCAGCTATCAGAACTACATCAAGTACGTAGTTACTACCTACATCACCTGGCAGAAAAACACCCTCAACTGGACCGCAAACCCCACGGCCACGCCGCCGACGATCACCGAATTTGCGGATTGGTTGCCTGCCAATGCTGCGACAGGGGGAGATACCAGCACCAAGATCACCATGAATACGGGGACCGCCCAGTTGATTGCTAGAGGTATCTACGTGGATCTGCTCGCGCCGGACAGTCTCTCGAAGCTCGATCTGACTTCTCAGGATCTGTTGGCCAAGGTTCCGTTTCAGGATATCAATCTGACCATGCTGGCGGAGTGGAGCTTGGTGCCATTGAGTGGCCAGTTGACTGGCAGTGCCTCTGACTATGTCGGTGTGACCAACGAGCCGGTCAAGACAGTCGTTGATCTTGGCAGCTATTATTTTGGTAGCTACAGCCGTGGTTATCTGTCCGCCAAGAAGAGCACCAAGGATGCATCCAACGTGTTGCAAAGTGCATCGATCAAGGTGACGGCCTACCAAGGTAACTCGGGGATCACAGCTTCACTTATCTCACCGGTAGATCGAAGTGAGGCCAAGGTCGCCACCATGCCTATCTCGATCGATACCAGCTCCCAGACTGTGCCAACTCTCACTGTATCGGGACGCATAGAGTGTCTTGAGCAAGGGAATGGCAACAATACTGCGCCAGTATCTTGCGGCAAAAATACCTTCAGTGGCTTGAATGTCAGTACCACAACTTCGGGGGCTACTTGCCGTATTGATAAACCCCAGGCTAACAACCAGCCGGCTACCTATGTCTGTACGGCAGCGCAAAATAGTAGCTTGGTGGTGAACTTCTCCTACAGTGCACAGGGCAATAAAACTTACTTGTTGAAACCTGCTTCCCTCAGCATCGCCATGACGCCACCCGCCAACGGTCAGGTGATTAGTGGTCCTTGTGCCCTGCTGGTGGATAATGGTGTAACCAATGCAGCTAATCTAAGTTGTACCCCTTGAATCCGGGGCGCTGGCACAGCCAGCGCCTTTTCTTTATCATTCCCCATCATTTTCGAATACAAGATGCATCGCCATGGCAAAAGCCCTCTCTCTGATGCTTGCCCAGTTGAATCTGACGGTAGGCGCCATCGAAGATAACACTGACAAAGTGCTCGCTGCGGCGGCTCAGGCCGAGCAGCAAGGTGCCGATCTGCTGGTCTGCTCCGAGCTGGCCCTGACCGGCTATCCACCGGAAGATCTGCTGCTGCGCGCCGATCTGATGATCCGGGTCGAAGCCGCGTTGGCTCGTGTTGCCGAATGGCAGGGCAACTGTGCCATTTTGGTGGGGCATCCCTGGCGTGAAGGGGAGGCGCTCTACAACGCGGCGTCACTCTATGAGCAGGGCAAGCTGATTGCCCGTTACTTCAAGCAGGACTTGCCCAACTACGGCGTGTTTGATGAGAAGCGCTACTTCACCGCGGCAACCGAGACCTGCGTGGTGCCGTTCCGTGGTCACCAGCTGGGGCTGCTCATCTGTGAAGATCTGTGGCAGCCGGGTCCGGCGCTGGCTGCCAAGGCGGCGGGTGCCGAGCTGCTGCTCACCATCAATGCGTCGCCATACGATCAGGAAAAACCCTGGATCCGCCGCGAGCTGATGGCCGAGCGCTGCGATCAGACCGGTCTGCCGCTGGTTTACCTCAATCAGGTATGCGGTCAGGATGAGCTGATTTTTGACGGCTGCTCCAAGGTGTTCAACAGCCAGGGCGAGTTGACCCACAAACTGGCCCCGTTTGCCGAAGAGCTGGCGCTGGTACGTTTTGCCGATGGCCAGCCGGTGAAAGAACGGGAGCCCGCTGCGCCGCTGGAACCCTTGGCCGAGACCTATCAGGCGCTGGTGCTGGCGGTGCGCGACTATGTCACCAAGAACGGTTTCCATGGTGCCGTACTGGGCCTATCCGGCGGTATCGACTCGGCGCTGACGCTGGCCATCGCGGCCGATGCCATCGGGGCCGACAAGGTGCAGGCGGTGATGATGCCGTTCCGCTATACCGCCCAGATGAGCGTGGAGGATGCCAAGGAGCAGGCCGAGCGGATGGGGGTTGAGTTCAACATCATCTCCATCGAGCCGATGTTCGAAGGATTTATGACCCATCTGGCGCCGTTGTTTGAAGGTACCGCTCGCGATACGACCGAAGAGAACCTGCAGGCCCGCTGCCGCGGCGTGCTGTTGATGGCGCTCTCCAACAAGCGTCGCCGTATCGTGCTGACCACCGGTAACAAGAGCGAAATGGCGGTCGGTTATGCCACCCTGTACGGTGACATGGCGGGCGGTTTCGACGTGCTGAAAGATGTGCCCAAGACGCTGGTATTCAAATTGTGCGAATATCGCAACTCGGTCGACTATGTGATCCCGCAGCGGGTTATCGACCGTCCTCCTTCAGCGGAGCTGGCGCCGGATCAGGTGGATCAGGATAGTCTGCCCCCATACGACATCCTCGATGCCATTCTCAAGTGCTACGTGGAAGAGGATGCCTCGGTCGCCGACATGGTGGCGGAGGGCTTCGAGGAAGCTGTGGTACGCAAGGTGATCCGACTGGTGGATCTCAACGAATACAAGCGCCGTCAGGCGGCGGTCGGGCCCCGCATTACGGCTCGCAACTTTGGTAAGGATCGCCGTTACCCCATTACATCCGGGTTCGGCAAACAGAACTGGTAAGGAGTCACCATGAAGAAGATTGAAGCCATCATCAAACCGTTCAAGCTGGACGATGTGCGCGAGGCCCTGGCAGAGATCGGCATCAACGGCATGACCGTATCCGAAGTCAAAGGCTTCGGCCGCCAGAAGGGCCATACCGAGCTCTATCGCGGCGCCGAATATATGGTCGACTTCCTGCCGAAAGTGAAGGTGGAGCTGGTGGTGCAGGATGAGGATCTCGATGCTTGTCTGGAAGCGATCCAGAACACCGCCCGCACCGGCAAGATTGGTGACGGCAAGATCTTCGTTTGCGAGGTGGAGCGCGTCATTCGTATCCGTACCGGCGAAGAGAACGAAGACGCTATCTGATGTCGTTTTTGCCTCGTTATGTTCAGGAGAGCAAATCAAGTTCTGCTCTGATGTCCCGAAAGCGCATGGTGGCGGTGGCAGGCCTGCTGGCAGTACTCACTGCGTGCAGTACCCGCCCGCCGGCTCAGCCGGAAAACCTGTGCCAGATCTTTCGCGAGAAGCCGGAGTGGCACAAGGCCGCGCTCAAGATGAACGAGAAGTGGGGGACGCCGATCCATGTGGTGATGGCCATGATGTATCAGGAGTCCTCCTTCGTACACGACGCCCAGCCGCCGATGGAGTATTTCCTCTTTATTCCGACCGGGCGGGCGAGCTCGGCTTATGGCTACGCTCAGGTGAAAGACGAGACCTGGGCTGATTACCAGCGAGAGACCGGCAATAGCTGGAGCGATCGCGATGACTTTGCCGACGCCATCGATTTTATGGGCTGGTACACTAACAAGGCCCAGCGGCTCAATGGCACCTCCAAGTGGGATGCCTATGGCCAGTACCTCAACTATCACGAAGGGTGGGGTGGCTACCGGCGTGGCAGCTATCGCAGCAAGGGGTGGTTGATGAAAACCTCGCGCAAGGTAGAGGCTCGCGCCCAGCGCTACGGCGCCCAGTATCGACAATGCAAGGATCAGCTCTCCCGCGGGGGCTGGTTCTGGTAACCCAATCAGGAGTCAGAAATGCCGTTATTGGACAGTTTTACCGTTGACCACACCCGTATGGAAGCGCCAGCGGTGCGTGTGGCCAAGACTATGCAGACCCCGAACAAGGACACCATTACCGTGTTCGACCTGCGTTTCTGTGTGCCGAACCAGGAGATCCTCTCCGAGCGCGGTATCCATACGCTGGAGCACCTGTTCGCCGGTTTTATGCGTGATCACCTGAATGGCAACGGCGTGGAGATCATCGATATCTCCCCCATGGGTTGCCGTACCGGCTTCTACATGAGCCTGATCGGCGCGCCGGACGAAGCCCGTGTTGGCGCAGCCTGGCAGGCGGCCATGAGCGACGTGCTGACCGTGCAGGATCAGGCCAAGATCCCCGAGCTGAACGAGTATCAGTGCGGCACCTACAGCATGCACTCGCTGGAAGAAGCGCACGCCATCGCCCGTCATGTGCTGGAGCGTGGCATCGGTGTTAACCACAACGACGAGTTGGCTCTGCCGGAAGAGAAACTGAAGAGCCTTTGAGGCGGATGAGCTATCGCTCATCTGATAACCTCTTCAGGGAATCTTAAAAGAGCCGGTCAGCCATGCTGACCGGCTCTTTCTATCTCAACCGACCGCAAAAATTGGGATGGCTTGCTCCCCTTGTCGACTCTGATTAGGATGGTTTTTGACCTGAACCTGTTGGCGGAGGTGTGACGATGAAAGGGGTATTGCTGCGTTGGCTGGCCCGTTACGATGCGTGGTGCGAGGAGTGGGGGCTCACTCAGGAGAACCGGCGCTGCTGCACACCGGTTCGTTATAATGAGGACTCAAGCAAAGAGCGAGCTTGCGCAGAAGAGGCTGAGCTCAATCAAAATTGCGGGTCACGGCACCGGTAACACTGTTGTACTCGAAGCCGAGGCCGTTGGGGTGATCCGGGAAGCGGCCGATAGAATCACGCAGGATATAGCGGCAGTTGTGATGCTCTAACCCTCCGATCTCAGTTTGGTCATCTGCAATAATAAGTTCGGAACTATAGTCGGTTTCAGTGTTGTTATTGTCTAAGTCAGGAACAGTCTGCTCTGTATCAAGTAATCCAGTGAAGAGTAGCTTGCAGTCATCTTCGTTGTTAACAGAGATCTGGTTTTCGTTAGAGCCAGGTGGAAATGTTGTATCTGGCGCTTGGTTATAGTCCTCTTTCGTGCCTACAGGCCAACCATAGCGATTAATATCAAGATCGCCTTTGCCAAAGCTACTCAAGTTGTAGAGCCCGATAGACTCCCCCTTCACTTTCACCGACCAGCCGGCATTTGCCAGTTGAACTGCACTGGCAAAGCTGCCAGCAGTCGCCGAGACCGTGCTTTTCAGGGCATCATCCTTGATATTGATAAAGCGTGGCAGGGCGGTGACGGCCAGGATCCCCAGCACTATGATCACCAACACCAGTTCAATCAGGGTAAAGCCGTTGTTTCTGTTGTTCATCATGTTCAATGACCCATTAAATACCGCAAACAGGTGTGAGTGATATGCAGCTGATAGATACCCATTGCCATCTCGACTTTCCGGTGTTCGACCAGGACAGGGAGGCGCTGCTGGCCCGTTGCCGGGCATTAGGGGTGACGCAGTATATCATTCCTGCCATCGCAGAGGATAACTGGACTCGTGTGATGGCACTGGCAGATCAGCATGACGGCCTTTTTTATGGTTTGGGCATTCATCCCTGGTATACCGGTGAGCAGCGGGAGGGGGTGATGGAACGGCTGCGAGCGTTGGTGATGAGTCAACCTGCCAGGCTGGTGGCCATTGGTGAGTGCGGGCTGGACCTCCGTTCTCACGTGCCGCAGGAGGGGCAGCTTGCGCTGTTTGAGGCTCAGATCCGGCTGGCTGCTGATGCTGGGCTCCCCCTGATGATCCACTCGGTGCGCGCCAATGACACTGTGGTCAAGCTGTTGCGCCGCTTCAAGCCGCCTCGTGGCGGGGTGATTCATGCTTTCAGCGGTTCGTTGCAGCAGGCGGAGGCTTTCTGGCAACTGGGCTTTCGGCTCGGGGTGGGCGGGGTAATCAGTTTTGAGCGGGCGAACAAGACGCGAGAGGTATTTCGTGCTATGCCGCTCGAGGCCCTGGTGCTGGAAACCGATTCGCCCGATATGCCGTTACAAGATGAGCAAGGCACTCGGAATACCCCGGAAGCGCTGCCGAAAATAGCTGAAATATTGATGACTTTGCGGGAGGAATCATCGGTAGATGTTGCTAAGGTGTTATTTGAAACTGCCCGGCATATTTTCCATCACGACCCATTGCCATGAAACAAATTCGCAACACCTGATTTAGTTGTCAGGAAAAAAAATGAGCGTAAAAATCGTTTGCTGTCTAATTTTGTGACACTTGGACATTTTGATAACGATAAAATGTGACCAGCATTCTATTTTATCGGACTTTAATTAGTATAATGCGCTCCCCTTGATTAGTTGGGTTTAATAACAACTCGCTAACAAGCCAGGTGCTACTAGAGGAAGATAATAATGAATTTGTTCATGGGTCTGGTAGGGATGGCGACGCTCGTCCTTATCGCGGTGCTGTTCTCCAGCAATCGCAAGGCAATCAACGTGCGTACCGTTGTCGGTGCGTTCGCAATTCAAGCCGGTCTGGGGGCGTTTGTTCTCTATGTTCCGGTTGGTCGCGATATCCTGGTCGGCGTGTCCGACGCGGTATCCAGCGTGATCAGCTACGGCCAGAACGGGATCGACTTCCTGTTTGGCGGTCTGGTCAGCAACAAGATGTTTGAAGTGTTCGGCGGCGGCGGCTTTGTCTTTGCCTTCCGTGTTCTGCCGGTCATCATCTTCTTCTCTTCCCTGATTGCCGTGCTCTACTACCTGGGCATCATGCAGATGGTCATCAAGTTGCTGGGCGGCGGTCTGCAGAAAGTACTGGGAACTTCCCGCACCGAATCCCTGTCTGCAACTGCCAACATCTTCGTCGGTCAGACCGAAGCGCCGCTGGTGGTTCGTCCTTACATCGCCAAGATGACTGACTCCGAGCTGTTCGCTGTCATGTGTGGTGGTCTGGCTTCCGTTGCCGGTTCCGTACTGGCCGGTTACGCCTCCATGGGCGTGAAGATGGAGTACCTGATTGCTGCCTCCTTCATGGCTGCACCGGGTGGTCTGCTGTTCGCCAAGCTGCTGGTTCCCGAGACCGAGACCCCGAACTACGACGAAAGCTCTGCCGATGCCGAGCTGGATGACAAGCCTGCCAACGTCATTGACGCTGCTGCTGCTGGCGCTTCTGCCGGTATGCAACTGGCCCTGAACGTCGGCGCCATGCTGCTGGCCTTCATCGGTCTGATCGCCATGATCAACGGCATCTTCTCCGGTGTGGGTGGCTGGTTCGGTTATCCGCAACTCTCTCTGGAACTGCTGTTGGGCTGGATCTTCTCCCCGCTGGCCTTCCTGATCGGTGTGCCCTGGAATGAAGCAGTGGTTGCCGGTTCCTTCATCGGTCAGAAGCTGGTAGTGAACGAGTTCGTGGCTTACCTGAACTTCGCTCCGTACCTGAAAGACGAAGTGCTGATCAACGGTGTGGCCATGTCCGATCACACCAAGGCGATTATCTCCTTCGCACTGTGTGGTTTTGCCAACCTCTCCTCTGTTGCCATCCTGCTGGGTGGTCTGGGGTCCATGGCGCCGAACCGCCGCGGCACCATTGCACGCTTTGGTCTGAAAGCCGTACTGGCTGGCTCTCTGTCCAACCTGATGTCTGCCACTATCGCAGGCTTCTTCCTGGCACTGTCCGGCATGTAATCGCCGCCTGACTGACAGGGTATAAACACGAACGCCACGGCATCTGCCGTGGCGTTCGCGTATGGAGCGGTGACAACCGTTTTCCTATCTAAACTAATAATAAAATGAGTCAAATCGGAGGTTATATGAATGAAGTGCTACTGGCGATGGTGGCCGGCTTTATAGTTGGTTTGTTGTTTTCTTTCCTCAAATTGCCGATCCCGGCGCCTCCCGTTTTGTCCGGGGTAATGGGGATCGTCGGGGTCTATCTGGGGGGATTGGCCTACTCATGGATCCTGACCCGTTTCTTTTCGTAAGGCTTTTTTAGACCTGGATTTGTCAGATGTGAGGTACCTCTGAAATTGGCAAATCCGGCTTGCAAACAGGGGGTATCTCGGCTGAAATAGGCGTTGCCAGCAGGGTGCTGGCAATGACTAATACTCGATGAAATCGGGTGTTGGCGGTCAAATGGAATTGATTGGGAAGTCGGGTCAGATGTTGTCGGCCTTTCTCAAGTCTTCATGGAACCAAGTCCGCACTTTTGTAAGAAAGTGACAGGGCTCTTGCCTTATTTACAGTCGCAGTGCCTGCAGGGTGTTTTGAATAGCATCCCGATAGTGCCGGTGCCTTCGCACTGTAATTCCATTCCCGTATAGCTGGGGATTACTGCCTGTGCATCCATCGCTGGATGGTATGGTGGTGCCCGGTTATCTGGATTAAATCGAGACTTTGGAGAACAGAATGACTGATCTGAAAGTGGCCGCTCAGCGCGCTCTGAACCTGATGGACCTGACCACCCTGAACGATGACGACACCGATCAGAAGGTGATCGACCTGTGCCATAAGGCCAAGTCACCGGCTGGCCTGACCGCCGCCGTCTGCATCTACCCCCGTTTTATCCCTATCGCTCGCAAGACCCTGCGTGAGATCGGCGCTGCCGACGTACGCATTGCGACCGTGACCAACTTCCCGCACGGCAACGACGACATCGAGATCGCCGTGGCCGAGACCCGTGCCGCGGTCGCCTACGGTGCCGACGAAGTGGACGTAGTGTTCCCGTACCGCGCCTTCATGGCTGGTAATGAACAGATCGGTTTTGATCTGGTCAAAGCCTGTAAAGAGGCCTGCGGTGCCAACGTGCTGCTGAAAGTGATCATCGAAACCGGCGAGCTGAAAGAAGAGGCGCTGATCCGTCGCGCTTCCGAAATCTGTATCGATGCCGGTGCCGACTTCATCAAGACCTCCACCGGCAAGGTGCCGGTCAATGCGACCCCAGAAGCGGCACGCATCATGATGGAAGTGATCAAGGCCAAGAATCCGAAAGTCGGCTTCAAGCCTGCCGGTGGCGTGAAAGATGCCGCCGTTGCCGGTCAGTATCTGGCCATGGCCGAAGAGATCCTCGGCAACGACTGGGTATCTGCCCGTACCTTCCGCTTTGGTGCATCCAGCCTGCTGGCCAGTCTGCTGGCCACTCTGGGGCATGGCGACAAGCCGGCCAACACCAGCGGTTACTAATAGGTTGATGAGAGGGCGGACTGCTGTCCGCCCTGTTAGCCCCCACCATGCGGTGTGCGGGCAAGGATTCAGGCTTGTGTAACGCCAGCAATGGCGGAGGGAATGAAAGATGTTTTTGCCTCAAGAAATTATTCGCAAGAAGCGCAACGGTGAAGCGCTCAGTACCCAAGAAATTCAATTCTTCGTCCAGGGCATTACCAATAACACCATCGGCGAGGGGCAGATCGCTGCACTGGCGATGGCGGTCTACTTCAAAGACATGACCATGGATGAGCGGGTCGCCCTGACCTGCGCCATGCGCGACTCCGGCATGGTGCTAACCTGGGATCACCTCAATCTGGGTGGCCCGATTGTCGACAAACACTCCACCGGCGGTGTGGGTGATGTGGTCTCTCTGATGCTTGGCCCGATGGTCGCTGCCTGTGGCGGTTTCGTGCCGATGATCTCCGGTCGTGGTCTGGGCCATACCGGCGGTACCCTCGACAAGCTGGATGCCATTCCCGGCTACCAGACCTCGGTCGACAACGACCGTTTCCTGAAAGTGGTGAAAGAGGCGGGTGTCGCCATCATCGGCCAGACCGGCGATCTGGCCCCCGCTGACAAGCGTATCTATGCAGTACGTGACATTACTGCAACCGTCGAATCCATCGCCATGATCACCGGCTCCATCCTCTCCAAGAAGCTCGCCTCCGGGCTCGAAGCGCTGGTGATGGATGTGAAAGTGGGCTCCGGCGCCTTTATGCCAACCTTCGAAGCCTCCGAAGAGCTGGCCAAGAGCATTGTGGCAGTGGCCAACGGTGCCGGTTGCCGCACCTCTGCGCTCTTGACCGATATGAACCAGGTGCTGGCCTCCAGCGCCGGTAACGCGGTGGAAGTACGTGAAGCGGTGCGTTACCTGACAGGTGAATACCGCAACCCGCGGATCCACGAAGTGACCATGGCGCTGTGCGCCGAGATGCTGATCTCCGCCGGTCTTGCCAGCGACGAGCGTGATGCCCGTGCCAAGCTGCAGGCGGTGCTGGATAACGGCAAGGCGGCCGAGATCTTCGGTCGCATGGTGACAGGTCTCGGTGGCCCGGCCGATTTTATGGAGCGTTACGACGCTTACCTGCCCAAGGCAGCCATCGTACGCCCGGTCTTCGCGGCCAATAGCGGTTTTGTGACCGCCATGGATACCCGCGATCTGGGGCTGGCCGTGGTCGCCATGGGCGGTGGTCGCCGCGCTGCCGGTGACAAACTTGATTATGCGGTCGGTCTGACCGACTTTATCCGCCTGGGTCAAAGTGTTGATGCTGACAAGCCGATCGCGATGATCCACGCTCAGACTGAAGAGCAATATGCTCAGGCTGCCAGCATGGTGCAGGCGGCTGTCCGGATTGGTGGCGAGCGGCCGGAAGCACTGCCTGAAGTGTACCGCCGTATCACCCTGGCCGATTTGTAACAAGGGGAAGACCCATGAAACGTACCTTTATTCTGATGATGGACTCTTTCGGTATTGGCGCTGCTGCCGACGCCGACAAGTTCGGAGATGTGGGCGCCAACACCCTTGGCCATATCGCCAAGGCGTGTGCGGCAGGTGAAATTGAAGGCCGTGGCGCCCTCAATCTGCCCAACCTCAACAAGCTGGGTCTGGGCCACGCCTGCGAGCAGGCCTCCGGCTACTTCCCGGAAGGGCTGAAGAAAGATATCGAGGTGGTCGGTGCCTACGGCTTTGCTCAGGAGCTCTCCTCCGGCAAGGACACCCCGTCCGGTCACTGGGAGATCGCCGGCGTGCCCGTGCTGTTCGAGTGGGGCTACTTCAAGGATCACCACAACAGCTTCCCGCAGGAGCTGCTGGACGCCATCGTCGAGAAGGCTGGTCTGCCGGGCTATCTCGGTAACTGCCACGCCTCTGGTACCCAGGTGCTGGACGATTTGGGCGAAGAGCACATGAAGACCGGCAAGCCGATCCTCTACACCTCTGCCGACTCCGTGTTCCAGATTGCCTGCCACGAAGAGACCTACGGCCTCGAGAAGCTCTATGAGCTGTGCCACATAGTGCGCGAGCTGCTGGAGCCCTACAACATCGGCCGCGTGATTGCGCGTCCGTTCGTCGGCACTGGCAAGGGCAACTTCAAGCGTACCGGCAACCGCCACGACTACTCAGTGCTGCCGCCGGCGCCGACCGTGCTGGATTACATGAAAGATGCGGGTGGCCAGGTGGTCTCCATCGGCAAGATTGCCGACATCTATGCCCAGCAGGGCATCACCAAGCAGGTGAAAGGGACCGGTCTGACCGAGCTGTGGGATCGCACGCTGGAAGAGGTGAAAGCGGCTGGTGACAACACCATCGTCTTCACCAACTTCGTCGACTTCGACTCCTCCTACGGCCACCGCCGTGACGTTGCCGGTTATGCCGGTGCGCTGGAGTATTTCGATTCCCGCCTGCCGGAGCTGTTTGATCTGCTGCAGGATGGCGACGTGGTGGTGCTGACTGCCGACCACGGCTGTGACCCGACCTGGGGTGGCACCGACCACACCCGCGAATACATTCCGGTGCTGTTCTTCGGCAAGCCGGTCAAGGCTGGCTCCGTTGGTCGTCGTGAGACCTTTGCCGATATCGGCCAGAGCATCGCGGCTTATCACGGCCTGCCGAAACTGGCGTACGGTACCAGCTTCCTGTAATTTACCCGCCCGCCACTTCGGCGGCGGGCAATTTATAAAACAATAAAACTCAACCTAGTGTGAAGGAATCAAGAGAATGGCAACTCCTCATATCAATGCGAAAGATGGCGCCTTTGCTGATACCGTGCTGATGCCGGGCGACCCCCTGCGCGCCAAGTACATCGCTGAAACTTTCCTGGAGAACGTCGAGCAGATCTGCGACGTGCGCAACATGTTCGGTTTCACCGGTACCTACAAGGGCCGTCGTATCTCTGTAATGGGGCACGGCATGGGTATCCCCTCCTGCTCCATCTACGCCAAAGAGCTGATCACCGATTACGGTGTGAAGACCCTGATCCGTGTGGGCTCCTGTGGCGCCGTGCGTGAAGACGTGAAACTGCGTGACGTGGTGATCGGTATGGGTGCCTGCACCGACTCCAAAGTAAACCGTCTGCGCTTCAAGGATCACGACTTCGCTGCCATCGCCGACTTCGACCTGGTTGCCAACGCTGTACAGGCCGCCAAGAACAAGGGCGTTGCCGTGCGTGTGGGTAATATCTTCTCCGCCGACCTGTTCTACACTCCGGACCCCTCCATGTTCGACGTCATGGAAAAATACGGCATCCTGGGTGTCGAGATGGAAGCCGCCGGTATCTACGGCGTGGCTGCAGAGTACGGTGCCAAGGCGCTGACCATCTGCACCGTCTCCGACCATATCCGTACCGGTGAGCAGACCACCTCTGAAGAGCGTCAGCTGACCTTCAACGACATGATCGAAATCGCGCTGGATTCCGTCCTGCTGGGCGACAAGTAATTCCCTTGCGAATAAGAAACGGCGGCCTTCTGGCCGCCGTTTTTGTATCTGCTCTCTGGTTGCGCCATCAGTTTTCCGGAGGCGGCGCGGGGGGCGTACTCTTTTTCTTGTGCTTGCGCACCCGCATGTAGTTGCGGCGCACGCCGTAGGAGATGAGCACTCCGGCCAGCAGGGCGACCAGCAGCATCAGCCGCTGTTTCTCCTGCACCACCTTGAGCCGGGTGTCCTTGTCTGCCAGCATCTGCTGCTCTTCCAGGGTGATGCGCAGGAAGCCGATGGTCTGCTCGCCATCCCGGATCTCCTGCACGAACTGGATCCGCCCCTTGCCCTGCTCCGGTAGTGACTTGTTATCGCTGCCGATGGGCAGCAGGCTCTCCAGCGGCACCGCCTGCTCCGATTGGGCGAGGGGAATGCCGCGTCCGTCGTAGAGGGTGGCATCGAGGATCTCCGGCTCCGCCGCCAGATCCCGCGCCAGCCGCTCCAGCTCGCTGCTCTTCTCCTCCTTGATCCAGCGTTTCATGTCGCGGGCTGCATAGGCGACCAGCGCCTGTGCCCGGTTGCGCGCTTCGCTGTGCAGCGAGGCCTGGCTTTCACCCTGCATATGGATGAGCACACCGAGCACCCAGCATCCGAGCAGGATACCGGCACCCAGGCTGAGAACACGTTTGATGGGAAGATGACGCTGCAAGCGCGAGACCTCATGGTAACAAGGAGTGGCGGGATCTTGGCGCTTGCCTGTACAAAAAGCAATACGCTACTCTGGGCCAGCATTGTTAACCCCCTGATCACCAAGGAAGGCGTATCCCTTATGTTGTTGTCCCGGCTCCCCCCTCTGTTATCCGATTGGCCCGCGTTGTTGTCCGGCTCACCCTGTTGGCAGCTCCACGCAGATGCGTTGCAACCGACAGAGACCCCGCAGACTAGCGGCTGGTTGGTGCTGTTTGGCAAGGGGCTGGGCGCCTCCCATCTGGCGCGTCTGTCGCCACTGTTGGCTGCACAGAAGTTGGCGGCCACCCTCTATCCTCCCACCGAGGTGGCGGGCGTGCCGTTGCTACTGCTTGGCTGCGATAGATTTTCTGCCGAGCTGGTGGCCGAGCTCAAGAGCGGTGAGTGGGAGATCGATCTCTGCCATCTGCCCGCGCTACCGACCCTGAACGAGCCCGGCCTGCTGGTGATGGATATGGATTCCACCGCGATCCGTATCGAGTGCATCGACGAGATCGCGCGGCTGGCGGGGGTCGGCGATCAGGTGGCGGCGGTAACAGCTGCTGCCATGCAGGGCAAACTGGAGTTCTCCGACAGTCTGCGCAACCGGGTGGCCCTGCTGGCTGGAGCGCCGGTCACCATTCTCGACGAGGTGGCCGCCAACATGCCGTGGATGCCCGGCTTGCAACTGATGGTCGATACCCTCAAAGAGGCTGGCTGGAAGGTGGCCATCGCCTCCGGCGGTTTTACCCGTTTTGCCGGCGAGTTGCAGCAGGCGCTGGGGCTCGATGCTATCTTCGCCAACGAGCTGGCGGTGGAAGGGGGTCAGCTGACTGGCAAGGTGAGCGGGCGCATCGTTGATGCCAGCGTCAAGGCCGAGGTGTTACAGCAGCTTGCTCAGGAGTACGGCATTGCTGCCGCCCAGACCGTGGCCATCGGCGATGGTGCTAACGATCTCAAGATGATGGGCGTGGCAGGTCTTGGGATTGCTATTCATGCCAAGCCGCTGGTGCGGGCGCAGGCTGCGGCCACCCTCAATCATCACGATCTGGAGGGGGTGATCTGCCTGCTGGCGGCGCGGGCCTGCAGCGAACAACGCTGGGACAAGCGCTGACTGTGTTTCAAGGAGGAAACCAATAAAAATGGAATTGTTGCAGCAGTCTCTGTTTATCCCCTGTGGCGCCCATCAACTGCATGTTCGCCACATCAAACCCCGGGTCGCCGTGCATGGCGAGCCGATCCTGATGGTGCACGGCGCCATCGAGAACGGCCGCATCTTTTACAGCGAATCGGGCAAGGGGCTGGCCTGTTTTTTGGCCCGCCACGGCTATCAGGTCTATGTGGCTGATTTGCGGGGACGGGGGCTCAGCACTCCGGCCATCGCCGAGCTGGCGGAGCACGGCCAGCACGAGCTAATCACCGAGGACTTGCCCGCCCTGCATCGCTGGATTGCCGAGTGCCATCATGGCTTCAAGGTGCACTGGGTGGCCCACTCCTGGGGCGGTGTCATCATGGCCTCGACCCTGGTGCGCTTCCCCGAGCTGGCGGAGCAGGTGGCCAGTCTGCTGTTTTTTGGCACCAAGCGCGGTGTGTCGGTGCACAATCCCGAGCGCTGGCTGAAGGTGGATCTGATCTGGAATCGGCTGGCCCCCTGGCTGGCTCGCCGCCGTGGTTTTCTGGCGGCTCGTACTCTGAAGATCGGTGCTGACGACGAGCCGCTGCGCTATCTGCAGGAGACCATCCCCTGGGTCAAGTGTGGCCCCTGGCGGGATCCTCACGACGGTTTTGCCTATGACGAGGGGGCGGCACGGGTCAACTGGCCGCCACTCTGGATGATCTCTGCCAGAGCCGACAAGGTATTGGGCCATCCGACCGATGTGCGCCGTTTCAGCGACGAGATAGGCTCGGCTGCTCGTCACACCCGCCTGGGGCGTGATAATGGCAACCGGCTTGACTATGACCACATCAATATGCTGACCGCCCCGCAGGCGCAGGAGGATCACTTTCCCCGGATCCTGGAATGGCTGCTCAATCCGCAGGCAGCATGACAAAAAACAGGGCACATAGTGCGCCCGTGTCGATGGGATCAGCGGGGCGGCTGCGTGATGCCGAACCGGAACAGAGTTGCCTGGGTGGTGTCGGTCAGCTCGCCAACCCCCACGACACTCCACAACTCCTCTTCCAGCCGCTTTGCCTTGTGAATGGCGAACTTGGCGATGTAGTCCAGCTCATTGGCAATGAAGTTGGTGTCGGGGCGTCCGGTGCGGGAGATGCCGACCAGCACCGAGTAGAATTCTCCCTGCTGCAGTGCCAGCTCGATGAACTGGCGCTTCTCTTTTAGGTTGCTAAAGCTGCTGGCGAGGCGGCTGGTGAAGATGGGGAGGCCCGCCTTGGTCTGGATGCTGGCAATATAGACCTCATCTTCACGCGGTTTGTCCTCCCGCTCGATGGCTCGCAACGGATTCATCAGCAGCTCCTTGAACAACTCCCCCTGAAACAGCGGATAGAGGTTCTCCTGCTCAGGTTGCTCGGCACAGGCGGTTAACAGTTGTTGCAGGCTGCGCGGAGTGAGTGACTTGCCGATGGCGGCTGGCTTGGGGGCACCCTTCAGTTTGTTGATATAGACCGGTGAGTTGAACAGGTGGTGGGTGTAAATATTGCGCAGGGCTCGCGCCAGTCCGCGATAACGGCGCTGCTCCTGCGCCGCCTTGAGCTTGTTCTGGTTGCTCTCGATCAGCAGGCTGAAGAACTGACGACCGGTATGACGATCGGAATCCCCGTCGATACAGAGGTGCAGCACGGTGCGAGTCATGTTGAGACTAACCAGCCGGTAGGAGAGATGCTGCAGATCCATGCTCTTGGATAACTCCTGCAGACGGGGCAGGGCGATGGTCACCACATCGTTTTTCTCGCCGATAAAGGCATCTTCCAGCTCGACCTGCAGGCCATGGGCAGAAATATCTCGGGTCCAGCCAAGCCATGACTTGCCATTGTGATGGATGGCAACGGCTGTTTTGTGGATATAGCGCAGCTCCTTGCGCAACTGGACATAGTGCAGGGATTCAATCTCGAAGGGGGCAACGCCCAGCTCGTGACCAAAACGTTGCAATTCATTGGCATTATTGCCCAGCTCGCCCTCCGGGCGGAACTCCTCCCGTTGGGACTCCAGACTGATCTCCTGCAGCAGGCCGCAATACCCAATCAGTTTGAGACGCTCGAGTAACAGAATATCCTGCAGTTGCGAATTTTCGACCCCCTGCAACTGCCCTACATCTGCCTCCAGCGATTCACACGCCTCCAGTGAAAACTTGTAGACACGCCAGCTGGGACGTCGGGAGCCCACCTGGAAGAAGAGGGCGGTGAGACCACTCTGGCGCAGCTCTTCAGCAGTGGCAGAGAAGAAATAGATATGGCTGCGTACCGTGTGGGTGAAGCAGTAGATGAGGGTTTCGGTCGTGGTGCCGGGAGCAGGGCAGAGGCGTTTCATCCGTTTTGCTGAGAAGAGTCCCGCCAGGGCATCGCGGTTTTTCTCGTCGCGCCAATACTCCAGCAGGTGCTGGTTGTTCTCGGTGCGCAGTGCTATCTCGAGTGAGGGACAATCTCCTGTGCTGAAGAAGAGCGGCATGCCGGTCATCCGTGGCAGGTAGAACTGCTCATATCCCTTGATGATGGCGGCGGAGAGCAGATAGTCGACGCTGACCCGATAGCGGATCTTGTTGGCTTCGATAAAGTCGCTGAGGAAGGCATCGAAGGCGGGCTGCTCACCGGAGCGTACCAGCCTCAGCCAATACTTCCCTTCCTTGCTCTCTTCACCGAGGATCTGGTAACCGACCGGCTGATGCAGCACCGGATTGGGGTGATCCCGCTCTAGCCCGGTAAAGAAGACCTCGACCTGAGCGCCGGTCTGGTAATTGGGCAAATAGGGGACCGAGACTCTCATGCCGCCGAGGGAAAGATCGGAACTTTTGGCGAACAACTTCTCCCCGTCATGAAGTTTGATGAGCAAGGGCGAGCTAAAGTGCATCCGCTCTTGTCGTCGCCCGTAGTAACTGGCAAAGACGATGGTGTTGACGTCGTATTGCCGGAAGGGGCTGACAGGGGGTTGCAGCAGGCCATCCACCCGGGCGTGGTGATGGTTCTTTTGCCATTGTTGCAGCGCTTCGTAAACGCCAAGGGTATAGGCGTCACGGTAGAGATAGCACTGGGACTGAAACAGTCCGATGGCCTCGGCCGGCATAAAGTGGGTGATACCGTCGAACTCGTGCACCAGGCACTCGTCCTCCAGTTCATCGCGCATGTCGATAACCCTGCGGCAAGGGGAGCATTTGCGATTGAGCTCCATCTTGATCAGAAAACGGCCGTTACTGTTTTCGTCCTGGGTCAGACGGTTGAAGATCTCTTCGAAATCTTTCTCCCGCAGCAGGGGTACAAGTTGTTCAATCAGATGTTGTTGGTGTACTGAATCCATGTGTTCCTGCCACGGAAAGTCACTTTTCCGATTCTGGGTTTGATCTGTCGGTCGCAAACAAGTATATCAAGCAGGAATTCATCCTGTCCCCGAGTTATCAATGGCTAAAAATAAAACTGCTTATGTTTGTTCCGAATGTGGTGCCGACTTCACACGCTGGCAAGGTCAATGCAGCGAGTGCAAGGAGTGGAATACCATCACCGAGGTACGCCTTGGCTCCGTCACTCCCGCAGGCAAGAGTGCCCGTTACACCGGTTATGCCGGCGCGGTCGGCAGTCAGGTACAGACACTGGCAGAGATCGCCACCACCGAAATCCCCCGTTTTACTTCCGGTTTCAAGGAGTTGGATCGGGTGCTTGGTGGCGGTGTGGTGCCCGGCTCGGCGATTCTGATCGGTGGTAACCCGGGGGCGGGTAAATCGACCCTGCTGCTGCAGACCATGTGTGGTCTGGCAGAGCGGATGAAAACTCTCTATGTCACCGGTGAGGAGTCGCTCCAGCAGGTGGCAATGCGGGCCAACCGCCTTGGTTTGCCTACCGACAAGCTACGGATGCTCTCCGAGACCAGCGTTGAGCAGATCTGCCTGATTGCCCAGCAGGAGCAGCCGCAGATCATGGTGATCGACTCCATTCAGGTGATGCATGTGGCGGATGTCCAATCTTCTCCCGGTTCGGTCTCACAGGTGCGTGAGGCAGCAGCGTTACTGACCCGTTACGCCAAGCAGAACCATGTGGCCATCTTCATGGTGGGTCATGTGACCAAGGATGGCAGTCTGGCTGGCCCCAAGGTACTGGAACACTGCATCGACTGCTCTGTGCTGCTTGACGGTGGCCATGACTCCCGTTTTCGGACTCTGCGCTCTCACAAGAACCGCTTCGGTGCGGTCAACGAGCTGGGGGTCTTTGCCATGACTGAACAGGGGATGCGCGAGGTGAGCAATCCCTCCGCCATCTTCCTCAGTCGGGGGCAGGAGCAGGCGCCCGGTTCCATCGTCATGGTGATCTGGGAGGGCACCCGGCCGCTGCTGGTGGAGTTGCAGGCGCTGGTGGATTACTCCCAGCTCTCCAACCCGCGTCGGGTAGCGGTGGGGATGGATCACAACCGGCTCGCCATGTTGCTGGCGGTGCTGCACCGTCACGGTGGGCTGCAGATGGCGGATCAGGATGTCTTCATCAACGTGGTTGGCGGGGTCAAGGTCGAGGAGACCAGTGCGGATCTGGCGCTGCTACTGGCGATGGTCTCCAGTTTCCGGGATCAGGCGCTGCCCAAGGATCTGGTGGTGTTTGGCGAAGTGGGGCTCTCAGGGGAGATCCGTCCTGTCCCCTCTGGTCAGGAGCGGCTGCAGGAAGCGGCCAAACACGGTTTTCGTCGTGCCATCGTGCCGCACGCCAATGCCCCCAAGCATCCTATCGAGGGGATGGAAGTGGTGCCGGTCAAGAAGTTATCAGAGGCGCTCGAGGCGTTATAACCGTAGCAATAGAGGCTGAATGAACAGAAAAGAGCACCATGTCTGGCCGGGCGTCGTTACGACTGGTTGTGCTCCTGATGCTCGTTCAACAGCTGTTCCAGCTCCCGATGCAGCAGCTCTTCGTCACCTACGTTGAGCTCTATCATCCGCTTGAGGTGGGTGGCGCTGTCGATATCGATGTGGTGGCAGTAGAACCCCAGCTTCTTGCTGGCTTCATGGGTTAGCTCGACCTGCATCTTGATCTCGATGTCGCTGCCACTCAGGACAAAACTGAGCTGGTACTCCTTGTTGTCACGGCTCTCCCAATCATCCGGTCGGATTAACAGGGCGCCCTGCAGGGATATGTCGACAAGCTGAGTCTGCCACTTGTGCTCCCCCTGGGTGAGTTCGGCCGTGGTCAAATAGAGGATCCGTGCAAAACGGCGGCGCTCAGACATGCTCATCTCCTAGTTTGGAATCAGCTGGACACAGGGAATCATTGCTCTGAGTGTAATGCACCTTGGCTGCCAGTATCTTGAACTTGCTCCGAAAATAGCAATCAGGCTTGCTGGGCACTGAGGAACTCCACCACATGGAGTGCCTTGACCAGGCGATCTTCCTGTTTGAAGCGATCCTCCAGTACCGGGCCCAATTCGTTGAGGTCATCATCGAGCAGTAGCAGTTGGGCCTCGTCGGCATCACTGTATTTGTCGTTGAATTCGAGGGCAAACTCGGTAGTGGCACGAATATGGGGATAAATGCGCTTGGCCAGCTCCAGTGTTTCGCCGCTGGCTTGCTCGAAGGCGGTGACGACGTGGTGGTAGATCTCGAAATGGCCTGCACTGACATAGTCGACCAGGCGGTCGCAAAACTGATGCAGCTCTTCTGTTTTGGGCAGGCTGCGTTGCTTGGTCCGCGCCGGAGTGAGGCCTGCCAGCTGCATGTATCCAACCAGCAACGCTTGCCTTGCATCCAGCCAGTCGTCGATAGCCTTATGCTTGCCTGCCAGCGCCTGCTTGGTCTGTTCCAGTTTCGTCAACATAATCCCTATCCCTCCGTGGGGCAAAGGCTGGCCGATTGTTCGGTATTCCGAGCCGTTTGAGCAGTGACACAACCTATAACTAGGGAAAATCTGGGCAAGCGTCAATAGCCATGGGGGGATAATGTTAAGTGGCGAAGAAATAGCCAGCGGATTGTGTCTGCGTGCTAGCAGGTTTCAGGCCTGCTCACGGTTTTTCGCGTGTGGAATGTGACTATTTCCGCAGATCTTGATGAAAACCCCAGCGTTTGACGCGTTCGGCTCGATAAAGGCTTTGCCTGTGCGTTTTTTTTTGCATAGAGTGACCCAGCGCTAAATGCCCGATCATAAAGGAAATGTTATGAACAAAGCTCAACTTGTCGATGCGATTGCCGCCAAAGCAGATCTGAGCAAAGCTCAGGCCAAAGTGGCTCTGGAAGAGATCATCAATGGTATTACCCAGAGCTTGAAAGAAGGCGATGCTGTGCAACTGGTCGGTTTTGGCACCTTCAAGGTCACCCACCGCGCAGGCCGCACCGGTCGTAACCCGCAAACTGGTAAAGAGATCCAGATTGCTGCTGCCAACGTGCCTTCATTCGTGGCTGGCAAGGCTCTGAAAGACGCCGTCAAGTAAGTCCGAAAGTCTGTTTTGTCCAATGCCAGTCAGCTCGCTGACTGGCATTGTTTTTATGGGGCTTTCCCATCCTTCCGGTTTTAGTGCTCCCTGGCTTTTCCTGCCTTTTTGGTTTCTTCTGTCGGCCTCATTGCGGCTGAGGCCTTATGCCGTTTGCGGAGTGGATGGCAGCGGCCAGATCCGCTCATAGGCCCAGGTAAAGACCATGATGTAGACGAGGTAGAAGGCGACGAAGCCGAGATCCAGCATCAGGGCGTCCCACACTCCCAAATCGAGCCAGAACATGACGCAGGGGAGGGAGAGCATCATAAAGCTCGCCTCATAGCCAAACGCGTGCAGGAAGCGGTCCAGTGGTCGCTTGTTGGTGCGCCCGCACAGTTTGAGCAACCCCTTGTCGAACAACAGGTTCCAGCCGTAGGTCCAAGCGGTGGCGACGATGGAGAAGAAGATGGCCAGTGAACCGACCTCGGCGACGCCCTGACCGAACAGCTGGCTGATCAGCGGCGCGACCAGTGCCAGCCCGATGCCTTCGTAGAGAACCAGATAACGAAGTCGATCAGGGGTGGTGCGTAGTTGGGTACTACTCATGGGTGATGTGCCTCCTGTGGGAGGCGCATTCTAATCAGGGAGTGGTTAAAAGAGAAGCATCGGCCCGTCATGACGGGCGTTGAGGGGCATGATGATGCCCCCTCTTTGCGATACTTTTCTATTGCCAATTTGGGCGTGAGCCCTGAGGGGGCAAGTCAGCGACTCAGGCGCCGGTTGGCGTGACCCGTGTCAGCATGGCACAGCCCTCTTCCACTTGAGTGAGCTGTACCTTGACCTCCCCCAACTCGGCGAGCGAGGCAACATGAGTGCCACCACAGGGGATGGTGACCTCCTGGCCTTCCAGCATGCAGTGCCAGTAACGGGAATCGATGATCGCCTCGCCAGCGCGGCTACGGCGGATCTCGCCTCCGGCTGCGATCCAGTCGGCCAGTTGCTGGTTGACCTTCTCTTCAATCACCGCCAAATCTGCCAGCAGCGTCTCGCTGTTGACCCCCTTCTTGCGCAGGCTCTTGCCGATTCGGTACTGCTCCCGTGATCCGCAAGGCTCGACCCGCGAGCTTTGAATAGCCAGGCGGTCGAAGTCGGGCTGGCCCAGTGCATCACGCTCGCTTACCTCCTTGCGCCAGTAGGGAGTTAGTACTCGATTGAGCGCCAGCGCGGCCAGATGGCAGCCGCTATGGCCCAGACTCAGGGCATGGCGGGCGGCGCTATCTACTTGCAATTCGACCTGGCTGCCAACGGCTAGCGCGTGGTCTCCGGTCAGCGGGTGGACCACCACGAAACGCCACCCCTCTGCGCTCCGCTTGACCGGAATGGCAGTATCGACGAACAGCTCGCCATCAGGGCTGATAGCCCCCATCCGGCAGGGGCCAATGGCGGCTTCGCCCCCTTCCCAGCGAGCATGGCCCACGTCCCCCGGCTGATCGGGCCAGAGGTGGCTCTGGGGATGAAAGGGGGTGAGGTCGGTGACCAGCAGCGTGGTGTCACCGCGCTGGCAGCAGACCACGCTGGCCTGCTCCTGATGATGGCCCAGTACGAAGCTGGCTCGGGTATGTTCCATGGCAAGACTCCCGCAACGATAAATGAGAAGAGAAAGCGGCAGCATACGCCAGAGTGCGAAAGGGCTCATTAACCAGTGTTAATGAGCCCCTCTTCTCGGTTTTACGGTTCGCTAGATCATGGCAACCAGCAGATAGGCGTTGAGCCCGATCACCAGCGCAACGATAAGGCGTCCTACCGCCTGGGTGACGGGGTGGTTGCGATACTCCCCCATCAGGGCGCGATCGCCGGTCAGCATCAACAGCGGGATCAGGGCCAGCGCGATGCCAAAGCTCAGGATCACCTGACTCAACACCAGAATTTCGGTGGTGTTGAGACCCATGGCGATTACCACGAAGGCGGGAGCCATGGTGATGGCGCGACGCAGCCAGAGCGGGATGGTAAAGCGGACAAAACCCTGCATTACCACTTGCCCGGCCAGGGTCCCTACCACGGTAGAGCTGATGCCGGATGCGACCAGCGAGAGGCCAAACAGGGTGGCTGCTGCCTGACCCAGCAGGGGAGTGAGGGTCTGATAGGCGGATTCCAGCTCCGCTACCTGCTGGTGGCCCGTGCTGTGGAACGCGGCGGCCGCCATCGCCATCATCGCCAGATTGACGAAGCCGGCGATAGTCATGGCAATCGCCACATCGACCCGGGTGGTGTGCAGCCGCTGGCTGACTGAACCCTGATCCTGCGTGTGCTGGGTCAGTGCCGAGTGCAGGTAGATAACGTGGGGCATCACGGTAGCACCGAGCACACCGGCGGCCAGATAGACGGCATCGCTGTTGGGCAGACCGGGGAAGAGGGCGCCCTCCAGCAGGCTGGGCAGATGGGGGCGGGAGAAGATCAGCTCGACGATGTAGGCCGCCGCGACAAACAGCAACAGGCCACCGACCACGAACTCCAGCGGTTTCTGGCCGCGGGATTGCAACATCAGGATCCCCCAGGTCACCACGGCGGTGATGCAGGCCCCTTCAAGCAAGGTCACGCCAAGCAGCAGCTTGAAGCCGACTGCGGCGCCGATAAATTCGGCGAGGTCGGTGGCCATGGCGATGATCTCTGCCTGCACCCAGTAGGCCCAGACCGCCGGTTTTGGCAGTCGGTCGCGGATGTGCTCCGCCAGATTCTTGCCGGTGACGATACCGAGTTTGGCCGAGAGGGTTTGCACCAGCATGGCCATCAAGTTTGCCCATACCACTACCCAGAGCAGTTGGTAGCCAAAGGTAGAGCCCGCCTGAATATTGGTGGCGAAGTTGCCCGGGTCGATATAGCCGATGGCGGCGATAAAGGCAGGCCCGAGCAGGGTTAGCTTGAATTTGCGGGCTGGAATCGTAGTCGTCAGTGCGGGTTGCATGGCATCACCCTCCATAAGGATATGGAGAGAGAATAGATCTAAGTGATAATCATTATCAATTATTGTTTCTGATGATTTCCATCGGGAAAAACATTTAAAGCGGTCAGTTGCAGTGAGGGATGTGATTTCGTACAATACGCCGCCCTAGAAAAGCAGCGACTAAACACCTTTATGTTCCTTGCCTCCGAGGTCTGGCTGCACCTGGGCGGAGGCTGAATTAATCCGTAAGGAGCTAAAATGCGTCATTACGAAATCGTCTTCATGGTTCATCCGGACCAGAGCGAGCAAGTTCCCGGCATGATCGAGCGTTACACCGGCGCCATCACCACCTCCGGTGGTACCATTCATCGCCTGGAAGATTGGGGCCGTCGTCAGCTGGCTTACCCGATCGACAAACTGCACAAAGCCCACTACGTTCTGATGAACGTAGAAGCAGAGCAAGCCGTTATCGATGAGCTGGAAACCAACTTCCGCTTCAACGATGCCGTTATCCGCAACATGATCATGCGCACCAAGCACGCAGTGACTGAAGTTTCTCCGATGGCCAAGGCCAAAGAAGAGCGCTTCACCCGTCGTGACGACGAGCGCCGCGAAGAAGCTACTGAAGCTGCTTCCGAAGAGTAATTCTGGATCACTGACTAGAGGATAAAGGCCATGGCACGTTATTTCCGTCGTCGTAAGTTCTGCCGCTTCACCGCCGAGAACGTTACCGAGATCGACTACAAAGATATCGTTACTCTGAAAAACTACATCACTGAATCTGGCAAGATCGTACCGAGCCGTATCACCGGTACCCGCGCCAAGTATCAGCGTCAGCTGGCACGCGCCATCAAGCGTGCTCGTTACCTGGCTCTGCTGCCGTACACCGATCTGCACAACAAGTAAGAATCGGCCCGGCACTTAAGCCTAACTCAACGAAATTTATAGAGGAAAGGTAATGCAAGTTATCCTGCTCGACAAAATCGCCAAACTGGGCGGTCTGGGTGACCAAGTTTCCGTGAAATCTGGTTATGCCCGTAACTACCTGATCCCGCAAGGCAAAGCTGTTATGGCTACCAAGGCCAACATCGAAGCTTTCGGTGCTCGTCGCGCTGAGCTGGAAGCCAAACTGGCTGCCAACAAAGCTGCTGCTGAAGAGCGTGCTGCCAAGCTGGCCGAACTGGCTACCGTGGTTATCGCTTCCAAGTCTGGCGACGAAGGCAAGCTGTTCGGTTCCATCGGTACCCGTGACGTGGCTGAAGCCATCACTGCTGCCGGCGTAGCCGTTGCCAAGAGCGAAGTCCGCATGGGCAACGTTCTGCGTAACACCGGTGACTACGAAGTTGCTGTTCAGCTGCACGCTGACGTTAAAGCAACCGTACAGATCCAGGTTGTTGCCCTGTAATAGCGATTCGCTTTTGCAGAAAAAACCCGCGCTCTTGCGCGGGTTTTTTATTTTCCGGCCCGGGGGTAGAGTGAAGGTCTGTTCCACTGGAGGAGATCCTTATGGCTTGGGTAGAAGGTCGCGTCATCGAACGCATCGAATGGACACCCACCCTGTTCTCCCTGCGGGTAGCGGCCGAGCTGGTCCCCTACAAGGCAGGCCAATTCACCAAGCTGGCCCTCGAGCAGGGCGATCGCCGCATTCAGCGCGCCTACTCCTTCGTCAATCCCCCCTCTGCGCCATACCACGAGTTCTATCTGGTCGAGATCCCGAGCGGTGAGCTGACTCCGTCCCTTGGCTTGCTGCAAGCGGGCGATACATTGCTGGTGCAATCCCAGGCCACCGGCTTCCTGACGCTGGATGAGGTGCCCGCCGGGCGCGATCTCTGGCTGCTCTCGACCGGCACTGCCATCGGCCCCTTCCTCTCCATGCTGGCAGATGGGGAAGCCTTCAACCGTTTCGAGAATCTGGTGCTGGTGCACGGGGTGCGCAAAGGCGAAGAGCTGAGCTATCAGGATTTGATCACCAGCTTTGCCGAGCAATATGGCGCGCGTTTTTGCTATGTCCCCTTTGTCAGCCGCGAGCCCTGGCCCGATGCAATGGCAGGGCGGATCCCGGCGGCTATCGCCAATGGTCAACTGCAGGCTCGAGTGGGGTTGGTGTTCTCACCCGAGCTGAGCCAAGTGCTGATCTGCGGCAATCCGGAGATGGTGAAAGAGACCCAGCAGACCTTGCTGGCGCAGGGGTTGGCCAAGAATCTGCGGCGGGCGCCGGGCAATATCAGTGCGGAGAATTATTGGTAAAACAATCAGCACAGGGGCGCCAGGCCCCTGCTGCATCAAGAGAGGGAGTTCAGTTCTTCTTGCCGTTACCCTTGTTTTTATCCTTCTGTTTGTCGTGACCTTGCCCGGGGTTATTGCCGCTGTGGATGCTGCGGTTGTAGTGATCCCGGTACTTGCCATCCATCTTGTCGCAGTTGAGTTTGATCCGGCTGTCGCCAATGCCAAGATCCAGACAGTTGTCCTGCCACCAGTCGTACTCCTTGTCATCCCAGTCGAGATTGATCTTGATGTCATCACCGGAGATCTTGATGCCATCGCTATTTTTGCTTGGCGGTGCCGCAACCGCGATGCCGTGCGCCATGAGCAGGGAAAGCAGCAGGGCGCCGCGCCGGATAACGGGGTTGTGTTTAGCTTGGGTCATCGCAAGGGTACTCCTGTTGTTACTGGTCGCTCTGCGAGTTGGCAGGGACCTGGTTGGTTTTCGGTGGCTGGTTGCGATTCTCTTCATCTTCCAGATTGAATTTGACCGCCTTGCAGTCGACGGAGGAGGTCTCCCCGATATCCAGAGTGAGGCAGTCGTTCTGGGTCCAGCCGAACTGTTTGTCATCCCAGTCCAGATTGAATTTAAGCTCATCGACGGAAAATTCGGTGCCACCGCTCTCTGGATATTGCTGTGTCGCAGCGGCGCCGCCGGTAACCAGAAGAAGGGAGAGTAGCAAGGTGGTCGTACTGTTCATGATGGCCTCGGATAATTGCAACGGTGGATGAGTGTACGGATCTGGGCTGAACCCGGGCGGAATCGCACCTCATCTCACCACATGATCAAGTCAGGGAGGAATTGTATCGCTTTTCTGCTGCCGATTTGTCCGTTTTGGTCGCACTCTGGGCAGCTGGTTGCCAATCTGAAGGATTTCAGTCATTTGCCCTTCTCTGTGCGAGTCTGGCGACTATAATCGGCAGCCAACTTTTCCTGCACAGCACACCCCTTCATCATGACCACACAGGACTCCTCCACACAGCGCTACCCCAAGGGGTGGTTCGCTCTGACGACGGTATACAGTTTTACCGGATTGGCCATTCTGGCCTCCATTATCTTCTCCCTGCTGCTGTTCCTCTCCATCGATGACAACCCGCTGATGAAGTGGCTGTTCGGCGGCTTGGCCATCATCTTCGAGCTGGGCAAGTTTTACGTCTGGTACGAGTACGGCGAGCGCAAGGCGCGGCGGGATTTGAGTGGTGCTCTCTGGTCGCTGCTGTTTTACAGCGTGCTGGCGGCCATATCCATCGGCGGCAGTATCGGTGGCATCAACAGCGCCACCAATACGGTGTTGAGCCAGCAGGCGCGCCACGAGCGGGAGCTTGCCCGTTTCGACGAGCAGATCGCCAGCATCGAGCGGCAGATCCAGCTCAACGAGGAGGCGGCCCGCAAATACATCGAGCTGGAGCGCATCTCCAGTGGCGTCTCCTCGTTGCAGCATGCCAACACCAAGCTGCGCTTGCAGCAGGATGAGCTGCGTCAGCAGCGCGATGCGAAGCCGGTCAACGAGCAATCCTCCATGCTGGGGCTGATGAGCAGTCTGGCGGACGGGGTCGGGATGAGCATCAGCCAGGTGCAGTTCCTGCTGGTCTGCTTCCTCTCGGTGCTGCTCGACGTGTTCGGCGCCTTCTTCGTCAGCCTGATCGGCGAGGAGAACCGCTTTCGCCGGATGTGGCGCTGGCAGCAGGATCAAGCTCGCAGAGAGGCGCAGGCAGAGTTGGCGATGGCAGCCCAGCCCGAGCCCATCATGCCCCCAGAACCAGCCCCCGAAGTGCTGGAGCAGGTGCGCGGTGCGCTGATGAGTGGTGAGCTCAAGTGCAGCAAGCGCTCGGTTGCGCAGGCTTTGTCACTCTCGCTGGAGGAGGTGGATCGGGTGTTCCACCATCTGCTATCGCAAGGGGTGCTGGGGCAGGGGAGCAATCGCCACTACTACCTCAATCCGGCGCTGGAGCAGCAACCCGGATAGTGAGAAGGCCACCGAAACTCGGTGGCCTTTTTCGTTATCGAGTGGCTGTGGCACTCAGTGAGTCAGCACCATCATCAGGCTGAGGAAGGCGGCCAGTCCGCCACCGATGCCGATGATCCAGTAAAACCCCTTGGCCCCTTGTTTGAGCGGGATGCGGAAGTAGAGCAGAAATGCCCACCACCCCAGTGCCAGCAACAGAGGAATAAGAAACATTCGAGCCATGGTGCCCTCGCTGTTATTCTGTTGACCCTTGATCAATCAACAGGATGGATTGTGCAATGACGCAACTACAGATTACCGCATTCGGTGACCCCTCGGTACTCAAGCTCAACCCTTCCCTCGATAAGGTGCCAGCCGATGGCGAAGTGCGGGTACGCATCTGCTTTGCGGGGGTGAACCCCATCGATGCCAAAACTCGCGCAGGTCTTGGCTGGGCGGCGGCCCAGAACAAGGACAAGCTGCCCTGGACGCCGGGTTATGACATCTCCGGCGTGGTGGAGAAGGTAGGCCCCGGCGTAACCTCGCTGATCGAGGGGGATTTCGTGTGCGGCATGGTCGGTTTTCCCCTCGCCGCCGGTGGCTACGGGGAGTCTGTGGTGGCAAGCGAGAGCGAGCTGGTCAAGCTTGACGGGGTGAGCCTTCAGCAGGGAGCTGCGCTGCCGCTGGCCGGTCTCACCGCTTGGCAGGGGCTGCTTGAGCACGGCGGCCTCCAGAGCGGTCAGCGGGTATTGATCCTCGCCGGTGCCGGTGGTGTCGGCCATCTTGCGGTGCAGTTTGCCAGCGCCTATGGCGCCGAGGTGGTGGCTACCGCCAGCCCCGACAACCATGGCTTCCTGCACGCACTGGGGGCGCGCTGGATGGTGGATTACCACGATGCGAACTGGCCGGCACGAGTGGTGGCAGAGGCCGGCCAGGTCGATCTGGTGCTGGATCTGGTGGGCGGCGAGAGCGGCAAGGCGGCGCTCGCCTGCGTCAAGTCGGGTGGCCGTCTGGTGACGGTACCCACCATCACTGCCCAGCAGATCAAGGATGCAGGGGCAGCGGCGGGTATCGAGGTGGTCGGCATGCTGGTTCACCCCGACCAGAAGCAGCTGGGGCAGATGTTGATGCTGCTGCGTCAGGGGGAGGTGAAGGTCACCCTCGCCGGTGAATTCCCCCTGGCCGAGGGGGCGCTGGCCCATCAAGCCATCGAAGGGGGTCATGTGCGCGGCAAGCTGCTGCTGCGGATGCCTGCGGCCGATGGCTATCCCGGATGAGCGAAATGATGGAGATGGGGCTGGGGTGGCTCTTTTTAAGCGCGTTTACCTCCGCCACCCTGCTGCCCGGCAGCTCCGAAGTGCTGCTGGGGGCCATGGCGGCCAAGGGGGAGTGGAGCATGGCGAGCCTGCTGCTGTGGGCGACGCTGGGCAATACCCTCGGATCCATGACCACCTGGTGGCTCGGCTGGCTCGCCACCTTCAAGAAAAAACCGGAAGATTTTCAAGGCCGTGGGGAACAAAAAGCCTTAGGCTGGCTCAAACAACATGGTCACTGGTGTCTGCTGCTTGCCTGGACGCCGGTGGTCGGTGATGGTCTCTGTCTGTTGGCCGGTTGGCTGCGCCTCTCCTTCTGGCGCTCTTTCATCCTGATCGGGCTCGGCAAATTGTTCCGTTATGCCCTGGTTTTTCTGCTGGCCAGTCACATTTTCTAGCCTGTTTTTGTCACTCACGAGGTTACCGTGAACAAAGTCATACCTTTAACGATTCTGCTGGGCTTCACCCTGCCGGTGCTGGCGGCACCGACCCTGATCGCCGAACAGGGCAAGGAGGAGGGCAAGCTCGCCATCCCCTACCAAATGTACAAGCTGGACAACGGCCTGACCGTGATCCTGGCCCCCGATCGCTCCGATCCGCTGGTGCACCTCGATGTGACCTATCACGTCGGTTCATCCCGCGAGACGGTCGGCAAGTCCGGTTTCGCCCACTTCTTTGAGCACATGATGTTCCAAGGCTCGAAACACGTCGGTGATCAGGAGCATATGCGGATCATCAACGAGGCCGGTGGCGACATGAACGGCACCACCAACAAGGATCGCACCAACTACTACGAAACTGTGCCGGCCAACCAGCTGGAAAAAGTGCTCTGGCTGGAGGCGGATCGGATGGGCTTCCTGCTCGATGCGGTGAGCCAGAAGAAGTTCGAGATCCAGCGCGCCACCGTCAAGAACGAGCGGGCCCAGCGGGTCGACAACCAGCCGTACGGGTTGGTGAGCGAGAAGGTGGGGGAGGCGCTCTATCCGCGTACTCACCCCTACTCCTGGCAGCCTATCGGTTACGTGGAAGATCTCGACCGGGTCGATGTGAACGACCTCAAGCAGTTCTTCCTGCGCTGGTATGGCCCCAACAACGCCACCCTGACTCTGGGCGGCGACTTTGACAGCAAGCAGGCTCTCGAGTGGATCGAGAAGTACTTCGGCTCCATCCCGCGCGGCCCGGACGTGGCCGAGCCGACGCCAAAGCCGGTGACCCTGCCCGAGACCCGCTACGTGACGCTGCAGGACAAGGTGCACCTGCCGCTGCTCTATATCAGCTACCCCACCGTCTCTCTTGGCGATCCGCAGGAGCCGGCGCTCGATATGTTTGCCGATGTGCTCGGTGGCAGCGCCAGCTCCATGCTCTACCAGTCGCTGGTGAAAACCGGCAAGGCGATCGATGTGGGGGCGTCCCACTACTGCGAAGAGCTGGCCTGTACCCTGACCGTCTACGCCTACCCCAATCCGTCGGTGGATGGCAGCCTCAAGACCCTCAAGGGGGAGGTGGACAAGGTGATCGGCGAGTTCGCCCAGCGCGGCCTCAAACCGGAAGATCTGGAGAAGGCGATCGCCAAGTACCGCGCCTCCGCCATCTGGGGTCTGGACAGCGTCTCCGGCAAGGTGAGCCAGCTCGCCATGGGTCAGGTGTTTGCCCAGGATCCCAACTATGTGTTCAAGACGCTGGATGCCATCGGCAAGGTGACACCGGAGCAGGTGAAGGCCGCCTACGACAAGTTCATCGCCGGCAAGCCAGCGGTGGTGCTAAGCGTGGTACCCAAGGGCAAGACAGAGTGGCAGGTCGCCACCCCGAACTTTACCCCCGCCAAGCGCGAGCTGCCGGATTACAGCAAGCATGACGAGGCGCTGGCCGAACGACCGGTAAAAGACAATTTCGATCGCAGCGTGCAGCCCAAGGCGAGCGAGGCGGTGAGCGTCAAGGTGCCCGCCATCTGGCACGGCAAGCTCGATAAGAACATCGAGATTATCGGTACCAAGAGTGACGAGATCCCCGCGGTCTCCATCATGATTGCCCTGCCGGGCGGCATTCGTGCCGAAGATAAAGGGCAACTGGGGCTGGCCAATCTGACTGCCGCCATGATGGGGCAGGGCACGGTGCGCCTGACCGAGGCTCAGCTGAGCGACGAGCTGCAAAAGCTGGGATCTTCCATCGATGTCTCCAGCGCCCAGTACAACAACCTGATCACCGTCAGCTCGCTGGCGGACAAGTTGCCCCAGACCCTGGCGCTGGTGCGCGAGGTGCTGGAGCGCCCGGGCATGCGGGAGGCGGACTTCGAGCGGGTCAAGGCGCAGCTGCTGCAAGGGATGCAACAGGCCCAGCAGCAGCCCGAGTGGCTGGCCGGGCAGGCGTTCCGCGAGCTGGTCTACGGCAAGCAGAACCGCCTCGGTCAACCTACCGACGGGGTACCTGCCGATGTGGCCAAGCTGACCCTGGCGGACGTGAAGCACTTCTATCAGGCCTACTACAACCCCACCAACGCCAAAGTGGTGGTGGTCGGTGATGTGGATCAGAAGCAGATCGAGGAGCAACTTGGTTTCCTGACCGAGTGGAAGGGGGCCACGCCAACTCTGGGGGATCTCAAGCTCAAGGGTGAGCAGGCCAAGCCGGGTATCTATCTGGTCGACAAGCCGGGGGCGCCCCAGTCGGTGATCCGCATCGGTCGTCGCGCCATGCCGTTCGATACCACGGGGGATTACTTCACCGCCGGGCTGATGAACTTCAACCTGGGTGGCAACTTCAACAGCCGCATCAACCTCAACCTGCGGGAAGACAAGGGCTACACCTACGGCGCCAGCTCGGGTTTCTCCGCCAACCGCGAGGTGGGCACCTTCGCCACCGGCGCCAATGTGCGGGCCGATGCGACTGTGGATGCCATTCGCCAGTTCCTCAAGGAGATGGACAACTACCGCAAGAGCGGCCCGACGCCGGTCGAGCTGGCCTATATGCGCAGCGCGGTCTCCCAGCAGGATGCCCTCTCTTACGAGACCTTGGGCCAGAAGGCGGGCTTCCTGCTGCAGATGGTGATGTATGACCTGAAACCGGACTATGTGCAGGCCCAGAACAACCTGATCAAAACGGTGTCTCCCGAGGCGCTGAAGGCCAGTGCCGCCCGTTGGCTCAATCCGGCCGACATGGTGATCGTGGTGGTGGGAGACAAGCAAAAGCTTGAAAAACCCCTGAAGGAGCTTCATCTTCCCATCTATCCGCTGCAGTTGCCGTAACTGACGCTTTATAAAAATCAAGAGCCGCCCCGGATGGGGCGGCCTCACATGAGCCGTGAATATGACTACAACAAGCTTGTCGCTCACCGAGTTGCTGAATGCGTTGGGATCACCGGAGCGCCTGACCGCGCTCAAGGGGATCCGGCGCGGGATCGAACGTGAATGCCTGCGCATCACGCCGGATGGCCGACTCGCCCAGAGTGACCATCCCCGGGCGCTGGGCTCGGCCCTGACCCATCCCAATATCACCACCGACTACTCGGAGAGCCTGCTGGAGTTCATCACCCCGGCCACCGACTCCATCGACAGCCTGATGGAGCAGCTCGGCGACATCCATCACCATGTGATTCAGCATCTGGGTGACGAGCGGATTTGGCCGCTCTCCATGCCCTGCTTCGTCGGCGGGGAAGAGAGCATCCGGCTGGCCCAGTACGGCAGCTCCAACATCGGCAAAATGAAGACCCTCTACCGTCAGGGCTTGAAGAACCGTTACGGCAGCCTGATGCAGGTTATCGCTGGGGTGCACTTCAACTTCTCCATGCCCGACAGCTTCTGGAGCGAGTGGCAGGATCTGGTGTGCGAAGGGTGCTGCAGCCAGCGCTTTATCTCCGATAAATACATGGGGCTTATTCGCAACGTCTACCGCTTCGGCTGGCTGGTGCCCTATCTGTTCGGCGCCTCCCCGGCCATCTGCGAATCCTTCCTCAAAGGGCGCAAGAGCAACCTGCCGTTCGAGAAGACCGGCAAGGGCACCCTCTATCTGCCTTACGCCACCGCGCTGCGTCTCTCCGATCTTGGCTATACCAACAGCGCCCAGGCTGGGCTCAAGATCAGCCACGACAATCTGCCGGCCTATGTCAGCAGCCTGCGCCGCGCCATCAACACCCACAATCCCGACTTTGCCAAGATCGGGGTCAAGGTGGATGGGGAGTATCGCCAGCTCAACGACAACGTGTTGCAGCTGGAGAACGAGCTCTACGCCCCGATCCGCCCCAAGCGCACCCCGCGCAGCGGCGAGAAGCCCTCGGATGCGCTGGATCAGCGCGGCATCGAATACATCGAGCTGCGCACCGTAGACGTCAACCCCTTCACTCCGCTCGGTATCGATGCCGACCAGATCCGCTTCTTCGATCTGTTCCTGGTCTGGTGCCTGCTGCGCCCCTCTCCGGTGCTGAGTGACGAGGAGATTGCCCGCAACCGCCGCAACCAGAACAAGGTGGTGCTGGAAGGGCGTCGTCCCGGCCTGACGCTGGAAGATGAGCAGGGCAATGCCATTGGCCTCAAAGAGTACGGCCTCAAACTGTTCGACGAGCTGGCTCAGGTGGCCGACTTGCTGGATCGCTGCTGCGGCCGCAACCGCTATCGCGAGACGCTGGCGATGCACCGCGAGAAGCTGCTCAACCCCGAGCTCACCTACTCCGCCCGCATGCTCAAGGAGCTGCTGGAGAGCGGCAAGGACAACGGCTGCTACGGTGACAAGCTGGCGACCCGCTATCGCGAGGAGCTGCTGGCAGGGGAGCTGCAGTACTGGGATGAAGCCTACTTTGCCGGTGAGGCGAAGGATTCCTTGGCCAAGCAGCGCGAACGCGAGCGCAGCGACAGCCTGTCGTTCGATGACTTCCTGGCCGACTACTTCGGGACCAGTAAGACCCCGGCCTGAAGGCGGGTTCGTACCAACCAAAGTGCCAACAAAAAGCCGCTCGAGTGAGCGGCTTTTTTATTTCTCTGAACCTGAGCGATATCAGACGTGGTTGTACTCAGACATGGTTATACATGGCCTCGATTTCACTCTGGTACTTGGCCTCGATGATCTTGCGGCGCAGCTTCATGGTGGGAGTCAGTTCACCCAGCTCCATGGAGAAGGCGCTCGGCAGCAGGGTGAACTTCTTCACCTGCTCGAACTTGGCCAGCTCTTTTTGCAAGTCGGCGATGCGTGCTTCGAAGAACTCCATCACCCGGGAGTGGCGCAGCAGCTCGGTCTTGCACTGGTACTGCAGGTTGATGGAGCGGGCGTACTCCTCAAGCGACTCGAAGCAGGGCACGATCAGCGCCGAGACGAAGTGACGGGCATCGGCGACGATGGCGATCTGCTCGATAAAGCGATCCTTGCCGATGGTCCCTTCCACCAGTTGCGGTGCTACGTACTTGCCGTTGGAGGTCTTCATCAGCTCCTTGAGACGTTCGGTGAAGTAGATATTGCCCTGGCTGTCGAGCTCACCGGCATCGCCAGTACGCAGGAAGCCATCCTCGGTCATCACCTCGGCGGTCGCTTCCGGCTTGTTGTAGTAGCCGCGCATTACGGTGGGGGAGCGCACCAGCAGTTCGTTGTTCTCACCCAGCTTCACCTCGATGCCGTTCAGTGCCGTGCCGATGGAGCCCAACTTGAACTGGCTATCCTCGTAGCAGCAGACGGTGGCGGTGGTCTCGGTCATGCCGTAGCCGTACTTGAGATTGAGCCCCATCGCCTGGAAGAAGAGGTTCACATCGTCGGCCAGACGGGCGCCCGCCACCGGCAGGAAGCGGGTACGACCGCCAAAACGGGCGCGCAGCTTGCGAAACACCAGTCGCTCGGCGAGCCAGAGCTGGCCGTAGAGCAGGGGGGAGGCGGACTTGCCCGCCTGACGGGTGGCAACCATCTGCTTGCCGACCTTGGTCGCCCAGCCAAACAGGGCGCGGCGCAGAGCCGGAGCCTGAGCGACTTTGGCCTGGATCATGGCGTAGGCCTTCTCGTAGAGGCGCGGCACGGCGCACATCACGGTCGGCTGCACCTCGCCAATCACATCCATCACCTTCTGCGGATCGCGGATATAGACGTTCTCGGCGCCGCAATAGAGCACGTAGTAGCTCCATGCCCGCTCGAACACGTGGCTGAGCGGCAGCATGCAGAGCGACACATCCTGCTCGTTCAGGTCGAGGCGGCTGTTGTGCATCTCGAAACAGGCGGCGATGTTGCTGAAGTCGAGCATGACCCCCTTGGGCTCGCCGGTGGTGCCGGAGGTGTAGATCAGGGTCAGCAGATCATCCATCCGGTACTGGGTTTCCCGTACTCGCAGTTCCTGCTCGCTGGGCTGATGGTTGCCGGAGACCAGAAATGTCTGGAAGTGGCTCGCCTGCTCGCAGCCGCGCAAGTTGACGCTGCCGTCGAGGGCGATGAGCTGGCGGATCTCGCCGCTTTCAATCAGTTGCAGCGCCTGATCGAACTGAGGTTGTTCGCCAACGAACAGCACCTTGATGCCGGCATCTTTGACGATGTAGCGCAGCTGATCGAGCGTGCTGGTGGGGTAGATAGGGACGCTGACGCCGCGGGCGGCAAGGATGCCGAGATCGGCCTGGGTCCACTCCGGCATGTTGCGGGCATAGATGCCGACCATTTCGGTTGGCTGGTGGCCGGCACGGATCAGCGCCTGTGCGCAGTAGTCCATGGCCTGGCCCAGAGTACGCCAGCCGATGGCGCGCCACTGGCCATCTTGCTGAACCCGCAGGGCAGCCTTGTTGCCAAGCTGGGCAATACGTTCACGCATCAGTCGAACCAGATGAAGCTTCGGCATCAGTTAAACATCCTTTAATTACAGTTGTACGCCCGCGAGGGCACTAAAAATCGGGCTAGAGTTTAAACTCCAAGATTACAGCTTACAAGTGTTCGCTGTTTGTCTTGGATCACAAAGAGTGCAAATAGCTCTTCCTTTGTGCAGAGTGGCCGATACTGCAAAGGAGCAAAGGGAGAGTTAACGATATGAATCTATGGATGAAAGGGGCATTGGCCGTGATCGGGCTCATGATGGTGGGGGGCGGGGCGGCCTGGTACTTTCTGGGCAAGACACAGCAGCCTGCGAATCCCTGGTATGAAGGGGCGGAGGGATACCAGCAGGCCCAACAGCAGGCATTGGCGCTGGGCTATCCGCTGCTCTATGTGCTGGAGACCCCCAAGTGCCGTCGCTGCAAGGCATTGAACGAACGCTTCTGGCGCAGTGAAGAGATGAGAGTGCCGTTGAGCCGATTGGTCAAGGTGCGGCTCAATCCGGGCAAGGGGGATGGTAGTGAACAGATCCTGCGCCGTTTTCCCAAGGTGGCCACACCGCCCGGCATCTATATCCAGCAGCCGGGTCAACCCCTCAAACCGATCAAGATAGTGGTGGATATACAGCAGATCTGGATGCCGGGGAAAACCTGGCTGCGGGGCTTCTATATGCCGCTTTCCGCCGCCGGATTCGAGGCGGTGGTTCACACCACTCTCTCCTTGCAGGATCCGGCGATGGACAATGCCCCCCTCGATTGAGGCGGGATCAGCTGAAGTCGAACAGGCGGGACATCAGTACCGCATCTTCCCGATCATTGCCGGTGCCGTAGTAGTCGGCGCGGCGGCAATACTCGGCAAAGCCGGCGCTCTCGTAGAGGTTGATGGCGGTCTGGTTGCCTGCCCGCACCTCGAGAAACCAGGCCTCTGCCCCGGCTTGTTTGCTGCGAGTCAGGTAGGCTTGCAGCAGTGTCCGTCCCAACCCCTTGCCCTGAAATTCGGGGTGGACACAGATATTCATCAGCGAGCTGTCTCCGGCCACCAGATCCGAGATATAGAAGCCGGCCGGGCGACCATCGACCAGCATCAAGCCGTTGAGATAGCGAGGACCGAAGCAGGATAGCAGGTTGGCCTGGCTCCAGGGCTCCTTGTGGGCGGCCTGCTCTATGGGATAGACAAGGTCGAAATCGGCTTCGAGCAGGGGACGAAACTCAGGCATGTTGACTCCGGGTGACTGGGTGGAGGATGTCGGGGTTGGCAAAGACGACTTTTGTAAAATCAGGTAAAAAGAGCGGCTTCCAAGAGGGCGTTGAAGGCATGATCATGCCGTACTGTTCGCCAGGTGTCGGCGTAGTTGTTGCCACAGGGCGCGCTTTTGTGCGGCACTGGGGGCCAGCGGACAGATCAACGCATCGGGTCGTTCCGGGTTGGCCTCCGTCAGCCAGAGCAGCGGTGAGGCATCCGCCGTTTGCAGATCGGCAGGCGGCAGCTCGCTGAGCAGTGAGACCTCGTCGGGGGTCATGCCGAGCAGCTGGCAGATATCCGCCAGCAGCGTGGTGGCAGGCAGCTGAGGCGCCAGCAACCAGAGTTTGCCGCTGGGCAGCGGAGCGCGGGTGGCCGGTGCTGTCTGGTCGGGCTGCACGGCATCTTGCGCAAGCTCGGGTACGAGATCTGCACCCAGCAATGCCGGACGACGCAGTTGCCAGCTTTGAATGCCCATGCGGGCCAACATGCTCTGACGAACGGGATCTTGCATCTGGGGCGACTCACTCTTGATCTGCGTTGGGGAAAATTGTGTTGCGCAGGGTACACTCGAACCGCTTTTGCTGCACCCTTTGCAACGCATCATCTGGCGCATGCGGGCATGGTGCCATCACGACACTGGCTATGCATGGGCGCAGCACGCTGCCGATACGGTATCGCACTGCCTTTGCGTTTTTTCCTGCCAGAGGCGGGTATTGTGCGGCAAGAGATACCAGAATAAACATCATAACAAGACAAAACCCAAGGTCGAGCAAATGGATATCGCGCCTTGGGGCTAACATCATCCCAGCTTCGGAACACTCTCTATGTCGTCTTTAGCTCAAGCCCAGAACCCTGCGCGTCTTATTCCCATCCAGGAGCGCCTGCCCCGGCTGCTGGCAGCCCTCGGTGAGGGGCTTTATGAACGGCAGGATGCCCTGCGCCTCGGTCTGCTGGCAGCCCTCAGTGGCGAGAGTGTCTTCTTGCTGGGGCCACCCGGTATCGCCAAGAGTCTGATTGCCCGTCGCCTCAAGCTGGCCTTTCACGACGCCCGCCACTTTGAATATCTGATGACCCGTTTTAGCACACCGGAGGAGGTATTTGGCCCCCTCTCCATTCAGGCGCTGAAAGAGGATGGCAAATACCTGCGCCTCACTGCCGGCTATCTGCCGGAGGCTGAGGTGGTGTTCCTCGACGAGATCTGGAAGGCGGGTCCCGCCATTCTCAACACCCTGCTCACCGCCATCAACGAACGGCAGTTCCGCAATGGTGATAGCCAGCATCCCATCCCCATGCGGCTGCTGGTGACCGCCTCCAACGAGCTGCCGGCGCCGGACAGCGGGCTGGAAGCGCTCTACGACCGGATGCTGGTGCGGATCTGGATGGACCGGGTGCAGGAGAAAGCCAACTTTCAATCCATGCTGGCCAGCGACGGTCACGCCCACCAGAATCTGCCGGAATCCCTGCAGATCCGGGGGGATGAGTACGAGCAGTGGCAGAGCCAGATTGAGCAGGTGCGCCTGCCGGATGCCTGTTTCGAACTTATCTATCAGCTGCGCCAGCAGCTAGACAGCCAGCTGGCCCATCGCTGTTATGTGTCGGATCGCCGCTGGAAGAAGGCGGTACGGCTCATCAAGGCGAGCGCCTTCTTCAATGGCCGCGATGAGGTCGCACCGGTAGATCTGCTGCTGTTCAAGGATTGTCTCTGGCACGACGAGGAGTCCCGCACCGCCCTGCTGGAGATGATGACCGAGTTCTCCCGTCTCTACGGTTATCAGCAACTGGCCTTGACCCGCCAGCTGCTTGCCCTGCGGGATCAATTCAAACAGCTCAAACAGGGCGTGGCCCAGCGTCTCTGCTGCAAGGCGCGCAAGCGCAAGCAGTGGTTTGGCAGACGGGCGAGGGGGATCGAGATCCCGCTCGCCAACGCCAGACCCTTTGGCAAGCAGGTGCACTTCCATCTGCTCACCCCGGCCCCGCTGGATGGCAGCGATCCCGAGCGTCTCACCAGCACCCTGGTGTTCGATCGTACCCTGCTTTCCCATTGGCATCCGACCGGTGAGGCGCTGGTGGGTTATCAATATGGCAACCCGAAAGAGGGACACTACGAGCTGGTACTTGACGATGAGCTGCGCCTGCAGGTGCTCGATATCCAGCGCCAGCAGATCCCGCTGGTATTGATGGAGCGCAACGCCATCCCTGAGGTGGTGCTGGAGCCCTGGCTGCAAGCGCTCGATGAGCTGCTTGCCCAGGTTGGCAAGGTGGTGCAGGAGCTTAAACAGCAGCGCACTCTGTTCGATCGTCATCGGCAGCACCTCTTTATTGCCCAGCGCTGGCTGCAACAGGTGGAAGACAGCTTCTTCGTGCTGAGCCGGGATCTTGAACTGCTGCGCGGCGAGCTGACACAGTGGCGCGAGCGGTTGCCAAGGCTGGACGAGTAAGGAGCGCTCATGCTTGAGATTGGCATGCTGGATCTGGGGCTCCTGATCGGTGAAGGGGAGCTGGCAGGGGAGGTGGCTCTTTTGCTTGCTGCGTCGCCCAAGATCTCCGAGTTCATCAAGCGCTCCCCGCTGCAGGGCAAGCTGCTGAAAAAGCGCCTGCAGAGCTGGGGTGAGCAGCTTGGCGAGGAGATCCGTCACAAGCCGGTGCCGGTGGCGCTGGAGCAGGAGTACCTGCTCTATCAGGCGCACCGGCAGTTGCCGATGACCGAACTGATAGGCCGTTTGCCCGCCCTGCTGGAGTCGCTGGATCACTACAGCCCCTTTGCCGGTGAGGCCCGTTCGCTGGTTCGCCAGCTGATGGCTCACCCCACCGAGGGGCTGCGCCAGCTCTTTATCGATAAGTGGCGCGCCAGTCTGGTGGGGAGCCTGCTGCAACTGCAGCAGCAGATCGCCGAGGCGGAGCGGGAGAAGCAGCGTCAGGAGATTGAAGATCAGCTGCTGGCGAGCCGCACCCTGGCCGATGCCCTCGATCCGAACCAGATCTCAGCCGGTGGTCTTTGGGATCTGGCGCAGGGGCACTGGCACAAACGCAGTCTGGTGCTGGTCAAGCAATACGCCCGTATGTTGCAGCGCGAGCCCTTGCTGGCGGAGATTGCCGCTCTGCTCGGGCGCAGCGAGCGGGATCGCCGGGCGCAGGAGCAGCCGGTGCCACCGGTTCAGGTGCTGGAGCTGGAGCCCGCCCCCAGCGACGATGTGCCGGACGACCTGGTGGGCATCCACCAGGCGAGCGACCTGATGCGGCTACTGCCAAGCGAGGCGGTGATGCTGGGGCTGCCGGAGCTGGAGCTGGAGTTCTACCGCCGCTATCTGGAGCGGCGCCTGCTCAGTTACCAGTCACGCGGCACCTTGCCGCGCCAGCGCATCATGCTGCGCACCCCGGAGCAGGGGGGGCAGCAGTTGCAGCAGCGGGGCCCCTTTATCGTCTGTGTCGATACCTCCGGCTCCATGGGGGGCTATCCCGAGGAGTGTGCCAAGGCACTCTTTCTTGCGCTGCTCAAGGTGGCGATGGATGAGAAGCGCGGTTGCTACCTGATGCTCTTCTCTACCGAGGTGGCGACCCTTGAGATCACCGCCGATACCGGACTGGACAAGGCGGAGCGCTTCCTCTCCATGAGCTTTCACGGTGGTACCGATCTGGTGCCTTGTCTGGAGAAGGCGCTGGTCAAACTCGATGAGCCCGCTTTTGCCAAGGCAGATGTGCTGGTTATTTCGGACTTTATCGCTCAGAGTCTGCCCCATGCCCTGCTCGAGCAGATGAACCGCTATCGCCAGCGCCAGACCCGCTTTCACGCAGTGGCCATGTCCCGGCACGCCAAACCGGCACTGTTGCGGGTCTTTGACAACAGCTGGCTGCTCGATTGCGGTCTGCGCGGCCGGCTACTGCGGCGCTGGCAGCATCATTAGTTACCGGGAGGGAGCCAGCCCCCTCTTTCGCTCTGTATCCCCCTCCTCATTCCAACGTTATGATATTGCTGTAAAATGTGAGATGAAACCCATTCAAGTCCTCTCTCCTTGCGGTAGCCTTTACAGCCGTTGTTACAGGGTGATTTTCCGGTATCGGGTCGCCTGCTGCTCTTTCCCCATTCATCCGGAGTGTTTATGAGCCGACTTGCCTTGCTGCTGTTGCTGGCGGTATTCGGGCTGGCAGCCAGACCCTTGTCCCCCGAGCAGTTGGAAAATGAACTGGAGGAGATGGAGCAGGTCCATCAGCCTATCGAGTTGCTGCGGGAGCGCGTTGCTCGCTTGCTGCGGGATGGCAGCGACTATCCACCGTCCCAGCTGATGCGGATCAGTCGTCTGGCTTGCTGGGCCCAATCTGCCGATGACATCCAGGCGTCTCGCCGTGCGATTGCGTATGCCGACAGCCAACTGGTGCTGGCTCAACAACGGGGAGATGACGCAGCCATTGCCGAGTTGCTCATCTGTCGTGGCTGGTTCAATCAGCTGCTCGGCGAGGTGGCACAGGCCCGTCGGGATTATGATGAGGGGCTGCGGTTGGCAGGGGAGGCCGCTGTGCTCAAGCTGGAGGCGCTTGCGCTGTCCCACCGGGGAGCCATGTTGTCGTTTCAGGGGGCGTCAGGGCAGGGGCTGGTGGATCTCACCAGGGCGCACGACATCTACGAACGGTTGGGATTGACCACCTGGTATAACCGGGCGCAGCTCGAGATTGCCGCCGCGTTTCGCCGCATGGGTCTCTATGCCGAGGCGCTCACTACCCTGAACCGGTTGCATGAACACTTTGCCCACAACCATGACGGGTTCGGTTTGGCCAGGATGAGAGAGCAGCTGGCTCTGGTCTATCTGGAGACGGGGCGCTATCAGGAAGCGCAGCAGGAGCTCGAACGTAGTCTCGCCTTTTTGCAACAACCCGAGTACCGGATTGAACATGCGGATCGTCAAGTGATGCTGGCGGAGGCTCTGCTCGGTCTGGCGCGCCTGGAGCAGGCCGGACGCTTGCTGGCGCAGGCAGCAGGCGTGCTCACCCCTGAAGTTGATCCTATCCTCCACGCCCATCTCGAGCTGGTAATGGCCAAACTGCAGGTGAAAATGCGGGATCCGGTCCCGGCCTTGAGCGCACTGGCGAAGATTGAACCGATCCTGAAGGCTGAGGGGCACACTCGTTACCTGATGGATCTCTACGCAGTGCGCAGCGAAGCATTCGAGCTGCAACGGGACTATCCGGCTGCGCTGGCGGCCTTGCGGGATCATTTGGTGCAAGAGCAGCGCCTCGACCAGATGCAGCGAGAGCAGAGTACAGCCTGGGTGCGCGGCCAGTTTGAACTGACCCGCCAGGCGGAAGAGAACAAGCGGTTGCGGGTCGAGCAGCAGTTGCAGCGGCAGGAGCTGGCGCAGATCAAGGAGCGTCGCTTCTGGTTGCTGGTGGTGATGGTGCTCTGCGGTGGAGTGGCTCTGCTGACGATGAGGTGGTTGCTGGAGCGCAATCGTCGGATGCATCGGTTGGCCTTTACCGATGAGCTGACCGGCATCGATAACCGGCGTCGGGTGCTGGTGGATGGGCGCGAGCACTTTGAGCTGGCCCGCAGGCAGCGAATGCCCTTTTCTCTGCTGCTTTTTGATATCGATCACTTCAAGCGGATCAACGATTCGCTGGGTCATCATCAGGGAGATCGGGTACTGCAGTGGGTATCCAGAATGGTGGCAAGAGAGTTGCGGCAGCAGGATCTGCTGGGCCGTACCGGTGGAGAGGAGTTTTTGGCACTGCTGCCGGAGACGGGGCTGGAGGAGGCGTCCCGTTTGGCTGAGCGGATCCGCGCCAGGGTCGGCCAACGGGCGTTGCCCGGTTTGTCCCATCCGGTGACCATCAGCATCGGGTGTGCCTGCCAGCGCGATGATGATCAGGATCTGGCCGCGTTGATCCGGCGTGCGGATGAGGCTCTCTACCGGGCAAAAGGGGCCGGGCGCAACCGGGTGGAAACAGACGACTGACGGACTGGGTATTTTTCACTCGCGCGGGTATAATGTCGCGCAATTTTGCTTTGACTCAGGCGAGAAGACCCATGTAACGCAACCCTCCTCCCTCTCTCCACCAGGTTGGCAATACGCCAGCTGGCGTGGCTTTCGTTGCGTATACATGTGCCGTGAGCGGCATTCCGGATTTATTCCCACGGTGGCTGATGCCACCGCTCAATAGAAGAACGTTGAATTATGTCAGCTGAATTTCTGAGTGAAGTCTCCAAGAGACGCACTTTTGCGATCATTTCGCACCCGGATGCGGGTAAAACCACCATCACCGAGAAAGTCCTGCTGTTCGGACAGGCCATTCAGCGCGCCGGTACCGTCAAGGGCCGTGGCTCGGGCCAGCACGCCAAATCCGACTGGATGGAGATGGAGAAGCAGCGTGGTATCTCCATCACCACCTCGGTGATGCAGTTCCCCTATGCCGATTGTCTGGTCAACCTGCTCGACACCCCGGGTCACGAGGACTTCTCTGAAGATACCTACCGTACCCTGACCGCGGTCGACTGCTGCCTGATGGTCATCGATGCCGCCAAGGGTGTTGAAGACCGGACCCGCAAGCTGATGGAAGTGACCCGTCTGCGTGATACCCCCATCCTCACCTTCATGAACAAGCTGGACCGCGAAGTGCGCGATCCGATGGAAGTGATGGACGAGGTGGAGCGCGAGCTGAAGATCATGTGTGCCCCCATCACCTGGCCTATCGGCTGTGGCAAATCCTTCAAGGGTGTCTACCACCTCTACAAGGATGAGACCTATCTCTATCAGAGCGGTCAGGGCCACACCATCCAGGAGAAGCGGGTGGTCAAGGGGCTGAACAACCCGGATCTGGATGCCGCCGTCGGCGAAGATCTGGCCCAGCAACTGCGCGACGAGCTGGAGCTGGTGCAGGGCGCCTCCCCCGAGTTCGATCACGATGCCTTCATCGCTGGCGAGATGACCCCGGTCTTCTTCGGTACCGCGCTCGGTAACTTCGGTGTCGACCACATGCTGGATGGCCTGACTGACTGGGCGCCGTCTCCCATGCCACGCAAGGCCGAGAGCCGCGAAGTGGTGGCGACCGAGGAGAAGTTCTCCGGTTTCGTATTCAAGATCCAGGCAAACATGGATCCGAAACACCGTGACCGTATCGCTTTTATGCGTATCGTGTCAGGTACTTACAGCAAGGGCATGAAGATGCGCCACGTGCGTATCGGCAAGGATGTGAACATCTCCGACGCCGTGACCTTTATGGCCGGTGACCGTGAGCAGGCGGAAGACGCCTTCGCCGGTGACATCATCGGTCTGCACAACCACGGCACCATCCAGATCGGCGACACCTTCACCCAGGGTGAGGATCTCAAGTTCACCGGTATCCCGAACTTTGCGCCGGAACTGTTCCGCCGCATCCGCCTGCGCGACCCGCTCAAGCAGAAGCAGCTGCTCAAGGGGTTGGTCCAGCTCTCCGAAGAGGGGGCGGTACAGGTGTTCCGTCCGCTGATTAGCAACGATCTCATCGTTGGTGCGGTCGGTGTGCTGCAGTTTGACGTGGTGGTTTCGCGCCTCAAGAGCGAGTACAACGTCGAGGCCATCTACGAGGCGGTCAACGTCTCCACCGCCCGCTGGGTGGAAGGCACCGACGTCAAGAAGTTCGAAGAGTTCAAGCGCAAGAACGAGGTCAACCTGGCCCTCGATGGCGGTGACAACCTCACCTATATCGCACCGACCATGGTCAACCTGCGCCTGGCTCAGGAGCGCCACCCCGACGTCGAGTTCCGCCAGACTCGCGAGCACTGATCACCGCTGGTTTGCTTATTGGCAGATAATCAAAGAGACCCCGCTTCGGCGGGGTCTCTTGTTTTGTGCCGTTTTGCCTGTTTAAGGAGGGATGCAGGGGGGAATGGTTCAGCATATACCAGTCGCAAGCAGCCCTCACCCTAGCCCTCTCCCGGAGGGAGAGGGAACCATCGGAGGTCTTCCTGAAAGATCGCGGAAGTGTTTTGCCCCCTTCTCCCCTTGCGGGAGAAGGGCTGGGGATGAGGGGGGGGGCTACCCAAGTGTCAGCACCATGCAGATCTCGCAATCCCCGTGGCCGGTGCAGCCAAGGGGGCCAGGCAGATGTTCAAAGCCCAGTGATTCATAGAGGCTGGTGGCTTCGCGCAAGACCTCGGTCGTTTCCAGATAGCAGCGCTGATAACCAAGTGCGCGCGCCTCGTCCAGTGCCTGCAACACCAGCCGCTTGCCAAGGCCCAGTCCGCGCAGGGCGGGCATAAAGTACATCTTCTGCAGCTCGCAGACTCCCTCTTCTCCCGCCAATGGCGCGATACCACCACCGCCGAGGATGGAACCGTCCGGCCCTTCGATAACCCAATAGCGGCTCTTTTCCCCCTGATAGCTCTGGGAGAGGGTGTCGAGATTGGGATCGGATACCCCATACCCCTTGTCGGCGGTGAGGCCATATTCGGCCGAGACGGCGCGAATTACCAAGGCGATCTGGGCATTGTCCGCCGCCGTGATGGGGCGGATCTGGTAACCCCGCTGGCGACGGGCGCGGGAGAGGGCGCTGCGATAGAGCCGCAGCCCTTGCCAAAGCTGCTCCCGCTCGGGCAGGCTCAACTGCGCCAGCATCTCTTCCATCGCCCCGTCCATCTCCCGGTGCAACTCCAGCAGCATCCCCTGACCGTTGACGGTGAGGCGGGCCTCCTTGCTGCGGCCGTCGGAGGGGTGCGGGTGCCAGCTGATGAGCTCCCGCTCGGCGAGGCGCGCAAGCGGACGACTGGCGTTGGATTTGTCGATGTGCAGCTTTTCTGCCAGCTGCTGGTTGGTGGCCGGGGCGTTTTCCAGCTCGATCAGCAGATGAGCCTCGATGGGGGTGAGGGCCAGGTTGCCGCACTGCTGGGAGAGCATGCCGAGTTCGCGAACCAGATCGCGCGACAGGGCGCGCAGGGGACGGGGATCCATATCGTGGGTTCCTTTTTAGTTGTGCATGACAACTAAAATAGCGTAAAAGTTGTAATTCGCAACCTTTTGCTGTGATGACTTGCAGAATATGAGGTGAGCGGCAGCCCCGTTGATTGGGCTGCCGCAGGTGGGGCGGTCGTCAGGCGGCGGCTCTGATAGCCAGCTCCGGGCGGCGGGAGAAGCAGCGGGCGAGCAGCAGCATGGTGGCGACGCCTATGGTGCCCAGCACCAGCCAGGGGAGGGCCGGTTGTCCCTGTTGCAGCGAGAAGTCATAGAGGGAGCCACCGCCCACGTAGCCGGTCATGCCTCCCAGCGCCAGTCCGAGGCGGCTGAAGCCCATGTAGCTGCCGCGGGCTGTGGGGTTGGCAAGCCGGGTCATCAGGGTCTCCCGGGCCGGTTCACAGATGATGATCCCCAGATAGAAGCAGGCCAGCAGTACGAAGATGCCGGAGAGGGTGCTGACGAAGGCGACCAGCCCGATCCCCACCGTCATGAGCAGGATACCCGCCATCAGCCGGCTCTCCAGCCGATAGCGCCGCTCGCTGAAACGGGCGATAGGGTAGAGCAGCGCCAGTGACAGCGCCGTTTCCAGGCTGTACATCCAGCCCACCGCCGTGGTGGTACCTGAGAGCTGCTTGACCAGAATGGGGAAAATCAGCATCACCTGTACCCACAGCATGTAGTAGCCGCTCAGGATCAGTACCAGTCGGCAGAAGGCGCGATCAGCCAGCACCTGTCCCAACCCTTCCCGCATCGGGGTCGGTTTGACCGAGAGGCGGTAGGCGGGCAGCAGGGTCCAGTTGCAGAGAGCCGCCAGGGTGAAGAGTCCGGCGCCCAGCAGGCAGACGTAGGTGAAGTCAAAGCGCAGCAGCCAGCTGCCGAGCAGGGCACCGGTGACTGCTCCCGCACTCTCCAGCATCATCAGCAGGGAGATAAAGCGGCCCCGCTCATGGGGACGGGTAAATTTGATCACCAGTGCGGCTCGTGGCGGGTCGAACAGGCAACCGCCCAGTCCGGAGAGGAAGCAGGAGAAGATCAGCATGGCGCCGCTGTCGGCCCAGGCCAGGGTGGCAAAGCCGACGGCGCGCAACAGCATGCCGGTGACGATGAGCGGGCGGGCGCCAAAGCGGTCGGCCAGCGAGCCGCCGAAGATCCCCAGCCCCTGCTGGGTCAGCTGGCGCAGGCCGAGGGCCAGCCCCACCAGACCGGCGGCCCAGCCGAGCTGGTCGACGAAGCGCAGGCTGATCATCGGCATCACAACAAAGAAACCCAGGATCACCAGTGTGGTATCCAGCGCCAGAAACCAGCGTCCCCAAAACCTCGCCCTATCGACCATAACGCCCTCTCATTCACAGATACCTTCATTCTGGAGAGGGTTTAGATATAGTGGTAGACGACAACTACCTATATTTCATATCAGGATTATTTATGTCTATGGATCTGGACGATCTGCAACTGCTGCTGGATGTGGCTGAGCTGGGCAGCTTCAGTCAGGCGGCGGCCATTCGCGGCTGGTCACAGCCGCTCGTGAGCCAGCGGATTGCCCAGCTGGAGGAGAGCCTCGGGGCGCCGCTGTTTCAGCGTCATCGGCGCGGGGTGACGCCGACCCGTGCCTGCGAGGAGTTTCTGCCATCGGCCCGCTCTGCGCTGGCGATCCTGAGCGAAGGGCGGCTGGCACTGCAGGGGGCGCCTGCGCTGCCTTGTATCCATCTCTCCAGCCTGCCATCCCTCACCTCGGTGGTGTTTGGCTCGCTATTGATGGAGCTGGTGGACGAGCCGTTCGAAATCCGCTGCACCACGGATCACTCCGGCGAGATCATGCAGTCGCTGCTGACCGGGGAGGCCGATATCGGCTTTGTACTCAAGCGCCCGCCGGTTGCTGGCCTGCAGATGGAGCTGCTCTGCTGCTCCCCCATTATCGCTATCGCCTCGCCATTGCATCCGCTGGCCGGTTGTCACGGGCTCACCCTGGAGGATATTGCCGACCAGCGGCTGGCGCCTCAGGTATGGGGGCCGGGGTGTGACGTCTTTATCCAGCAGTTGCGGCGGCTGCGGCGGGCCGCCAGCCCCCTGCATGCGGTGCAGCCCGCCAGTGCGGCGCGGGATCTGGCGCTGGAACACGGGTTTATCACCCTGATGCCGGAGCTGGCCATCAAGCGGGATCTGGAGGTGGGGCGGCTGGTCAGGCTCGATGTGCGCAATCTGCCGCAAGAGCATTGGGATGTGATGATGGCGTGGCGAGGTGGCAAGCGGCCCAACCCGGCCCGGGAAACCGTGTTGGCCACCGCCCGCACGCTGGCGAAACGGTGGCGCAATGAGTAGAGCGATGCGGGACAAGGCCCGCATCGGGTGGATCAGTAGCTGGCCTTGAGGGTCACGCCGCTGAACGCTGTAAACCCTGACAGCTGCACATGCCAGGTGCCTGCCTTGGGATTGGTGAACGAGCAGCTTTCGTTATTGCCCCCCTTGTAGGGGCGGCAGTCGTAACTGCTGCTGGTGGGGGCGCTGCCAAAGCGGACGTAGAGGTCGGCATCTCCGGTACCGCCGCTGCTGCTGATCTGCAGCGACCTAGTGCCCGCCGGTACGTTCAGGGTGTAGTTGAGCTTGCCCCCCTTGCTGGCGGCGAGGTTGCTCACCGGCACGCCGTTTTGCAGCACGTTGTCGCTCGGTGGCGGCGTGGTGCCGCAGCTGGCATCGACCCCGACGGTCTGGAAGGCCCGTGCCACATCCTCCTGACTGTAACCCAGATCGGCGGTCGCCCGGCTGACGCCGCAGGCCCCTTGCTGGTAGTTGGTGTTGGCGCCCCAGTAGAGGCGGTTGGCCAGCAAGAACACTTCAAATGCCTTGCGGGTGTTCCAGCCGCTGCTGGTGGCGAGCAGGTAGAAGGCGCGGTTGTAGACCCCGGAGCTGTGGTGTACATCCATCCCCTCCTGATAATCCGCGGCATGGCCGATGGATCTGCCATCCCGGGTCGGATCCTCGAAGTAGCGTAGGGAGCCGTTGCCCTTGAAGATCTGGGCGCCGACCAGCCAGTCGTTGCTCCCCTTCATGTAGAACTCGGCCGCTTCCCCCGCCATATCGGAGAAGGCCTCGTTGATGCCGCCGGATTGTCCTGAATAGATCAGCCCGGAGTTCTGCTCGGTAAAGCCGTGGCTCACCTCGTGGGCCGCCACATCGAGGCTGACCAGCGGGTGGAAGGTGGTGGCGCCATCACCAAAGGTCATCTGGCTGCCATCCCAGAAGGCGTTCTCGTAATTCTTGCTGTAGTGAACCCGCATCTTCAGTTTGAAGGTGAGGGGCGCCGTGTTGTACCAGTTGCGGTACATGTCGAACACCACGTTGCCGAAGTAGTGGGCGTCGTTGAGGGGCGAGTAGGCGCCGTTGATCTCCTTGACACGGTTCTCCGGACAGGTGAACTGGTGGATGGCACCGCCTGAGGTGGCGTGGTTGAGGTTGATGGTATCGACGTTGGGGCTGGTCATCCGGCAGTTGTCATCCACGATGAGCGGGCCAAAGTCGGTGCCGTAAAAGTATTTGCCGGTCTTGATGTTGCCCCCCGGGCCGGTGGCGTCCTTGTGGTTGATCCCCTCCCAGCGTTTGAGCTCCTCGCCGCTCTGGGCATCAAGGATGACGAAGGGGCGGCTCGGTTTGTCACCTTCGGCGATGAAGGAGACCTGATAAACCAGCCGAGCCAGCCCGTTCTCATCCTGCATCACGTAGAGTTTGACCTGCTCGTTGCTCCCCTTGCTGCCCGCCTTGGCCTTGCTGGCGGCATCCTGTGGCGAGAGGGTGGCGGCCGGGCTTGCCACGTCCTGATCGATCTGGCGCAGCATGCGTCCACTGGCCTGCTGCAGCTGGCCGTTCAGGCTCTTGTCAGCCACCACCACCTGACCCATTACCGGGATGCCGTTCCAGACCTGCTCGTAGCGGATCCGCTGCTGGCCGTTGGGCAGCTTGACCACCCGCACCTGACGAAACTCGCCATCTTCCAGCTGCAAGGTACCACTCGCGGCACTGAGGCCTGTCATGGCCCGGATGCCGTTTGCCGTTACGTTGATCTCTACCTCTTGCGCCGCCAGTGCGGCGCTTCCCCAGCAGGCCAGCGCAACGGCCAGATAAATTTTATTCATCTCTTCTTTCCTTAAATCGATGAGATTGATAAACCGACCGAAGGTCGGGCGTTTTGAAGCTAGTGCCGGTGGGGGAAAGTGCCCCCTGTCAAAAGTGACAGCGCAGCACAAAGGGGTAGCAGGATCTGCCAAAGTGCCGTTTGGGGGCATTCGTCGGCGCCATGTGGAGAGCATTATCCGGTTTCGGACACCCACCCTCCTCTTTTGAGGGAGGAGAGTACGTGCGCTGTCACTCTCTGCGAAGCCTGCCGGAGGGGGGCCGTAAAAGTGGCTGGCGCGGCCAGTGGCGATTGGCTACATTGGGTGCTGATTCGCTATTTGATCACTGATTTGAAAGGAGAATCCCATGTTTTCATGGCAGTTGGACGACGAGCTTGCGCTGCTCTTCTTGCAGCCAGATATGGCGAGCGAACTGTTTGCCCTCTGCAATGACAACCGGGAGTACCTCTCCCAGTGGCTACCCTGGCCGCCACTGATCCAGCGCCCCGTTGACAGCGCCCTCTTCATTCGCAGTGCCATCGAGAAGTTCGCCCGCGGCGAGGGGCTCACCACTGCCATCGAGTATCAGGGGGAGGTGGTGGGGGTCATAGGTTACAACAGCATCAATCACGACCTTGGCAAGGTGGTCATCGGTTACTGGCTGGCGGAGCGCTGGCAGGGCAACGGTATCATCACCCGGGCCTGTCAGGCCCTGATCCACCACGCCTTCGAGGAGATGGGGATGGAGAAGGTGGAGATCAGCGCCGCCACCGATAACGAGCCCAGCAGGGCTGTTTGTGAACGGCTCGGGATGCAGCTGGAGGGGGTGACCCGGCGTGCAGAGCGGCTGGGCAACCGGATTGTGGACCATGCCCACTACAGCTTGCTGCGCGATGAGTGGCTAAGACAGCGGGAGTCCTGATGTCGCTGCCACATATCAAGACGGCCCGCACCCACCTGACCATACTGTCGCCGGATCAGGCCCCCATGATGCTCGACTTCTACCGGCGCAACCGTGCCCATCTCGCCCCCTGGGAGCCGCTGCGCGATGACCATTTCTACACGCTTTCTTACTGGCATAACCGGCTGCAGGATAGCTACAGCCAGTTCTTCAACGGTACCGGCGTCAATCTGGTGGCCCTCGATCCGGCTGGCGAGCGGGTGATCGCCACCTGCAACTTCAGCAATATCCTGATGGGGGTCTTCAAGGCGTGTCATCTGGGCTATGCCATCGACCAGCAGCATCAGGGGCAGGGGGTGATGGGAGAGGTGCTGTCAGCCGCCATTGACTACCTGTTTCGGGAGCACGATCTGCATCGCATCATGGCTTGCTATATGCCTGCCAATCAGCGTAGTGGCGCCTTGCTGGAGCGGCTCGGCTTCGAGCGGGAGGGATTCGCACGGGCGTATTTGATGATCAATGGCCGCTGGGAGGATCACATCCTCACCTCGCTGATTAATCCGGCCCCCTGAGCGACAGATAAAAAAACGGGCCCGAAGTTGCCTTCGGACCCGTCTTCGAATGAGGTGCAGGCTTAGTTGGCCTTGGCATCGCTCACTGCAGCTTCAACCTTGGTAGCGGCTTCGGTAGCAGCTTTTTCTACGGTTGCAGTCGCTTCGGAGGTGGCCTTCTCTACGGTAGAGGTGGCTTCGCTAGCGGCTTTTTCTACAGTGGCAGCAACTTCGGCGGCCGGAGCAGCAGCAGGAGCGGCAGCTTTTTCTTCTTTCTGACCGCAAGCAGTCAACATCAGACCCAGGATACCGGCTACCAGTACTTTGTTCATGTGCATTCCCTCAAAAAAAGATGGAGAGATGGTCTGTGCAACCATCACAGCGCCCACCGTTGCCCGGTATTGAAACAAGAAGCCGGGAGGCAGCAGGCGGGCGCAATATAGCCCCATTAGTTACCGATGAAAACGGATATCACAATGACATTTTTTCGTGCCGTGGATAAAAAGCTCCACTGCAACGACTGATATCAATACAAGATGCCGTTAAATAGCGCTAATTGCACAATAAAACACCACTTTATTGCCATCTTGTGGCGGTTTAACAAGGTCAAGGTTGGTCAAGCGCGGCCGATGGCCCACACCTTAGTCAGACAGCTTCTGACAGGGCAGTCGTTTTCCCTCAAGGTGGCTCTGACGGGCCAGATCCAGCAGCGCCATCACCGCCAGCGCTTCACTTGCTGGCACCGGGTCGCTCCCTTCGCCCTTGATGGCGGCGCAGACACCGCGATAGTAGGCGCCATAATCCCCCGCCTCACCCACCACGCTCTGCTGCTGTAACTGACCATCGACAATGCGGCTGAGCTGACCGGGTTCACTATCCATGCCCCAATCCGCCGCCGGTGGCCGCAAGCCCTGCTTGAGTTGATCTTCCTGCACATCCATACCGAATTTCACGAACGAGCCCTGGCTGCCGTGAATGACAAAGCGCGGCATGGTGGCCGAGACCAGACAGCTGCCATGCAGAATAACCCGCAGAGCACCGTAACCCAGCACCACATGGAAGTAGTCGTCCGCCAGTGCGCCGGGGCGCTGCTCGGCCAGATCGGCCTGTAGCCAGTCCGGTTGGCCGAACAGCTGCAGCGCCTGATCCAGTACATGGGGGCCGAGATCGAACCAGAGGCCGGAACCCGGGCCACCCGCTTCGCGCCAGCGCTGGCGCACTTCGGGGCGATAGCGATCGAAGTGGGATTCGAACTGGGCTATCTGCCCCAGACTCCCTTCTACCAGCAGACGGCGCACGGTAAGGAAATCCCCGTCCCAACGGCGGTTGTGGAAGATGCTGAGCAGTCGCTGCTGCTTTTCGGCCAGTTCGACCAGTGCTTGCGCCTCGGCCAGATCCAGTGCAAAGGGCTTGTCGATCACCACATGTTTGCCTGCCAGTAGCGCCTGGCGGGCGAGGGGGGCATGGGTGTCGTTGGGGGTGGCGATCACCACCAGATCGACGGTCTCATCGCTTAGCACCTCCTCCAGTGAACCGACCCGGCAGTCGGGCAGATCGGCCTGCACCTTGGCGGCATCGCGACTCACCACCCAACTCAGGGACAAGCCCGGCGTGGTGGAGAGGAAGGGGGCGTGAAAGGTTTTGCCTGCAAAGCCATAGCCCACTAGGGCTGCGTTGAGAGTGTGGCTCATCGGGAGTTCTCCGCTGACATCGAGTGAGTGGGGTTGCCATCGCAGGCTCTCTGCCGGATGGCCATTCGTTGTAAAGGCGATACAAACGAGAAGGGGGCCGATGGCCCCCTGAGTGTGCCCATCAGAGCACAGGATTTATTGCAAACACAAGCGGCGACCGCGTCGGGTCATCAGCATCACCAAGGGCGGCAGCAGCAGCCACATATGCAGCGCCAGCTGGCTCAGCGGGTCGTGCATCAGGGCGCCGGTCAGGCCAACCAACGCGCCGGATCCGCTCATCTGGAACAGGCCGAGCAGGGCAGCGGCGGTACCGGCGCAGTGGCCGAACGGTGCCAGCGCCATCCCGGCGGCCGAGCCCAGAATCATGGCAAAGCCGATGCTGGAGAGGAATACCGGCCCCATCATCGCCAGCGGATGTTCGATGTGCATGGCCAGAGTCAGGGTGATGGCCGAGAGCATCAACACCAGCAGGCCGATGCGCAGAGTGCGTCTTGGCCCCACCTTGGCGATAAAGCGTGGTGCCATGAAGCAGGCCAGAATGTTGAGCGCGGCGTTGGCGGTAAACCAGTAGCTAAAGCCGCTCATATCGAGCCCCAGTTTCACCATCAGTTGTACCGGCGCGGCGGTGACATAGGCGAGGATCACCGCCATCGCCAGCATGCACAGCGCCGCGTTGAACAGGAAGCTGGGGGAGCGCAGCACCGGGCTGTAGCGGGACCAGCTGATGAGGGCCCCTTCGTTGCGGGTCTCCTCCGGGCGGGTCTCCGGCATCCGCCACATCAGCCAGCTGCCGACGATAAGCGCATAACCGGCCATAAACCAGAAGTTGGCAGACCAGCCCGCCTTGGCGGTGAGCCAGCCACCGAGCAGGGGGGCCAGCGCAGGAATAAAGCAGATGGCGCCATTGAGATAGGAGATCATCTGACCGCTCTTTTTCGGGCCGTAGCTGTCACGTACCACCGAGAAGGCGGCGACCGAGGTAGCGCAGGCGCCGAAGCCCTGCAGCACTCGCGCCAGCATCAATTCGCCGAGGCTGGCGGCAAAACCGGCCCCCAGCGCGCTCAGGCCATAGAGCAGCACGCCGCCCAGGGCGATGGGCTTGCGACCGTAGCGATCGGCCAGCGGGCCAACAAGCAGTTGCCCCAGCCCCATGCTGAACAGGAACCAGGTGATGGTGCCCTGCATCAGTGTCACTTCGGCGCCCAGCTGCTCGGCCATCTGCGGAATGGCGGGCAGGTAGATGTCGATAGCCAGCGGACTGAACAGCACCAGTAGTACGAGCAAAAGTATCAATGGCATCTGTCACCTCTTTAGTCAGCCAGGTTAATGAATTGGGGCGCGAGTCTACTGACTCACAGTAATGAATAGAAATGGTATTTAATCACTTTGGTTATTCCATTATGGAAACATGTATTAAAAAGCTGGTTATTCGATGGCGGCAAATCCCCCGCAACCCCATCACAGCGGGTGTAATTGACGCTTTTACTAAACGCTTGCGCCGCATAGAATGCGCAGATTATTTTTGCGGAGGTGCTCGATGAACAAGCTTGTCCTGGCAACAGGTAACCAGAAAAAGGTGAAGGAATTGGCCGCCATGCTGGCCGATATGAAGATCCAGGTGATCCCACAGAGCGAGTTTGCGGTCTCCGATGCCGATGAGACCGGCACCACCTTCGTCGAGAATGCCATCATCAAGGCCCGCCACGCCGCCCGTATTACCGGTCTGCCCGCCGTGGCCGATGACTCCGGTCTGGAAGTCGATCTGCTGCAAGGGCGCCCCGGCGTCTACTCCGCCCGCTTTGCCGGTGTGGGTGCCGGCGACAAGGCCAACATCGAGAAGCTGCTCGGCGAGCTGCAAGGTGCCCCCGAGTACCTGAAGAGCGCCCGCTTCTGGTGTGTGCTGGTCTATATGCGCCACGCTGACGATCCCACTCCCATCATCTGTCAGGCGAGCTGGGAAGGGATGATCATCGACGAGCCGCGCGGTCAGCACGGTTTCGGCTATGACCCGGTCTTCTTCGTGCCGGATCACGACTGCACCGCCGCCCAGATGCCAGCCGAGCTGAAAAACCAGCTGAGCCATCGCGGTCAGGCGCTGGCCAAGCTCAAAGCGGCGCTGGCTGCGGCGCACTGAGTCACTTCGCCACCTTGTCGGTTACACACGGTCAATTACACATAGTCATCTACAATGGGGGCCTTGAGCCCCCGTTTTATTGGAAGCCCCATGCTGCAACTGCCGCCGCTCTCTCTCTATATTCATGTGCCCTGGTGCGTCCAGAAGTGCCCTTACTGTGACTTCAACTCCCATGCCCAGAAGGGGGAGTTGCCTCACCTCGAATATGTCGCCGCTCTGCTGGAGGATCTGGATCAGGATCTGAAGTGGGCGCAGGGGCGGCCGCTCTCCTCGATCTTTATCGGCGGCGGCACCCCCAGCCTGCTGACGGTGGAGGCGATGCAAGCCTTGCTGGACGGGGTACGGGCCCGCATACCGCTCACCGCAGATTGCGAGATCACCATGGAGGCCAACCCGGGCACGGTGGAGGCGGACAAGTTTGCCGGTTTCCAGCGCGCCGGTATTAACCGCATCTCCATCGGCGTGCAGAGCTTCCAGCAGGAGAAGCTGACCCGCCTCGGCCGCATTCACGGCCCGGAAGAGGCCCGCAAGGCCGCCGCACTGGCCCATGCCATCAAGTTGCCTACCTTCAATCTGGATCTGATGCATGGTCTGCCGGATCAGAGTCTGGATGACGCCCTTTATGACCTGCAGCAGGCTATCGACTGCGCCCCGCCGCACCTCTCCTGGTATCAGCTCACCATAGAGCCGAACACGGCATTTGCCTCCAAACCGCCCAAACTGCCGGAAGATGACACCCTGTGGGATATCTATGAGCAGGGCCACGCCATGCTCACCGCCAGCGGTTATCGCCAGTACGAAATCTCGGCTTACGCCAAAGAGGGCTATCAGTGCCATCACAACCTCAACTACTGGCGCTTTGGTGACTATCTGGGGATTGGCTGTGGCGCCCACGGCAAGGTGACCGATCTCGCGAACCAACAGATCCTGCGCACCGCCAAGGTGAAGCATCCGAAAGGGTATCTGGACAAGAGTCGCCCCTATCTGGACGAGCAGTGGCAGGTGACGGCAGACGATCTGCCGCTCGAATACTTTATGAACCGCTTCCGCCTGTTTGAACCGGCCCCCAAGGCGGAGTTCGAGGCCTATACCGGCTTGCCGCTGGAACGGGTGGAGACAGTGCTCGCCATCGCCCAAAGCAAGGAGCTGATCGAGGATTTGGGGGATAGCTGGCAGCTCACTTCTCTCGGCCATCGCTATCTGAACGTATTGCTCGAACTGTTTATGGATGAGTGAAAACTGGCTCACGATCTGGCTGCGAAGCCGTGATCAAGGTTCATGCGCTGCTCGGAAGCCTCACGTATCTCTATACGCTCCGGTTCCTGCGCTGCTCTTCACCTCGCTGACAGCTTCTCGCGACAGGTCGTGAGCCAGTTTTGGCGAACCGTGTTTCGAGATAACAATCAGGGCGCCAATGGCGCCCTGATCGTTTATGGTCGGTAGAAACCCGCTCAGCAGCAGACGCTGATCATCTGTTGTTGGCCGGGCTCCCACCGCTTGCCAAATTTGGCCTTGCGCTGGTAACTCCCCTTGCCCTTCTTGTTGCGCTCGACCCGGCTGCGAAACAGGGGATCGGAGAGCAGGGCATGCAGATGGTTATCCTTTATCTCGCCGCGCTGATGGGCATAGCTGCCCCCTTGCGCATTTTCCTCACGGGGGAGGGCGGGTTGGTCGACCCGGATCTTGGCCATGATGGCTCCTCTTCTTTTCTCTTGGTGTGTTGATGCTTGTGTCTGGATGGCGGTTTTCGCTGCGGGCGCCTGTTCAGGCTAACGCCCGGCAACCGGATGCACTGGCACCGGTTAAAAACGCGGCGATTTTGTCACCAAATTGCCGCCGGAGCAATGCGTCGGGCGCGCCGAGTCAGTCACTCTGAGCCAGGCACGCTCAGTCAGGCATACCATGTCAGCCGTGAACCGGGTCATGCTGGTCGTGGCTGTGGTGCTCGTGATGGGCCGGGGCGCCAGATTCCAGCGTCTCGAGGATGGCGCAGTGCTCCGCCGAGCGGGGGCCGCCGCAGCAGATATTGGAGAGTTCGCGCAGGTTGTCGCGAAAGCGGGTCAGTTCGATGATCTTCTGCTCCACCTGGGCCAGCTTGGTGTCGGCCACTGCTTTCACCTCCTGACAGGTGACTTTGGCCTTGTTGGTATCGAGGTCGAGCAGTTCGCCGATATCGGCCAGCGAGAATCCCACCGACTTGGCGCGAATGATGAACTCCAGCCGTCGCTTGTCCTGTTCGCTGTAGAGACGGTAGCCGGATTCGTTGCGGATCCCCGGTGAGATAAGCCCGTTCTTCTCGTAAAAACGCAGGGTATCTGCCTTGACCCCGCACGCCTTGGCCAGTTCACCGATCCGATACATGCCCTTTTCTCCCCTTGAATGTATGCCGCCACAAAAACCGGAATCCACTATCACCCCTTTGCCCATGGATTGCCAGCCAATGGCATAAAAGGGGCAGATAAACATCTCCTGGCGACCCTTTTTCCCATAAAACACTGAAAGTGCAAACGTTTCGAGAAAATCAAGTAGAAAACGTTTAACGCCGCGCCAAATAAGGCTTTGCTGTTTCAAAAAATCCACCACGGGTCACATTTTTTGTGTAGAATACGCGCCCATAACAGAGCGCCGCACCAAGCGGGCATTTCCTAAAACGCTTTTGCCGGATGTCGGGGCGAGAGTGGTTTGCGAAATCCCCCACTTCCATTTATTTGGGGACTCTCTGTGTTGAGCCTCGCCTCCCATGGAACGGTCCCCGTTATGTTGAGGACGATAGTGTGATGGAACAAGCTCGACCCATTCGCCGTGCACTGCTGAGTGTGTCTGACAAAACTGGCATTCTGGAATTTGCCAAGGCACTCAACGAGCGTGGTGTTGCCCTGCTCTCCACGGGCGGTACCGCCAAGCTGCTTGGCGAGGCGGGTCTGCCGGTGACCGAGGTCTCCGACTACACGGGTTTCCCTGAAATGATGGATGGCAGGGTCAAGACCCTGCATCCCAAGGTTCATGGTGGCATCCTCGGCCGTCGGGATCAGGATGACGCCATCATGGCCCAGCACGCTATCTCCCCCATCGACATGGTCGTCGTCAACCTCTACCCCTTCGCTGCCACCGTGGCCAAAGCGGGCTGCACCCTGGCCGATGCAGTCGAGAACATCGACATCGGCGGCCCGACCATGGTGCGTTCTGCCGCCAAAAACCATAAAGATGTCGCTATCGTCGTCAAAGCTGCCGACTACGATCGGGTTATTCGCGAAATGGATGCCAACGGCAACAGCCTGAAACTGGCCACCCGTTTCGATCTGGCCATCGCAGCCTTCGAGCACACCGCCGCCTATGACGGCATGATCGCCAACTACTTCGGCACCATGGTTCCTTCCTACGGTGACAACAAGGAGGGTGACGAGGAGTCCCGTTTCCCGCGCACCTTCAACAGCCAGTTCATCAAGAAGCAGGACATGCGTTACGGCGAAAACAGCCATCAGGCTGCAGCTTTCTATGCCGAGGAGCATGCCGCGCCGGGTTCTGTCTCCAGCGCTACCCAGTTGCAGGGCAAGGCGCTCTCCTACAACAACATCGCCGATACCGATGCGGCGCTGGAGTGTGTGAAGGAGTTCGACGAGCCAGCCTGCGTCATCGTCAAGCATGCCAACCCCTGCGGTGTGGCCATCGGTAACGACCTGCTGAGTGCCTACGATCGCGCTTACCAGACCGACCCCACCTCTGCTTTCGGCGGCATCATCGCCTTTAACCGTGAGCTGGATGGCGCCACTGCCGCTGCCATCGTTGCCCGCCAGTTTGTCGAAGTGATCATCGCCCCGACCGTCAGCCAGGAGGCCCGCGATGCGGTCGCCGCCAAGCAGAACGTGCGTCTGCTCGAATGCGGTCAGTGGACGGCACCGGCGCAAGGCTTTGACCTCAAGCGTGTCAACGGCGGCCTGCTGGTGCAAGAGCGAGATCTCGGCATGGTGACGCTGGGCGACCTGACCGTGGTCAGCAAGCGTCAGCCGACCGAGGCCGAGCTGCAAGATCTGCTGTTCTGCTGGAAAGTGGCCAAGTTCGTCAAATCCAACGCCATCGTCTACGCCAAAGATGGCCAGACCATCGGCGTCGGCGCAGGCCAGATGAGCCGTGTTTATTCGGCCAAAATCGCCGGTATCAAGGCGGCGGACGAAGGGCTGACCGTGGCGGGCTCCGTGATGGCCTCCGATGCCTTCTTCCCGTTCCGCGACGGTATCGATGCTGCCGCGCAGGCCGGTATCTCCTGCGTGATCCAGCCCGGTGGCTCGATGCGCGATCAGGAGGTGATCGACGCCGCCGACGAACACGGTATGTGCATGGTCTTTACCAACATGCGCCATTTCCGTCATTGATGGGTCAGGGGCTGCCGATGGCGGCCCTTTTGTTGTCTCTTTTCAACTGACTATTTCCACTGACTGACGGCCCGAGTGGCCGTCCAGTGACCACAAATAGAAGCGAGCGATACGATGAAAGTACTGATCATTGGCAACGGTGGCCGCGAACATGCTCTGGCCTGGAAGGCCAAACACTCCCCACTGGTACGTCACGTTTTTGTGGCGCCGGGCAACGCAGGCACCCAGCTTGAGCCGGGTGTCGAGAACGTCGCCATCGAGGCGACCGATATCGAAGGGCTGCTGGCCTTTGCCAAAGAGAAGCAGGTCGGCCTCACCATCGTTGGGCCGGAAGCGCCGCTGGTGAAAGGGGTGGTGGATGCCTTCCGCGCCGCCGGTCAGCCCATCTTTGGCCCGACCGCTGCCGCTGCCCAGCTGGAAGGCTCCAAAGCTTTCACCAAGGATTTCCTGGCCCGTCACGCCATCCCGACTGCCGAGTACCAGAATTTCACCGAAGTGGAGCCTGCGCTCGCCTACTTGCGCGAGAAGGGCGCCCCCATCGTCATCAAGGCCGATGGTCTGGCGGCAGGTAAGGGGGTGATTGTCGCCATGACCTTGCAGGAAGCGGAAGACGCGGTGCGCGACATGCTCTCCGGCAATGCCTTTGGCGAAGCGGGCTCCCGTGTGGTGATTGAGGAGTTTCTGGAGGGGGAAGAGGCGAGCTTCATCGTCATGGTCGATGGCGAGCACGTGCTGCCGATGGCCACCAGTCAGGATCACAAGCGGGTTGGCGACGGTGATACCGGCCTCAACACCGGCGGCATGGGGGCTTACTCCCCGGCGCCGGTAGTGACCGCCGAGGTACATCGACGCGTGATGGAGCAGGTGATCATGCCGACTGTGCGAGGCATGGCGGCCGAGGGCAACGTCTACACCGGTTTCCTCTACGCCGGTCTGATGATCGACGGTGCAGGCAATCCCAAGGTGATCGAGTTCAACTGCCGCTTTGGCGATCCCGAGACCCAGCCCATCATGCTGCGGATGCAATCCGATCTGGTGGAGCTCTGCCTGGCCGCTTGCGCAGGCAAGCTGGATCAGAAAGAGGCCATCTATGATTCCCGCGCCGCCATCGGCGTGGTGTTGGCGGCGGGAGGCTATCCCGGCGATTACAGTACCAATCACCCCATCAGCGGCTTGCCGGTGGATGAAGTGGCGGGTGAGAAGGTGTTCCATGCCGGTACCCGCCTGGAGGGCGATACCAGCCTGACTGCTGGCGGTCGTGTACTGTGCGCCACCGCCCTCGGCCACACCGTTGCAGAAGCCCAGCAGCGTGCCTATCAGCTCGCTGGCCGCATCAAGTGGGATGGCGTCTTCTACCGCAAGGATATCGGCTGGCGCGCCATTGCTCGCGAACAGGAGTAACTGACGCAAGCCATTGGCCAGCTGATTCAGACCCCGCTACGGCGGGGTTTTTTGTCGCTGTTTACCGCTTTCAACCATCCCCATGGTGCGTGTCACCTGCGTTCAATCAGTTACCAAGCGCAAACAAGCGCGGCATATCCGTCACTATTTGCCACAAAAAACAGCATTTTTCACAAACGTTTCACCATGAGTCATGGCATCATGCTGGTGATGAATTCTTGTTTGGATTCATAAGTACCCCTAACAATTCGAGCATGTCGTTATATAAGGAAATCCCATGTTGAAAACCGTCCGCCCCCTGCTGCTGCCCCTGATGTTTGGCCTGATGACCCTGCCTGCCGTGGCGGGTGATCTGGAACAGCCGATGAAGAAGATTGGCTTCAACTACAAGCAGGCCGTCAAGGCTGATGATGCAGCCACCATGGAGAAGCACATCAACGAGATGAAGGCCCAGCTGGATGTGGCCAAGCAGAAGAACATGCCGGCCGCCAAGAAAGAGAAATTCCTTGAAGGGATGAACGAGGTACAGACCGAGCTGGACGCCAGCCTGGCCGCACTCAAGGCGGGTGATGAGGCCAAGGCGCGCGAACATCTGGCCAAGGTCAACGACCTGAAGAAGGAGTACCACAAATATGCCAAGCAAAAAGGGTGAGCCCTTTCGCTGGGATGCGCTGGTTCGCCTGACCCACTGGGGCTTGGCGGCGGTCTGCATCGGCAACCTCTGGGTTAACGAAGCGGGGGAGGAGTGGCACGAGTGGCTGGGTTACTGCGCCATTGGGCTGGTCTCCTTGCGTCTGCTCTGGGGGCTTACTTTTGCCCGTGGCTACGCCCGCCTTGGTGCCCTCATCCCCAGCGGTGAGGATTTTCGCCAGCAAGCGCGCGAGATGCGTGAGCGGCAGCCTCCGGCACCGGGTCATCACGGTAGCGGCAAGCTGGCCGTGTGGGCGCTCTGGCTGGTTGTGCTGGCCACTGCTGGCAGCGGCTGGTTTCAAAATACCGAGACGGGATTTGAACTGGGGGCTGACGAGTGGCATGAGTGGTGCGTGGTGGCGCTACAGGGGTTGATTGGTCTGCATCTGCTGGCCATTGTTTTCACCTCCTGGCGTCAGCGCAGCAATCTGGTTACCCGGATGCTACCTGCCATCGGGCGTCGCTCGTCCATCCAGAGCGGCAGCAACGAGCAAACCTGAGGCTCAGCATTAGGCTCCTTGTCTCTGAGTGAGGCGCCTGATCCGGACCCTGCCCAGACCCACCCATGGCGGGTCTTTTCTATGGCCTCCTCGAGCTTATCACGGGACATTGCCCGATACGTAGATGCAAAAAGGCCGCTCATTATGAGCGGCCTTTTCTAATTTGGTGGCCCCTGGGGGACTTGAACCCACGACCAATCGATTATGAGTCGACTGCTCTGACCAACTGAGCTAAGGGGCCAAATTGTGCGTTTAGCGGCGTGGATTATAGGGGAAGAGGAAAGGGCAGTCTATAGGCATATCAACCACTTGGCGACTAATTGTCCAGGTCGATAGAGGGGGCAAAGCGGGTCGCAAGGGTAAATGCCAGACAAAACAAAGCCCCGCATGGCGGGGCTTTGGCAGAGCAGTTTGACACAGGGTCAGGACTATTCGTCCAGGAAGCTGCGCAGCACTTCCGAGCGGCTCGGGTGGCGCAGTTTGCGCAGTGCCTTGGCTTCGATCTGACGAATACGCTCACGGGTAACGTCGAACTGCTTGCCCACTTCCTCTAGGGTGTGGTCAGTGTTCATGTCGATACCGAAACGCATCCGCAGCACCTTGGCTTCGCGGGCGGTCAGGCCAGCCAGCACTTCGCGGGTGGCGTTGCGCAGGCTTTCGCTGGTCGCCGCATCCGCTGGCAGAGCCAGGGTGGTATCTTCGATGAAGTCGCCCAAGTGGGAATCTTCATCATCACCGATGGGCGTCTCCATGGAGATAGGCTCTTTGGCGATTTTCAGTACCTTGCGGATCTTGTCTTCCGGCATACCCATGCGCATGGCCAGCTCTTCCGGGTTCGGTTCGCGACCCATTTCCTGCAGCATCTGACGGGAGATACGGTTGAGCTTGTTGATGGTCTCGATCATGTGTACCGGGATACGGATGGTACGGGCCTGATCCGCAATGGAGCGGGTAATGGCCTGACGGATCCACCAGGTTGCATAGGTCGAGAACTTGTAGCCACGACGGTATTCAAACTTGTCTACCGCCTTCATCAGACCGATGTTGCCTTCCTGGATGAGATCGAGGAACTGCAGACCGCGGTTGGTGTACTTCTTGGCGATGGAGATAACCAGACGCAAGTTGGCCTCAACCATCTCTTTCTTCGCACGGCGGGCTTTGGCCTCACCGATGCTCATGCGACGGTTGATATCCTTGATCTGGGCAATCGACAGACCGGTTTCTTCTTCAATCTGCTGCAGCTTGCCGATGGCGCGCTGAATATCCTCGTCCATTTCAACCAGACGGGGAGACCAGGCTTTACCAGCCTGCTTCTGGTATTCGAACCAGGCAGTTTCACACTCGTTGTTGGTGAAGGCCGCGACGAAGGTTTTCTTCGGCATCTTGGCCTGCTCAACGCAGAGCTTCATGATGATGCGTTCCTGCACGCGGACGCGCTCCATCATTTCACGCATGTTGTTGACCAGGCGATCGAACTGCTTGGGCATCAGGCGGAATTGACGGAATACATCGGCCAGCTGGGCAATGGCGGCCTGGGTATCTTCGTGCGCGCGACCATTCTTCTGAATGGAGAGGCGGGTCACTTCATACTGGGCACGCAGTTCGCCGAACTTTTCACGAGCAACTTCCGGATCCGGACCGCCGTCACCGTCGTCGTCAGAGCTGTCGCCATCTTCGTCTTCGTCTTCTTCGTCTTCTTCATCTTCGTCGGCCAGATCGTCTTCGCCGAGCTCGGAACCGATATGCGTGGCGGTAGGTGCCATGTCTTCAGTTTCGTTCGGGTCAATAAAGCCAGAGATGATGTCAGAGAGACGGAGCTGCTCGGCTTCATACTTGTCGTACTGTTCGAGCAGGTAAGTAATTGCTTCAGGGTACTCGGCTACGGAGCTTTGTACCTGGTTGATACCGTCTTCGATCCGCTTGGCGATGTCGATTTCGCCTTCACGGGTCAGCAGTTCGACGGTACCCATTTCCCGCATGTACATGCGGACGGGATCGGTCGTGCGACCAATCTCAGATTCAACAGATGCCAGAGCCTGGGCCGCTGCTTCGGCAGCGTCCTCATCGGCGGTACCACCTTCAGCCATGATAAGGTCATCGGCATCCGGAGCGTTTTCAACCACTTGAATGCCCATATCGTTGATCATCTGAATGATGTCTTCGATCTGGTCTGAATCGACAATGTCTTGCGGGAGGTGATCGTTCACCTCGGCATAGGTCAGGTAGCCCTGTTCTTTACCTTTGGCAACGAGGAGTTTAAGCTGAGACTGCGGGGTTTGCTCCATAGAACTCATCCGGTTGGTGTTGCTAGGTTGCGCGTACAGTGCGCTGCTGCGCAAATAGCCAATTCTAATAGAAAACCGCCAGACATGCTATGTCTGGTTGCGGCGTCGGTCATGAGAAACCCCTGCCCGCAGTATTGTCGGGGCCAGGCGGTTATAAAAATTTTGCTTTTCATCCCGTCGATTCGGGCAACGCTATCCATATTGGGACTAATCACTCAAATATCAAGCCCCACTCTCATTTCTTTTCTCAATTTGCACCTCTCTTATCAGCATCATCAGCTCTTGGGTTTCTTCGGAGCTTAGTCCTTCCTGAGCCACTTTGGCCTGCAATTCTTCGATCCGCTGCTTCAGAAACTGGTTGATGAAGCCGACGAAGGTGTCCTGCAATTCTCCCAGAATATCCGGCTCCTGATCGAGTTTGATCTCCTCGAACAGGTCGTGCATGGCCAGCTGAGCAAGGATCTCTCCTTCCTTGGTACCACGCCAGTGTTCCAGCAGGATACCGGTTGTGATACCAGGCTGTGCCTGGATTTGCTGGTGCAGTTGCAGCAGGAACTTGATGCCCTGTACGCGTAGTCCGGCCAATTCCGGCATGGGGGGAAGCTCAGCCGTTACTGCCGGATATTGCACCATCAGTGCCAGTGCACGCCGCAGTGGTGTCAGCTTGGCTGCCTTGGGTTTGTTGACCTCGGCCTTGGGCTGACTGTTGCGAGCAAAGAGCTCGGCGATGCGCTGTTTGTTCTCGCCCCAACGCATCATGCTGGAGAGACGAGTGATCAGCCCTTCGCGGGTAAACCCTTCCGGAACGCGACGAATAAGCTCGGCGGCCTTGTTGGCCACTTCGAACTTGCCTGCCTCACCCGAAAGTGCGGCATCCCGGCCGAGACGCTCGAACATGAAGTCGGCGAATGGCTGGGCTTCATCGAGCAGGGCTTCAAAGCCCTCCTTGCCGATCTGGCGTACCAGCGAGTCGGGATCCTCGCCATCGGGCAGGAACACGAACTTCAGCTCGCGGCCATCCTGCAGATGAGGGAGGGCATTATCCAGCGCGCGCCAGGCGGCTTCACGACCGGCGTTGTCACCGTCGTAGCAGCAGACTACCTCGGCGGTGGTGCGAAACAGGGTGTGGATATGGTCGCTAGTCGTTGCAGTACCCAGTGCCGCCACCGCGTAGTCGATGTCGTACTGACCGAGTGCCACCACATCCATGTATCCTTCCACCACCAGGATCCTGCGCGGGTCCTTGTGTGCTTGCTTCACCTCGTAGAGACCGAACAGCTCCCGCCCTTTATGGAAGATGGGGGTTTCCGGCGAGTTCAGGTACTTGGGGGTGCCATCACCCAGCACCCGGCCACCGAAACCGATAACCCGGCCACGCTTGTCGCGGATCGGGAACATGATGCGATCGCGGAAACGGTCATAGCTGCCCGGGCCATTGTCACGGGTGATCAGCATGCCGCCCGAGATAAGCAACTGCTCGTGATCCCGGCTGGCGCCGAAGCGGCGGCGTACCTGATCCCAGTCACTTGGGGCATAACCGATGTTGAAGCGCTTGACTACTTCGCCGGTCAGACCGCGCCCTTTGAGGTACTCCACCGCGTGGGGAGCACTCTTGAGATTGCTCTCGTAGAAGCGGGCGATCTGGTTCATCAGCTCGAACAGATCCTTGCTAACAGCGGGCTGACTATTGGCCGAGCCGCCGATGCTCTGCTCGCGAGGTACCTGCATGCCCTGCATGCTGGCGAGCTCTTCGATGGCATCGGGAAATTCGAGACCGTCGTACTCCATGACAAAGCCGATGGCGTTGCCGTGGGCGCCACAACCGAAACAGTGGTAGAACTGCTTCTCCTGGCTAACGGTAAAAGAGGGGCTTTTTTCGTTATGAAAAGGGCAGCAAGCCTGGTAGTTCTTACCGGCTTTTTTCAGCCGCACTCGCGAGTCGATCAGCTCGACTATGTCTGTGCGTACGAGCAGATCGTCGATAAAGGATTGGGGGATCCTGCCTGCCATAACCGTCCTGTTTCATTGCGGAGAAAATAAAAAAGCCGCGCATTCCAAGGGAAGCACGGCTTCTTCGACCAAACAAGAGAGTTGCCTGTTACGCCAAGCTGGTTTTCACCTGAGCACTGACGGCGCCGACATCGGCACGCCCCTGAATTTTCGGCTTCAAGACAGCCATGACCTTGCCCATATCAGCCATGATGGCAGCACCACTTTCAGTGATGGCTTGCTCGATCAGGGCAGCAATTTCATCTGCGGTCAGCTGTTGCGGCAGGAATTCCTGTAACACAACGATCTCGGCGGACTCTTTGTCGGCGAGATCCTGGCGACCGGCAGCTTCAAATTGGCTGATGGAATCGCGGCGCTGTTTGACCATTTTGGTCACGACAGCGAGGATATCCTCATCATTCAGCTCGATACGGGTATCGACTTCACGTTGCTTGATTTCTGCCATCAACAAGCGGATCGCTCCCAGACGTGCCTTATCTTTGGCAAGCATGGCGAGCTTTTGCTGATCCTTGAGTTGATCCTTCAGAGACACGGCAATATCTCCCGATTAGTACAGGCGGATACGACGTGCGTTTTCGCGAGACAGCTTCTTGGCGTGACGCTTGACAGCAGACGCTTTGGCGCGCTTACGAATGGTAGTCGGCTTCTCGTAGAACTCACGGCTACGAACTTCGGACAGGATACCGGCTTTTTCGCAAGAACGCTTGAAACGACGCAGAGCAACGTCAAACGGCTCATTTTCACGGACTTTGATTACTGGCATGTGCCTTTCACCTCAGTGATAAATTGTTAGCTGACCTTCAATCGATCAGCATGTCTTAAAATGGTGCGAAATTATACTCTGGACAGGGAATGAAAGTAAACCCGCAGAGATCTCTCTGGTTTAAAAAACCCGCGAAGGTTACCATAGCCGTCTCATTTTAGCAGTGAAATTTTTTAGCAATGCGTGTATTGGGCATAGAGACATCCTGTGACGAAACCGGGATCGCGATCTTCGACGATCAAAAAGGGATCCTTTCCCATCAGTTATACAGCCAGGTCAAGCTGCATGCGGACTACGGTGGCGTTGTCCCCGAACTCGCCAGCCGGGATCATGTTCGCAAGACGATCCCGTTGATCCAGGCCGCATTGCAAGAGGCGGGACTGGGCAAAGATGACATCGACGGCATCGCGTATACCGCGGGTCCGGGTCTGGTTGGCGCCATTCTGGTGGGGGCGACCATTGGCCGCTCGCTGGCGATGGCGTGGAACAAGCCGGCTATCGCCGTCCACCATATGGAAGGCCACCTGCTGGCCCCCATGCTGGAAGAGAAAGCCCCCGAGTTCCCCTTCGTGGCGCTGCTGGTCTCCGGTGGTCACTCCATGCTGGTGCGGGTTGACGGCATCGGCAGCTATCAGCTGTTGGGCGAATCCATCGACGATGCCGCTGGCGAAGCGTTCGACAAGACCGCCAAGCTGATGGGGTTGGACTATCCGGGTGGTCCGCTGCTCTCCCGTCTGGCCGAGAAGGGCACTAAGGGGCGCTTCCACTTCCCCCGTCCCATGACTGACCGTCCCGGGCTCGACATGAGCTTCTCCGGCCTGAAGACCTTCACCGCCAACACCATCGCTGCCAATGGTGATGATGAGCAGACCCGTGCCGATATCGCTCGGGCGTTTGAAGATGCGGTGGTTGATACCCTGGCCATCAAGTGCCGTCGTGCCTTGAAAGAGACCGGTCTCACGCGTCTGGTGGTGGCCGGTGGCGTCAGTGCCAACCGTCACCTGCGTGCCCAGCTGGCCGAGCTGATGGAGAGCCTCAAGGGTGAGGTGTTCTATCCGCGCACCGAATATTGCACCGATAACGGCGCCATGATCGCCTACGCCGGTATGCAGCGCCTGAAAGCGGGCGTGTTTGAGCCGCTGGCGGTCAAAGCCGTGCCGCGCTGGCCGCTGGATACCCTGGAGCCGGTCTGATCCGACGGATCCCGCCTTCTGACGTGGTGGTGAGTACCATGGTGGCCTACTACTCCGGCAATCCGGCAGCGGTGGTTATAGCGCTGCTGGCACGCTGATGTGGTGTCTGCTGTCGCCGTGGTTGAGCCATACGGATAAGAGGTCAGCCCTCTTGCTTGCAGACAGCCAAGCACAGAGTAAAGAGATAAAAAAATCCCCGCCAACTGGCGGGGATTTTTTGTTTGGCGATCGGCAGACGATAGGATTACAGCAGGATGCCGCCGAAGAAGAAGCCCAGTGCCACGGCGATGGCGATGGTGGCGGTGCCCGGTACGAAGAAGGGGTGGTTGAATACCGCCTTACCGATACGGGTGGAGCCGGTGTCGTCCATCTCTACCGCAGCCAGCAGGGTCGGGTAGGTCGGCAGTACGAACAGGGCGCTCACGGCTGCGAAAGAGGCAATCGCAGTCAGCGGGCTGACACCCAGTGCCAGTGCGGCCGGCATCAACGCTTTGGTGGTGGCACCTTGTGAATAGAGCAGCATGGCGGCGAAGAACAGCACCACGGCCAGCAGCCAAGAGTACTGGTTCAGCAGGTCGCCAGCGATCAGCTGGATGGTGTCCATGTTGCCTTTTACGAAGACGTTACCCAGCCAGGCCACACCCAGTACGCAGATACAGGCGGACATACCGGACTTGAAGGTCGGCATGTTGGTGACCTGGGTGGCGTCCAGTTTGCACACCAGGGTCATGATGGTGGCCGCGGCCAGCATGATGCCCATGATGGCGCCGTCACGGGGGATCGGCGGGTTGGTGATCAGGCCCACTTTACCGGAGATGGCAGTGGCATAAGCCATGACAGCAACGATGGCGGCGATGAAGATCCAGACCGACAGCTTGGCGTACGGTTTGATCTCGAGCTTGGTAGTACCACGCAGTTTGATCAGACCCTTGGCTTTGCGCTCCAGATAGACTTCGTCCTGCTCCAGCGGCTTGCCCATCATGTTGGCAATGAAGGCGCCCAGGATACAGGCCAGGAAGGTAGAGGGGATGCAGATGGCCAGCAGGGTCAGGTAGTCAACACCAAACGGCTCGAGCATACCGGAGAAGGCAACCACAGCGGCAGAGATCGGGGAAGCTGTGATGGCGATCTGGGAGGCGACAACTGCGATGGAGAGCGGACGGGACGGACGGATCCCCTGCTCTTTGGCCACTTCCGCGATCACCGGCAGGGTGGAGAAGGCGGTATGACCGGTACCGGCCAGCATGGTCATCAGATAGGTGACCACCGGGGCGGCGAAGGTGATGTATTTGGGGTTCTTGCGCAGCGCTTTTTCTGCCAGGAAGACCAGATAGTCCATCCCGCCAGCCAGTTGCATACAGGCGATGGCACAGATGACGGACGCGATGATCATGATCACATCCCAAGGGATGTAGCTGACCAGTTGATCGCTCGGGATGGGCATGCCCAGACCCCACGTCAATACCAGTACCCCCAGACCACCGGCAAAGCCGATGCCGATGCTGCCTATCCGGGCCCCCAGATAGATAGCGGCGAGCACGACAAGTAACTCGATTCCAATCATAGCGATAACTCCATTTTTTAGTTTTTTGGTTTTTATTTGGCAAAAAGCCAATTCCCGATCGGGCTGGGGATAAAGACCAATCGGGAACTGACTTTATGGGCCGGGAAGATCCCGGCCCACACTCGCTTATACGGCAGCTTCGCGGGTGAAACGCTTGGCTTTGTATTGCGGGTTCATCAGGTTCTCGATGGAGAGAATTTCGTCCAGCTGCTCGGCGCTCAGCAGGCCGCGCTCAAGAACGACTTCGCGGACGTTCTTGCCGGTCTGGGCACAGATCTTGCCGACGATATCCCCTTCGTGGTGGCCGATGAAGGGGTTCAGGTAGGTCACGATACCGATGGAGTTCAGCACGTGATTCATGCAGATTTCCGGGTTGGCGGTGATACCTTCCACGCACTTCTCGCGCAGGGAAATACAGGCTTTTTCCATCAGGCTCAGTGATTCGAACATCGCCTGACCAATCACCGGCTCCATGACGTTCAGCTGCAGCTGACCGGCTTCGGCGGCGAAGGTGATGGTGATGTCGTTACCGAATACCTTGAAGCAGGATTGGTTGACCACTTCCGGGATAACCGGGTTGACCTTGGCCGGCATGATGGAGGAGCCCGCCTGCATTTCCGGCAGGTTGATCTCTTTCAGTGCGGTGCGCGGGCCGGAGGAGAGCAGACGCAGGTCATTACAGATCTTGGACAGCTTCATGGCCAGACGCTTGATGGCGCCGTGCAGCATGACGTAGGCGCCACAGTCAGAGGTCGCTTCGATCAGATCTTCTGCCGGCACATAGGCACGACCGGTGATCTCGGCCAGACGCTTGATGGCCAGTGCAGAGTACTCGGGCGGAGTGTTCAGACCGGTACCGATGGCGGTCGCGCCCAGGTTCACTTCCAGCAGCAGCTCCTGACAACGCTTGATGGACTTGATCTCTTCACGCAGGGTCACGGCGAATGCGTGGAACTCCTGACCCAGGGTCATCGGAACCGCATCTTGCAGTTGGGTACGGCCCATCTTCAGGATCTTCTTGAATTCTTCTGCTTTGGCATCAAAAGCGGCGATCAGTGCTTCCAGAGCATGCAGAGTCACGTCAGTGCTGTTGACCACAGCAACGCGGAAACCGGTCGGGTAAGCATCGTTGGTGGACTGGCACTTGTTGACGTGGTCGTTCGGGTTGATGACGTCGTAACGGCCTTTCTCCAGACCCATGATTTCCAAGGCGATGTTGGCCAGTACTTCGTTAGTGTTCATGTTGACGGAGGTGCCGGCACCTCCCTGGTAAACGTCGACCGGGAACTGGTCGAAGCATTTGCCTGTGTTCAGCATCAGGTCGCAGGCTTCTACGATCTTGTCAGCAATTTCAGGACGGATGGTACCGAGCTCGCCGTTTGCCAGTGCAGCAGCTTTCTTGGTCAGCACCATACCGCGGACAAATTCCGGAACGTCAGAAATCTTCTGAGAGCTGATCTTGAAGTTCTCGACAGCGCGCAGGGTGTGCACACCGTAGTAGAGATCATTGGAAACTTCTTTGGTGCCCAGCAGGTCTTCTTCAATGCGGACGTTCTTGATGTCGCTCATTGTAATGCCTCAGAAATCAGATAAATGGAAAAATCCTCACCGAGTGGTCGCGAGTTCCTTGCGCACAGCTCATCCTGAAGCACCACACATCGAGTGGGGCGGTAGGGAGAGTGACCTCCCGAAAAACTAATCAATATACTACTCCAATTGAGGTATCGGTTATTAGAGGTGGATCACTAAATTTGCGACATTTTCAAATTACTTTGAGGAAAGTACACATATGTTATGAAGTTTTTATCGTGATGATTTTTATATATTTTTGTGACTTTTTGCTGGTTTTTTAGATTGCTGATGACGTAGGAGTCAGTTGATCAACTTGAAAAAGGGGGGACGGCCCCCATTTATTCAGGGCAGAAAGTGGTGATGACGGGGCGGCAAAATCGCCTCTGACCATCGTTGGATGGGCGCCACTTTTTCTCAATTTACCGGTGCTGGAGTGGATATGGGCAAGTTGTTTTTGTTGTTGGTGGGTCTGGTTGTGCTGGAGCTCACCATGATGATCGAGGTCGGCTCGGTAATCGGGGCGCTGCCGACTGTCGGCTTGCTCATACTGACTGCGGTATTGGGCTCCTCGCTGGTGCGCAGTGAAGGGATCAAGACCCTGTTCAGCGCCCAGCAAAAGATGCAGATGGGCGAGATGCCGGGCCGCGAGGTGATGGGGGGCATGATGCTGGCGTTGGCGGGCCTGCTGCTGATTATCCCGGGTTTCGTGACCGACATGTTCGGTGTGCTGTTGCTGCAACCCTGGCTGCGCAACAAACTGGCTGACAAGCTGATCGGCAGCAGCCAGTTCCGGATGCAGATGGGCGGTTTCCAGCGTACTCAATCGCCGTTTGGCAACGCACCGTCCGATGATCATCTGGGGAACGCCAAGCAGGGCGGCACCACCATCGAAGGCGAATTTGAGCGCAAAGAGTGAGCGTAAAGAGTAATCGACGAAACGAAAACCCGAGGCGAGTGACTGAATCAGGGTTTACCCTGATGGCACAACGCCTCGAAGCGGTGTCGGGCATACCACCATGCGAGGGTGCCCGCCGCCAGATTGGCCAGCAAGATCCCCAGATATATCCCCTGTTCTCCCCCCAGCTTTGCCCCCAGCCAGGCTCCTGGCAACAGAAAACCAAACAGTCGCAATCCGTTGAACAAGAACGAAATACTGGATGCCCGCACGCCATTGAGTGCCGAGGCCAGCAGCATCACCATGCCCTGAAATCCGTAACCGATCGGCACTAGATGCAGATAGAGAATAATCAGGCGGATGACCTGTGGATGATCGCTGAACAGGTTAGCGATGAGTGGCGCCAGTAGCCAGGTCAGGCCATAGATGGCGAGCTGGAAAAGCAACGCAAAACTCATGCAGCTCTGCAGTGCAGCTTTGGCGCGGGCCGGATTGCCGGCGCCACAGTTTTGCGAGATGAAGGGGGCCAGTACGGAGGCGAGGGCCATCATCACAATCAGCAGCAGCGCCTCGACCCGCGATGCGGCGCCGTAAGCGGCCACCACCTCGGTACCCAGTCCTGCAAAGATCGTCATCAGCACTGCATTGGCCAGGGGGTTGAGCATATTGGTAAAAGAGGCGGGGACGGCGACATGGAGCAGCGCCCGCCAGTGGGACAGCAACCGGGCCCGCGGCGAGAGGCGCCACAGCAGCAAGCCCTCCCGATGACGCAGGATATAGAGGCTGACCAGCATCGCCATCAACCAGGAGATAGAGGTGGCGATGGCTGCCCCGCGGATCCCCCATTCGGGAAAGGGGCCGATACCGAAGATCAACAGAGGATCCAGTACCCCGTTGACCAGCCCGGCTATGGCCATCACCAGACTGGGGGTTTTGGTATCGCCGGTCGCCCGGATGGCGGCATTGCCCACCATGGGCAGCACCAGCATGGGGACGGTGAGATACCAGGTCAGCATGTAGTCATGGATGAGGGAGATAAGCTCGGCACTGGCTCCCAACAGGGTAAACAGGGGGTTGATGGTGAGAGCCCCCCCCGCGGAGAGCAGGGCTACCATGATCACCGCCAGAAACAGGCTGTCGGTGGCGAGATGGGCCGCCTCATCGTGTTTGCCCTGCCCCAGGGTATGACCGATCACCGCTGACAATCCGGCGCCCAATCCCATCGCCAGCGAGGTAACCACAAAAGTGACGGGAAAGGTAAAGCTGATGGCGGCCAGTGCTTCGGTGCCCAGCATACCGATAAAAAAGGTATCGACCAGATTGAAGGCCAGAATGGCGATGATGCCGAAGATCATGGGGCCCGTCATCTGGCGCAGTACGACCGGAATAGGGGCTGTCAGCATGGGGTTGGTGCGGGTCAAGGGCTCGTCTCTACAGCTGGCTTTGAAGGTTCTTGCATCGAAAACGGGCGGCTTGAACCGACCTTGCACCAGAGTGCGGACATGGCTGAACCATCGAAGATGTTTATAGTACGTGAAAAAATTTTTTTTGTATTTGCCCTTGAAGGGTTAGCAACTCTGCCCCACATCAGGGACATATCTAATTTGGCCTGGAACGGCCATTCCTCAAAGCAACAATGAGACTCATTTTGGGAGAGTTATCGATGAAAATTCGTCCACTGCACGACCGCGTCATCATCAAGCGCATCGAAGCTGAAGCCAAATCTGCCGGCGGTATCGTCTTGACTGGTACTGCGGCCCAGAAGTCCACCCGTGGTGAAGTGCTTGCCGTGGGGACTGGTCGCATCCTGGATAATGGCGAAGTCAAAGCGCTGGCCGTGAAGGTTGGTGACAAGGTTATCTTCAACGAAGGCTACGGTGTTAAGACCGAGAAGCTGGATGGTCAGGACGTCCTGATCCTCTCCGAAACCGACATCCTGGCGATTGTCGAAGAGTAATCCATCCTCCTTTTCCCCGAATTGATTTAAGGATTGAAGAAAAATGGCAGCTAAAGACGTTAAGTTTGGTAACGAAGCCCGCATCAAGATGCTGGAAGGCGTAAACATCCTGGCTGATGCCGTCAAGGTGACTCTGGGCCCGAAAGGCCGCAACGTGGTGCTGGACAAGTCCTTCGGCGCCCCGACCATCACTAAAGATGGTGTATCTGTTGCGCGCGAAATCGAGCTGGAAGACAAGTTCCAGAACATGGGCGCCCAGATGGTCAAGGAAGTGGCTTCCAAGGCGAACGATGCTGCGGGTGACGGTACCACTACTGCAACCGTTCTGGCTCAGGCCATCGTCAACGAAGGTCTGAAAGCCGTTGCCGCCGGTATGAACCCGATGGATCTGAAGCGCGGTATCGACAAGGCCGTGGTGGCTGCCGTTGCCGAGCTGCAGGCGCTGTCCCAGCCGTGTGCTGACAGCAATGCCATCGCTCAGGTTGGCACCATCTCCGCCAACTCCGACGAGAAAGTGGGCAAGCTGATTGCTGAAGCCATGGACAAAGTGGGTCGCGATGGCGTCATCACTGTTGAAGATGGTCAGGGTCTGGAAGATGAGCTGGCAGTTGTTGAAGGTATGCAGTTCGACCGCGGCTACCTGTCCCCCTACTTCATCAACAAGCAAGAGACCGGTTCTGTTGAACTGGACGACCCGTTCATCCTGCTGGTTGACAAGAAAGTCTCCAACATCCGCGAAATGCTGCCGGTGCTGGAAGGCGTTGCCAAAGCTGGCAAGCCGCTGCTGATTGTTGCTGAAGACGTAGAAGGCGAAGCCCTGGCGACTCTGGTGGTTAACACCATGCGCGGTATCGTGAAAGTGGCTGCCGTCAAGGCGCCTGGCTTCGGTGACCGTCGCAAGGCCATGCTGCAGGATATCGCTGTACTGACTGGCGGTACCGTCATCTCCGAAGAAGTTGGCATGGAGTTGGAAAAAGCGACTCTGGAAGATCTGGGTCGTGCCAAGCGCATCGTCATCACCAAAGAGAACACCACCATCATCGATGGCGTGGGTGATGCCGGTGTGATCGAAGGCCGTGTTGCCCAGATCCGTCAGCAGATCGAAGAGACCTCTTCCGACTACGATCGTGAGAAGCTGCAAGAGCGCGTAGCCAAGCTGGCTGGCGGTGTTGCCGTGATCAAGGTTGGCGCAGCCACCGAAGTCGAGATGAAAGAGAAGAAAGCACGCGTTGAAGATGCCCTGCACGCTACCCGCGCCGCTGTTGAAGAAGGCGTGGTTGCCGGTGGTGGTGTTGCTCTGGTTCGTGTTGCTGCCAAACTGGCTGGTCTGCGCGGTGACAACGAAGACCAGAACGTCGGTATCAAGGTTGCCCTGCGCGCCATGGAAGCCCCACTGCGTCAAATCGTCATCAACGCCGGTGAAGAAGCCTCCGTCATCGCCAACGCGGTGAAGAATGGTGAAGGCAACTTCGGTTACAACGCTTACACCGAGCAGTATGGCGACATGCTGACCATGGGTATCCTGGATCCGACCAAGGTCACCCGCTCTGCCCTGCAGTTCGCCTCTTCTATCGCCGGCCTGATGATCACCACCGAGTGCATGGTGACCGAGCTGCCGAAGAAAGATGCTCCAGCCATGCCTGATATGGGTGGCATGGGTGGCATGGGCATGATGTAATCATCATCCCGGCTCTGTTTGAGAAACGGCTCGCCTTGGCGGGCCGTTTTTTTATATCTGACTAAACTGAGTCTGTTGATAGCAGAAAAGTGTAAGGGGGAAAGATGAAGGTGCTTGGATGGATAACTCTGCTGTTTGCATTGATTGCCATGCCGCTTGTGGCTGCCGAGGCCCTCAAGGGGCCTGTGATCTTGAAAGTAAGCGGCAATATCAGCTCCCCAGATGAGGTGGACGGCAAAGTGCTTTTTGACTTGGCCACGCTGCAGGCGTTGCCGCAATATGAGATAGTCACCAGCAACCCTTGGGTTGATAAACCTCACAAGTACAGAGGGCCCAAGGTGGCGGACGTGCTGGCCGCAGTGGGGGCTAATGGCAAGAGCATAACCTTGACAGCATTGAACAGTTTTCAGATCCGCATCAATTGGGACAAAGTTGCCAAGTATAACCCTATTCTTGCTTGGGAAGATGACGGGGTAGCCATGAGGGTCCGTGACAAGGGGCCGCTCTGGTTTATGTTGCCGCTTGATCAATATCCGGAGCTGAAGCGCTCTGAATATACCGACATGATGATTTGGCAGCTGGACCTGATAGATATTCAACACTGATAAAAGAGTCACGGGAGCACGGGGTGAAAGGAAAGACCAGGGCGTGGCCACTGCTCGTCATTCTGTATGTATCCATTCTGTCGTTTACCGGGAGCACCCTTTATTGTCTGGTTCAGCTCCAGAATGCGACCAGAGCGATGGAGAAATATACCTATGATGTCTCCTGGGCGCTGATGCAGCTGCAGCTCGAGTTGGGGCGTTTCCTCAGTGCTGTAGAGGTCTACCATTATGGTGGAATAGAGCACAATGACCTGATGTTGCGCTATGACATTCTTTGGAGCAGAACCCCCATCCTGTTGAGCGGTCAGTTGCGTAAAAGCATGCAGGATAAGCAGAAAACCTTGCGCTTGGTGCAACTGATTGAAAACAACATTCGCGATATAGAGCCTGTCATTACCAAGCTGCAGAGCGGAGACTCTGTCTACCAGCAAATAATGATGCGCCTAGCCCCCTTGCAGGAGCCTTTATCCTATGCACTAGCTTCCGTTATGCAGAAGAACATCAACATCTACTCAGAGAATGATCGCCATTTTGGTCAATTGCGTAATGCTCTGCTGTTGATGGTGTCGGGGTTGGTTATCTCGGTTTTACTCCTTAGCTTGCTTCTTGTATATGAAGCTCGACGTCACTTTAGGGCAGCAAGGCGTGACCCGTTGACGGGTCTCTCCAATCGGGTGGCATTGCTGGAACGGATGGAGCTCTGTGCCACTCAGGAGGTACCTTTCGGATTGGTATTGGTCGATATCAACGACTTCAGAGATATCAACAGCAAGTTTGGTTATGATGCGGGCGATTTTTTGCTCAGTGAATTGGCCAGACGGATCAGATTGCTCTGTGAAGAAGGGGAGTGGAGTGGTCGGTTGGGTGGCGATCAATTTGCCATTATCCAGCGTGGTAGCAGCGATCTGCGTCAGGTCAGGGAGCTGGTAGCGCGACTGCTGCACGTTCTGAAGCAAGATATCGTCTATGATAACTATCCCTTCCGGCTCGAGGTGGGGATCGGGATTGCCTTCTATCCGATGGACAGCGATAAAACACAGGAGTTATTGAGTCGTGCGGAACAGGCTCTGTTCCATAGCCGCAAGACCCATGTCCCCTATGTGATTTACGATAACTCCTTGCTCAACGAGACGGCGCGGCGCAAGCATTTGGCCTCGGACATGATCATGGCGCTGGAACACAATGCGTTGGAACTCTATTACCAACCCATCGTCAATCTCGAGAGTGGCCGTTGTGAAGCTGTCGAAGCACTGCTGCGCTGGCGGCATCCGGAGCTGGGCTTTATTCCGCCAAACGAAGTGATCATGGTGGCTGAGGAGTTCCAGCTTGCCGAGCGTCTGGGCGGCTGGGTGTTGAACACCGCTTGCGAGCAGCTTTATCAGTGGCATCATTTGGGTATGGTCGACCTGCAGATGTGCGTGAATATCTCGCCGGGCATGTACCAGCGCAATTTGCTCAAACTGGTGGCCAAGGCATTGATGGAGAACCACCTGCCAGCCAGCAGTCTGGTTTTGGAGGTCACTGAAGATACCACCATGCGCGAAGTGAAGAATTCGCTGCAACTGATGCAGGATCTCAATCAACAGGGTGTGTTGCTGGCATTAGACGATTTTGGGACTGGTTATTCATCTTTGAGTTATCTGCAAAAGCTACCGGTCAGCAAGGTGAAGATTGACCGCTCCTTCATACAGGGCATTGATACTTCCATGGAGGCATCCGAGCTGGTCGCCAATATTTGCCGGATGGGATCCATGTTGGGCAAGAGTCTGGTTTGTGAAGGGATTGAGACTCAGGCCCAGCTTGATGTACTGCGATCCCTGACCGATATCCACTTGTATGGACAGGGCTATCTGTTCAGCCGGCCAGAACAGGCGGAGAAAATCTATCAAACTTTGCTGGAGATGGAGGAGCTTTGGCTGGCGCGTCAACAATCGGAAATGGCTTATATGAGTTAAGAAGAGGCTTGCCTGTCATCTGCCTCCATAATGTGTGATTTAGCTCGAATTTTCTTCTTGTTGTTTGTTGTTTGAACGGTTGTGCGGTCTTATCAAAAAAATATGCAAATTACCCTTGCCAGAAAGAATCGGCTCCCTATAATGCGCCTCCATCGACAGGGCAAGCGGCAACGCAAACAACCTCGTCGGTAACCTCGAAAAGCCTTTGAAAATAAGGCTTGACTCGAGAAGGCGGTCGAGGAGAATTCCACTCCCGCAGCAACACTCTGTTGCGTCGCTCTTTAACAATTTGAATCAAGCAATCTGTGTGGGCACTCGCAGCATCGAGCATCAAAAACAATTTTTGATATCAATGTCTGATGAAGTGACCAAAGCAACTTTTAGTTGCAGCAGTTAATTCAGCAATTCATTGAGCCGCTGAACTTCGGCAACGAAGCGACGCAAACCAAACTTAAATTGAAGAGTTTGATCATGGCTCAGATTGAACGCTGGCGGCAGGCCTAACACATGCAAGTCGAGCGGCAGCGGGAAAGTAGCTTGCTACTTTTGCCGGCGAGCGGCGGACGGGTGAGTAATGCCTGGGAAATTGCCCAGTCGAGGGGGATAACAGTTGGAAACGACTGCTAATACCGCATACGCCCTACGGGGGAAAGCAGGGGACCTTCGGGCCTTGCGCGATTGGATATGCCCAGGTGGGATTAGCTAGTTGGTGAGGTAATGGCTCACCAAGGCGACGATCCCTAGCTGGTCTGAGAGGATGATCA